>NZ_CP024201.1:1596590-1915909 GCF_002749615.1 Caulobacter mirabilis
CTGGTCCATCGCAGCCTCAACATGTTCACCCTGATCGCGCTGGGGACGGGGACGGCCTACGTCTACTCCCTGGTCGCGACCCTGTTCCCCGACATCCTGCCGCATACCTTCCGGGGGCACGGCGGGGCGCCGCCGATCTATTTCGAGGCCGCGGCGGTGATCACCGTCCTGGTCCTGCTCGGCCAGGTGCTGGAGCTGCGCGCCCGCGAGAAGACCAGCGGGGCCATCAAGGCCCTGCTGAACCTGGCCCCCAAGACCGCGCTGCGCATCGGCGCCGACGGCGTCGAGACCGAGGTCGGCATCGAGCAGATCCACCCCGGCGACCGCCTGCGGGTGCGGCCGGGCGAGAAGGTCCCGGTCGACGGCGAGGTGGTCGAGGGCCGCAGCCACATCGACGAGTCGATGGTCACCGGCGAGTCCATGCCGGTGCTCAAGGAGACCGGCTCGGCCTTGGTGGGCGGCTCGATCAACCAGACCGGCGGCTTCGTCATGCGGGCCGACAAGGTCGGGGCCGACACCCTGCTGTCGCGCATCGTCCAGATGGTCGCCCAGGCCCAGCGCAGCCGCGCCCCGATCCAGCGTCTGGCCGACAAGGTTTCCGGCTGGTTCGTGCCGATCGTGATCGCCGCGGCCGCGGCCGCCTTCGCCGTCTGGGCCACGGTCGGGCCCGAGCCGAAGCTCGCCAACGCCCTGGTCGCCGCGGTCAGCGTGCTGATCATCGCCTGTCCCTGTGCGCTCGGTCTCGCCACGCCGATGTCGATCATGGTCGGGGTCGGGCGAGGGGCTCAGGCCGGGGTCCTGATCCGCGACGCCGAGGCGCTGGAGCGGCTGGAGAAGGTCGACGTCCTGGTCGTCGACAAGACCGGCACCCTGACCGAGGGCCGACCGGCCCTGACCGGCGTGCGCGCCCACGGCCTCCCAGAGGACGAGCTGCTGCGCCTGGCCGCGAGCCTGGAGCGGGCCAGCGAACATCCGCTGGCGCACGCCGTGGTCGAAGCGGCCAAGGCCAAGGGCCTGGCGCTGGCCGAGGTCTCCGACTTCGACTCCCCGATCGGCAAGGGCGTCATCGGCTTCGTCGACGGCCGCAGCGTCGCGATCGGCGCGGCGCGCTATCTGGACGAGCTGGGCGTTTCAACCGCGGCCCTGTCCGGCGAGACCGACGCCCTGCGCCGCGAGGGCGCGACGGTGGTCTATGTCGCCGTGGACGGAAAGGCGCAGGGCCTGTTGGCGATCACCGACCCCGTGAAGGCGACGACGCCGGCGGCCGTGAAGGCCCTGAAGGCCGAGGGCGTTCGCATCGTGATGATGACCGGCGATAACCGCGTCACCGCCGAGGCGGTCGCCCGCAGCCTGGGCATCGACGAGGTCGAGGCCGACGTCCTGCCCGAACGCAAGGCCGAGGTCGTCCAGCGGCTGCAGCGCGAGGGCGCGGTCGTGGCCATGGCCGGCGACGGGGTCAACGACGCGCCG
Organism: Caulobacter mirabilis; assembly: GCF_002749615.1. Taxonomy (GTDB): domain Bacteria; phylum Pseudomonadota; class Alphaproteobacteria; order Caulobacterales; family Caulobacteraceae; genus Caulobacter; species Caulobacter mirabilis. The sequence goes on from NZ_CP024201.1 coordinate 1,598,061, forward strand.
GCCCTGGCCGCCGCCGACGTCGGCATCGCCATGGGCGCGGGGACCGACGTGGCCATCGAGAGCGCCGGCGTCACCCTGCTGAAGGGCGACCTGACCGGCATCGCCAAGGCCCGCCATCTGTCGCGGGCGACGATGGGCAACATCCGGCAGAACCTGGGCTTCGCCTTCCTCTACAACGCCGCCGGCGTGCCGGTCGCGGCCGGCGTGCTCTACCCCGCGCTGGGCCTGCTGCTGTCGCCCCAGCTGGCGGCCCTGGCCATGGCCCTGAGCTCGGTCAGCGTGATCGCCAACGCCCTGCGGCTGCGCCTGCTGAAGCTGTAACGAAAAAAGGGGACATGTACGCGCCGCGTACGTGTCCCCTTCGAGTTCGGAGGGGACACGCACCCAAGGTGCATGTCCCCGGCCTTCACCTACTTCTCGCGCGCCGGAGTCTTCATCGCGCGGTCGGCCGGGACGCCCTGGGTCGAGACCTTCTGGGCGCCGGCGACCTTGCCCGGCTTCATGAACTTGACCAGGACGCGCTGGCCGATCAGCAGGGGCGTGTTGTCGGCGGTCACGACCACCTCGACCACCCGCTCGTCCGAACGCTGCGACGGATCGTCGGAGGCCAGCTTGCGGGCGCCGAACACCGCCGCCCGGCGCAGGACCTTGCCGACATAGGTCTTGGACGGATCGCCTTCCGGCTGGATCTCGACCTGCTGGCCCGACTGGATGTTCGGGATGTCGCTCTCGACGATCTCGGCGCGGGCGATGCGCGGGGCGTCCGGCTCGAGGTCGAACATGGTCGAGACGTTCAGGGTCGAGGCGCCGGCGCCGGGGTTGGCGTAGCGGCGAGCGATGCGGCCGGCGGTCGGCGCGCGGATGAAGGTCTGCTCCAGGGCGTACTCCGCCGTGCGCAGGGCGGCCATATGGGTGGCGATGGCGGCGCGTTGAGCGGCGATCTGGGCCTCGCCGTCGCGGATCTGGTCGCGCTGCTGGTCGATCTTCTGGCGGGCGACGAAGTTGTTGTCGATCAGGGCTTCCAGGCGCTTGTACTCGCGCCGGGCGGCGTCGAGCTTGACCTGCATCACGGCGATCTGGGCCTGGGCCTGGGCGACGTCGGCGCGGGCGCGCTCGAGGCCGAGACGGGCTTCGTCGTCTTCCTGGCGGGCCAGGATCTGGCCGGCCACGACGCGCTCGCCTTCCTGGACCAGCACTTCCTTGACCACGCCGCCGCGGCGCGCGGCGACCTGGATGATGCCGCCCTCGACGTCGACCTTGCCGTTGGCGATGGCGGCGTAGGGGCTCACCACCTTCTTCTTGGCGGCCTCGGCGGCCTCGGCCTTCTTGGCTTCCTGGTTCTTGGTGAAGGCCGTCACGCCGACGCCGGCGATCACCACCAGCACCAGGCCGATCCACAGCCATTTGTTCTTCAGAAAAGCGGGCATTGCTTGCGGTCCTTAGGATCGGTCAGTGCGAAGCCAGAGTGGCTTCGGGATTGGGGACGCGGCGCTGATCGTCGATGATCTTGCCGTCTTCGATGTGGATCACCCGGTCGGCCCAGGCCTCCAGGCGCGGGTCGTGGGTCACGCAGATCACGGCGGCGCCGTGCTCGGTGGCCGCGCGCCGCAGCAGCTTGATCACCACCTGGCCGTTCTCGCCGTCGAGGGCCGAGGTCGGCTCGTCGGCGAACAGGATCTTCGGGTCCTTGGCCAGGGCGCGGGCGATGGCCACCCGCTGCTTCTCGCCGCCCGACAGCTCGGCCGGGCGCTGGTTCAGGCGGTGGCCGAGGCCGACCTCCTCCAGCGCCTGGGTGGCGCGGCGCTTGGCCTGCTCGGGCGTCAGCCCCTGGTACTTCAGCACCGTCTGCACCTGTTGCAGGGCGGTGAGGGCCGGGAACAGGTTGAAGCCCTGGAAGATGAAGCCGCAGTGGTCGAGGCGGAACTTGTCGATCCGGCCGGTGGAGAGCTTCCACAGGTCGTCGACGTCCAGCGCATCGACGCGGCCTTCTTCCGGACGCAGCAGGCCGGACAGGGCGGCGATCAGGGTCGACTTGCCCGAGCCCGACGGACCCATGACCATGGTCAGGTCGCCGTGGCGGGCATCGAAGTCGACGCCCTTGAGCACTTCCACCCAGGCCTTGCCCGACTTGAAACGCTTGACCAGCTGCTTCGCCTCGATGGCGTAGTCGCCGTGCTTTCCGTGGACCGTGGTGTGACTGTTCATCGAAGCAGATCCGCCGGCTGGCTTTTCTTGAGGATGCCGAGGGACAGCAGACCCGACCCGATGGCGATGAGGATGAGGCCGCCGCCGACGATGATCAGCAGGACCAGCGGCATGCCGATCACGACGGCGTTCATCGCGGCGAGAAGCTTGATCAAGAAGGTCAGGAAGATCGCCGCCGCGACCCCGACCACGCCGACCCAGAAGCTGAGCTCCACGACGATCCGGCGCAGGCTGCCCATGCTGACCCCCAGGGCGCGCAGGGAGGCGAACTCCTTGATGTTGGCCATGATGGCGCCGCGCAGGGTCTGCCAGGTGATGGCCACGCCGATGATGATGCCCAGCACCACGCAGCCGCCGATGATGATGACCAGGATGCCTTCCTCGAACATCGCGTTGGCGTTGGCGTCGGCGAGTTCCTGGCGCGTCCAGGCCTTCCAGTCGCCGTTGCCCATCTTGTTGAGATCGGCGGCGACCTGGGCGGCGCGGGCGGGGTTCTTGATCTTGACCATCAGCGGGCCGACGCGCGGGCCGGTGTCGGCCTGGCCGACCATGCGCAGGGTGTCGCGCGACATGACGATGGTCGGCTGCATCATGTTCGGATAGCCGCGCAGGACGCCGACGACGGTCACGGTCTGGCCGTTGTAGAGCGCCTTGTCGCCCAGCTTCACGCCCAGGGTCGGCAGAGAGGTCTCGTCGATCGCCACCGTGTAGGGCTGGCGCAGGGCGTCGACCAGTTCCTGGGAATAGTCCGTCGGAATGGTCACCGCGCCCGGCGTCGTGTCGATGATGCTGGTCATCACGAACTTCTGCTTCGGCGCACCCTGTTTGGCCCGATCGGCGGCGCTCATCGTCGGGTCGTAGTTCTTGACCGACTGGAAGGTGCCGCCGGCGCCGTCGAAGGGCTGAACCTCAAGCACTTCGGGATGGTTGTAGACCAGCGGCACGAAGCGGCGCGGCAGGCCGGACGGGCCGCTGATCAGGCTGGTGGCGCCGGGGCGCATGACCATGATGTCGGCGCTGGAGCGCTCGGTCTGGGCCGTGAAGCTCTGGCCGATGCCCATGAAGACGCCGGTCATCGACATGACCAGGACGCCGGACAGCGCCAGCGCCATGACGGCCGCCATATAGCGCCGCCATTCGAAGATCAGTGTGGCCAAAGCCAACGACATGATGTGCGGTGCTCCCCGAAACGCCCGAATAACGATGCTCAGGTTCTGTACGGCGCGCCCGTTCTGGCCAAGTTAAATCGAGGTAAGGCCTTGCGGGGCGCCCCGGAAAACGGGTTTGCGGGCGCCGACGTCGTCGTTAAAGACGCCAGAACCTTCCCCTATCGAGGATTTTCGATGAACCGTGTTTCTCCGCTCGCCGTGACCGTCTGCCTCGGCGCGCTGTCGTTCGCCTCGGCCGCCGCCGCCGACGAGGGCATGTGGACGTACGAGAATTTCCCCTCGGCGAAGGTGCAGGCGACCTACGGCGTCAAGATCGACAAGCCCTGGCTGGACCACATGCGCGCCGCCTCGGTGCGGCTGCCCGGCTGCTCGGCCTCGGTGGTCTCCAAGGACGGCCTGGTGCTGACCAACAACCACTGCGTGGTCGACTGCCTGGTGGAGCTGTCCAGCCCTGAGAAGGATCACATGAAGGACGGGTTCCTCACCGCGACGCGTGCGGAAGAGCGCCAGTGTCCCGGCATGACCGCCGAGATCCTGGTCGGAACCTTCGACGTCACCGACCAGATCCGCGCCGCCACCGACGGCAAGACCGGCCAGGACTACGCCACGGCCCGCAGCGCCGCGATCGCCGCCGCCGAACAGGCCAACTGCAAGGGCGAGGCGGGCTTCCGCTGCCAGACCATTCCGCTGTACCGCGGCGGGCAGTACGTGGTGTACCGCTACCAGCGCTACACCGACGTCCGGATGGTGTTCGCGCCCGAGTTCGCGGCGGCCTTCTTCGGCGGCGACCCGGACAACTTCAACTTCCCGCGCTACGACATCGACGCCGCCTTCCTGCGGCTCTACGACAAGGGTCAGGTCGTCAAGACGCCGACCTTCCTGAAGTGGAACGCGAGCGCGCCCAAGGCCGGCGAGCCGACCTTCGTCTCGGGCAATCCGGGCTCGACCGAGCGCCTGCTGACCGTGTCGCAGCTGGAAACCTATCGCGACCTGACCATCCCGGCAGCCCAGCTGCAGCGGTCCGAGCTGCGCGGTCGCCTGATCGAGTACGGTCGGCGTGACGGGGAGGCCAAGCGTCTGGTCGCCGACCCGATCTTCAGCCTGGAGAACAGCTACAAGGTCTTCTTCGGCCGGCAGTTCACGCTCAACGACGCCGCCTTCCTCGACATGAAGCGCAGGGAAGAGGCCGAGCTTCGCGCCAAGGTCGCCGCCGATCCCAAGCTGGCCGCCGAGATCGGCGATCCCTGGGGCGAGATCGACGCGGCTCAGAAGGCCTACGCCGACAGCTTCCTGGCCTACCGCCAGCTGGAATCGGACGCCGGCCGCGGCTCGCAGCTGTTCGCCTGGGCCCGCACCCTGGTCCGCGCCGCCGCCGAGCGGCCGAAGGCCTCGGGCGAGCGCCTGTCGGAATTCGCCGACTCCCGACTGGCCGGCGTCGAGCGCGGCCTGACCACCGCCAAGAAGGTCGAGCTCCCGCTGGAGCAGATCAATCTCGAGCACTGGCTGCTGAAGAGCCGCGAATACCTGGCCGCCGATCCGGAGGCCCAGGCCGCTGTGCTCGGCCGCGAGAGCCCCGAGGGCCTCGCCGCCCGCCTGGTGAAGAGCAAGCTGGCCGACCCGGCCGTCCGCAAGGCCCTGTGGGACGGCGGCGCCGAGGCGATCAAGGCCTCGGACGACCCGATGATCCAATTCGTCCTGAAGCTGGATCCGGCCGCCCGCGGCGTCCGTACGGTCTGGGAGGCCAAGGTTTCGGGTCCGACCGACCGCGCCGCCGAGCGGATCGCCAAGGCCCGGTTCGCGGCCTACGGGGACAGCGTCTATCCGGACGCCACCTTCACCCTGCGCCTGAGCTACGGGAAGGTCGCCGGCTGGACCCATCGCGGCCGCACCGTCGAGCCGTTCACCACCCTGGGCGGCGCCTTCGAACGCGCGACCGGCGAGGAACCCTACGCCCTGCCGAAGAGCTGGCTGGACGCCAAGGCCGGGCTGAAGCTGGACACCGTCTACGACTTCGTCACCACCAACGACATCATCGGCGGCAACTCCGGCTCGCCGGTGGTCAACGCCAAGGGCGAGGTGATCGGCGCGGCCTTTGACGGCAACATCCACAGCCTGGGCGGCGCCTACGGCTACGACGGCGCGATCAACCGCACCGTCGTGGTCTCGACGGCGGGCGTCACCGAGGCGCTGAAAACGATCTACCGCCGCGACGCCCTGGTGAAGGAACTGACCGGGAAGTAGCCGGCGCGATCGCAGTGCGTGGTTCGAACCACGCACTGCATCCTTGCGCCGTCGGGCGCCTTCGTAGTCAATCGTTCGGACAAGGCGCGGGTGGGGACTCGGCGCCTGGGGAGACTTCATGTTCCGGCTCGAGAATGCTCAAAGCCTTGTCGGGATCGCCCTGACCCTTCTGGTCTGCTGGCTGGTGTCGGAGGACCGCAAGCGCTTCCCCTGGCGCCTGGCCCTGGGCGCGCTGGCCGTCCAGGTCGGCCTGATCCTGCTGCTGTTCGGCCTGCCGGCGGCGCGCGGGGTGGTCAAGGCGATCAGCGACGCGGTCGACGGCCTGGGCGCGGCCACGGCGCACGGCACCCAGTTCGTGTTCGGCTATCTCGGCGGCGGGCCGCAGCCCTATCCTGTCGAGAATCCGGCCGCCCAGTTCGTCTTCGCCTTCCAGGTGCTGCCGCTGATCCTGGTGATCTCGGCCCTGTCGGCCCTGCTGTGGCACTGGGGGATCCTGAAGTGGATCATCCGCGGCTTCGGTTTCCTGTTCTCCAAGACCATGGGCATGGGCGGCGCCTCGGCGACGGCCACGGCGGCCAACATCTTCGTCGGCATGGTCGAGACGCCGATCATCATCCGCGCCTATCTCGACAAGCTCACCCGGTCGGAGCTGTTCATGATGATGGTGGTCGGCCTGGCCACCGTCGCCGGCTCGACCATGGTCGCCTACGCGACGGTCCTGAAGTCGGTGCTGCCCAACGCCGCCGCCCATGTGCTGGTCGCGTCGGTGGTCTCGGCGCCCGCCGGCGTTCTGCTGGCCCGGCTGATCGTGCCGGAGAAGAGCGGGGAGGGCGGGGTGAGCGTCGACTATACCTCGCTGCTGAAATACGACAGCGCCATCGACGCCATCTCCAAGGGCGTCAGCGACGGCCTGATGGTGGTGCTGAACATCTCGGCCATCCTGATCGTCTTCGTCGCCCTGGTCGCCATCGGCAACGAGCTGCTGAGCCTGCTGCCGGCCATCGGCGGCCAGCCGGTGACCATCGAGCGTATCCTGGGGGTGGCCTTCTCGCCCCTGGCCTGGAGCCTCGGGGTCGACTGGAGCGAGGCCGGCAAGGCCGGCTATCTGCTCGGCGTGAAGTTGATGCTCACCGAGTTCATCGGCTTCATCCAGCTGGGCGCGATCCCGGCCGACCAGATGAGCGAGCGCACCCGGATGATCATGACCTACGCCCTGTGCGGCTTCGCCAACGTGGGGTCGGTGGGCATCACGGTCTCGGGCATGGGCGTACTGATGCCCGAGCGCCGCGGCGAGATCATCGGCATGGTCTGGAAGGCCCTGTTGGCCGGCTTCCTGGCGACCTGCATGACGGCCGCGGTCGTTGGCGCCATGCCGCGTGAGCTGTTCGGGATTCAATAAAGAAAAACAAGGGGAACGCTTATGAAGCTCTACGACAGCCTACGGGCGCCGAACCCGCGCCGCGTGCGTTGGTTCCTGGCCGAGAAGGGCGTCGAGGATCAGCTCGAGATCATCAACCTCGACATCCTCAAACAGGAGCACCGCGACCCCGGCTTCCTGGCCAAGGCGGGCCTGGCCAACATTCCGGCGTTGGAGATCGACGACGAGACCACCATCACCGAGTCGGTCGCCATCTGCCGTTACCTGGAGAGTCTCTTCCCCGAGCCGAACATGTTCGGCCGCGACGCCAAGGAGACCGCGGTCATCGAGATGTGGACCCGCCGCGCCGAGATGATGCTGGCCACGCCGCTCATGCTGGCGGTCCGCCACAGCCATCCGGCGCTGGCGGCGCTGGAGAAGCAGATCCCCGAGATCGCCGAGAGCAACAAGGCGGGCGCAACCCGGGCGTTGAAGGTCTTCGAGCGCCGGCTGGGCGAGAGCGCGTTCATCGGCGGCGATCGCGTCACCATCGCCGACATCCTGGCCGCCTGCTCGATCGACTTCTCGCGCATGGCCCGCTTCGCCATCCCGGATGAGGCCCCGAACGTGAAGCGCTGGTACGAGGCCATGCAGGCCCGGCCGGCGGCGAAGGCGGGGACGGGCGCCTGATGCGCGCCCTGCTGGCCGCGGCGGTCCTGCTGCTGGCGCCGGTCGCGGCCGGCGCCCAATCCTCGTCTCAGACCCTGACCGTCACCAACGCCGACGGCAAGGCGACGATCTTCACGGCGGAGACGCTGAAGGATCTGCCGCGCGCCAAGGCTCTGCTCGGCGGCAAGCGGGGCTACGAAGGGACGACCCTGTCGTCGGTGCTGCGCGAGGCGGGCGTGGTCCAGGGGCCGCGCCTGCACGGCAAGCCGATGGCCGCCTATGTCGTGGTCGTCGGCAAGGACGGCTATCGCGCCGTCCTGTCGCTGGCCGAAACCGATCCCAGCTTCCGCGACGCCCCGATCATCCTGGCCGACCGGAAAGACGAAGGGCCCCTCGCGGAGAACGAAGGGCCCTGGCGTCTGGTGATCGGCGCCGACGCCCGCCCCGACCGCGGCGTGCGCCAGGTCGAGACGGTGTCGGTGGTGCTGGCGCCTTAGCCGAACAGCTTCTTCGCCGTCTGGGCGACCAGTTCGCCTTGGTGGCGGGCGCCGGCGAGGTCGATCTCTGAGGGCTGGCGGCTGCCGTCGCCGCCGGCCACGGTGGTGGCGCCGTAGGGCGCGCCGCCGACGATCTCATCGAGGCTCATCTGACCCTGGTGGCTGTAGGGCAGGCCGACGATGGTCATGCCGAAGTGCAGCAGGTTGGTGATGATCGAGAACAGGGTCGTCTCCTGGCCGCCGTGCTGGGTGGCGGTCGAAACGAAGGCCGCGCCGACCTTGCCGTTCAAGGCGCCGCGCGCCCACAGTCCGCCGGCCTGGTCGAGGAACGCGGCCATCTGGGACGACATCCGGCCAAAACGGGTGCCCGTGCCGACGATGATGGCGTCGTAGTGTTCCAGGTCCGCGATGGTCGCGACCGGGGCCTCCTGGTCCAGCTTGAAGTGGGCGGCCTTGGCGACTTCCAGCGGCGCCGTCTCGGGCACGCGCTTGATGTCGACGACGGCGCCCTCGACCGAACGCGCGCCCTCGGCGATGGCCTTGGCCAAGGTCTCGATGTGGCCGTAGCTGGAATAGTAGAGGACGAGGATCTTCGGCATGACGGGCTCCCGTTGGTCTCGGCGAAACGCCTCAACCGGCGCGCCGTTCTGTAACTGACATTGTGTCAGATATGATCGCCTGTCCTCTCGTCAAGACTGCTCCGCGCCGATCGGCGAAATTTCTTGGAGATGTCGTGGCGGAGGCAGGCGGCGCGCCTCGCGGCGGCGGCGGTCAGCCCAGGGTGCGGACCGCGGGGGCCGCGACGGTCATCCAGATCGTCGCGACCAGACTGACGCTGGCGAGCGCCAAGGTCATCAGGTTCTTCATCGTCGTCCCTTCTCTCTGACCGAGAAATGGGTGTGGCGAGAATGTGGCGCAATGGTCCGGCCGATCTTTGTTCGGCGAGCGTCAGGGCCTCAGCCGGCCCGGCGGCGGGGGAGGGCTTCCCACTCGCGGCGCAGCATCGAGAACAGCAGCGACGAGACGTAGCGGTCGGGGTGGCGATGCACCTCGCGCAACGTACCTTCGTGGACGAAGCCCTCGCGGCGGTAGACGTGCTGGGCGCGCGGATTCTCCTCGGAGACGCCCAGCTCCAGCCGATTGCAGCCGGTGGTCTCGAACACATGGTCGACGATGGCCGGAACCAGCCGACGGCCGAGGCCCTCGCCGGCGTGAACCGCGCCCAGCCGCTTCAGCAGGACGACGCCGTGCGGGTTGTCCAGCTTCATCAGGATGGCGAAGGCCAGCACCTCGCCGTGCTCGCGCCAGACCAGGTAGCGGGCGTCGCTGGACGCCATGTGGCGGGCGTGCTCCTCCGCCTCGAAGGCCCCGATGAAGACGTCGTAGCCGGGCAGGCGCTCGATCGCCATGATCGCCGGGATGTCCTGCGGCGCAGCCGGTTCGAGCGCCACTGTCAGAGCCTCCGCGCGACCTTCTTGATGACGCCGGAGAAGGTCATCATCGGCTCGCCGCCGGTGGAGATCAGGCCGCGCACGAAGACCATCGACTTGCCGGACTTCACCACCTCGCCGGTGCATTCGACCAGGTCGCCCTCGTGGGCCGGGCCGACGTACTCGCCGCCGAGGCTGACGGTCACGGCGTGGGTGTTCTCCAACTCGCGCCAGGCCAGGGCGAACAGGGCGAAGTCGGCGAAGGTCATCATGCAGCCGCCGTGCATGAAGCCGCCGCCGTTCATGTGTTTCTTTTCGGCCCGGAAGGCGCAACGGATCGAGCCGTCCTCTTCCTCGCGGAAGTAGTAAGGGCCGGACTGCGCCTCGAACGGGTCGCTGTCGCCCCAGAAGCGCCAGCCCGCCCATTCGCCTTCCGTAATCAGTCTCGGCCCATTGGGGGCCTCGTTGCCGCCGTCCATGCCAGTCTCCCTGTGTGGCCTCGGACGTAGTGCCAAGGTCATGCGGGCTCAAGTGAAACGATTTGAATGCAATGCTAGCATTGCTTACAATGACAGCATGCCGACTCTGACCATCCGCAACATTTCCGAGAGCGCCCACGACGCCCTGCGTCGCCGCGCCGCCGAGAACCGGCGGTCGATGGAGGCCGAGGCGCGCCTGCTGATCGAGACGCTGGACGCCGCACCCGCCCAGGACATCGACTGGGAGCGCCTGCGGGCCTTGCAGGCGCGCGCGATAGCAGCCGTCGGCGGCCCAGAGGCGGCCAAGGGCGTGGTCGATGAATTCCTCGCTAATCGCCTCAAGGATTGGGGCGAGGAGTGATCGTCCTCGACGCTTCCGCCGTTCTGGCTGTGATCTACAATGAACCGAAGGCTGACGAGATCGCTCGGCGACTGCCCGGTGCGGTGATGTCGATCGTCAACTTGACCGAGGCCCTGAGCGTTGTCGCCCATCGTGGAGAACGGCCCGCCGACTTCGACGCGCTGCTCCGCGAAGCCGGGGTCGAGATCGCGCCCGTCACCGCCGCCCAAGCCGTCGATGCGGCGACACTTCGGCCATTGACCTCTCATCTAGGCCTGTCGCTCGGCGACCGGCTCTGTCTCGCTCTGGCGCGTGAGCGCCGCCTGCCTGTCCTGACCACCGAGCGCCGCTGGTCGGAGCATGAATTCGGGATTCCCGTGGAGTACGCCCGTTGACCACCTCGCCCATCGAAGACGCCATCCTCGACCTGCTGGCCAAGACGCCGGCCGGCAAGAGCATCGATCCCGCCGAGGTCGCCAAGCAGCTGCAGCCCGAGCGCTGGCAGCGGATCCTGCCCCAGGTGCGGGCCACCGCCGTCGGCCTGGCGCGCCAGGGCAAGCTGGTGATCACCCGCCACGGCAAGCCCGCCGATCCCGATAGCTTCAAGGGCGTGTATCGGCTAAAGCTGCCGTAGGTTGGTCCTCAAAGGAAACGGACTCATGATCGTCTACGGCGCCACGCTCTCCCCGTTCGTTCGCAAAACCCTGGCGGCCGCCGCCGAGAAGGGAATCGAGGTCGAGCACCGCGTGCCGCGGCCGGGCGTTCCCGATCCCGACTTCCAGGAGTGCAGTCCGTTCGGCAAGATTCCGGGGTTCCGGGACGGCGACTTCTGCATCTCGGACTCCAGCGCCATCATCGCCTATTTCGAGGCGATCAAGCCGGAGCCGGCGCTGATCCCGGCCGAGGCCAAGGCCCGCGCCCGCACCGTCTGGTTCGAGGAGTTCGCCGACACCATTCTGGTCGGGGCCGCCGGCAAGATGTTCTTCAACCGCATCGTCGTGCCGATGTTCATGGGGCGGGAGGGCGATGCGGGGGTGGCCGACGCCGCCGAGCGGAAGGAAATGCCGCCGATCCTCGACTACCTCGAGCGCGTGGTTCCGGCGCCGGGCGGCCATCTGGTCGGCGACGGCCTGACCCTGGCGGACCTGGCGGTGGCCAGCCCCTTCGCCAATCTGCGCCACCTGAACTTCGACCTGTCGAAATGGCCGAAGACCAAGGCCTGGGCCGACGCCGTGCTCGACCGCCCGTCCTTCGCCCGCATGGTCGAGGGCGAGACGCGGCTGCTGAACCGGTAGAGTTGCAACCTCTATCCGTCATCGTCGGACCTGTTCCGGCGACCCATGAACACGGACCGTCCAGGAACGGCGCGGCGTCTCAGCGCTTCTTCTTGTTTCGCGCCACGCATGGGTCCTCGCGACGAGCGCGAGGATGGCGGAGCGGGGGTGTATCCCGCCGATGAGCCTCGACGCCGTCCTCGCCGACATTCGCGCCTGCCGGGCCTGCGCCGGGGATTTTCCTCATGCGCCGCGGCCCGTGGTGCGGGTCGCGGCGGGGACGCGGCTGCTGATCGCCGGCCAGGCGCCGGGGCGGCGGGTGCACGAGAGCGGCCTGCCGTTCGATGACGCCTCGGGCGACCGCCTGCGCGACTGGATGGGCGTCGACCGGGCGACCTTCTACGGCCACCCGGCGATCGGGGTGGCGGCCATGGCCTTTTGCTTCCCGGGCACGGACCCCAAGGGCGGCGACTATCCGCCGCCGCGCCGCTGCGCCGAGCTCTGGCGGGCGCCGCTGCTGGCGGAGCTGAAAGCGGTTGAACTGACCCTGCTGGTCGGGGGTTACGCCCAGGCCTGGGCGCTGGGCCGGCGGATGAAGGCGACCATGACCGAAACCGTAAGAGCCTGGCGGGAGTATCTGGATGAGGGCGTCCTGGTCCTGCCGCACCCGTCCTGGCGCAACACCGGCTGGTTGAAGCGGAATCCTTGGTTCGAGGACGAGGCGGCGCCTTTCCTCCGCCACAGGGTCGCGGGCATGGTGGCGGCATGAACCGCCGCGCGCTCCTCATCTCCGCCGGCGCGGCCGGGCTGTCGGCCTGCGCCCCCACCGTCCAGCTGGCCGGCCTGCCGGGACCTGAGTTCAGGGGGCCCAGGTTCGAGGACGACGTCTTCGTCAGCTTCGACGGCGCCCATCTCGGCCTGACGACCTGGAAGGCCGAGGGCCAGGCGAAGGCCGTCGTCGTCGCGCTGCACGGCATGAACGACTACGCCAACGCCTTCCATTTCGCGGCGCCGGTCTGGGCGCGGGCCGGGGTCACCACCTACGCCTTCGATCAGCGCGGCTTCGGCCGCTCGCCTCAGCGCGGGGTCTGGGGCGGCGAGGCCCTGATGACCGAGGACCTGCGCATCTGCGTCGACGTGGTCCGCAGGCTGCACCCGGACCTGCCGGTGACGGTGATCGGCGAGAGCATGGGCGGGGCGGCGGCGATCGTCGCCTTCGCCTCGCAGCGTCCGCCGGACGCCCATCGCCTGGCCCTGATGGCGCCGGCGGTCTGGGGCTGGTCCAGCCAGCCGCTGCCCTACAAGACCGCCCTCTGGTTCACCGCCCATGTCGCCGGCAGTACGGTGCTCAAGCCGCCGCGCTGGATCACCGACCGCGTCCAGCCGACCGACAACTATGACGAGCTGATCGCCATGGGCCGCGACCGGCTGATGATCTGGGGCGCGCGCAACGACACCCTTTACGGCCTGGTCGACCTGATGGAGATGGCCTGGGCGGGGGTGGGGCGACTGGCCGTTCCGACGGCCTATTTCTACGGCGCGCGCGACGAGATCATCCCCCAGGAGCCGACCTTCGAGTCCGCGCGCCGGCTGAAGCCCTCCGATCGCTCGGCCTACTACGCCGACGGCTGGCACCTGCTCAGCCGCGACAAGCAACGCGACCGGGTGATCGGCGACCTCCAGAGCTGGATCCTGGATCCGGCCGCGGCCTTCCCCTCCGATCCCCCGACCATCCCGACCGCGCCGGCGGCGCGACGCAGACCCGCGGTTTGAGGCTTGTTCGACGGCGCGCGCGGGCGTACATCCCGCCGCGCACGTTCCTTCCCCTAAACGGCAAAGTTCACGGCATGACCCTGTTCGATTCTCCCGACTTCGCGAACCACGAAGGCGTACACGCCGTCTTCGACGAAAAGTCCGGCCTGAAGACCATTATCGCCGTTCACTCGACCGCCCGCGGCCCGGCCGCCGGCGGCTGCCGCATGTGGCCCTACGCCAGCGCCGAACAGGCCCTGACCGACGCCCTGCGGCTGTCGCAGGGGATGTCCTACAAGAACGCCATGGCCGATCTGCCGCTCGGCGGCGGCAAGTCGGTGATCATCGGCAATTCGCGCACCGACAAGACGCCGGCCCTGTTCGAAGCCTTCGGCCGCGCGGTCGACGGCCTTGGCGGCCAGTACTGGACGGCCGAGGACGTCGGCGTCTCGCCGGGCGACCTGGCCCACGCCAGCCGCGTCACCAAGTACGTCGCCGGCCTGGAAGGCCACCCGGCCGCCTCTGGCGATCCGAGCCCGGTGACCGCCGAGGGCGTGTTCCGCGGCGTCCGCCTGTGCGTCGAGCGCGCCTACGACCGCGACCTGACCGGCGTCACCGTCGCCATCCAGGGCGTCGGCCATGTCGGCGCCTACCTGGCCGAGAAGCTGCACGCCGCCGGCGCCAAGCTGGTGATCACCGACGTCAACGAACAGGCCCTGGCCGCCGTGGCCGCCAAGACCGGGGCCCAGATCGTCGCCCCGGACGCCATCTTCGACGTCGAGGCCGAGGTCTTCGCCCCCTGCGCCCTGGGCGGTGCGGTCAACCTGCAGAGCCTGTCGCGCCTGAAGGGCCGCGTCATCGCCGGCGCCGCCAACAACCAGCTGGCCACGCCGGAAGTCGGCCGCCTGCTGTTCGACAAGGGCCTGCTCTACGCCCCCGACTATGTGATCAACGGCGGCGGCATCATCAACGTCGCGGCCGAGATCATCGGCATCGAGAACGGAACCGCCTTCGACGCCGACTGGGTGAACGCCAAGCTCGACCGCCTCGCCCTGACCCTGGCCGAGGTCCTCGACCGCTCGGCCGCCGAGAAGCGCCCGACCCACGAGGTCGCCGACGAGATGGCCAAGGCCCGCATCGCCGACGCCACCCGCGTGAAGGCCGCGGCCTAGGCCCCGAGGGGACATGCTCCGGCGCAGCCGGTGCGTGTCCCCGATCTGCGAGATTACGGGGACACGCACCCTCCGGGAGCATGTCCCCGCGTCAGGCGCGCTTGCTGCCGCTGATCGCCGCGCCGGCGTCCTTGTCCAGCCGCCAGTAGACCAGGACCGCCAGCAAGGTCGTCGCGCCCACGGCGATGTAGGGCAGGGTGAAGCGGTCGGCCGTCAGCTGACCGCCCGAGCCTCGGGCCAGATGCAGCATCAGCCCGCCGAAGCTGACCCCCATGGCCAGGCCGATCTGTTGGGTCACCGCCGACAGGGTCGAGGCCTGGGCGATCTGGTCCTGGGGCACGTCGGCGTAGGCGATGGTGTTGGCGGCGATGAACTGGCTCGAGCGGGCGAAGCCGGCCCCGGCCAGCAGAGCCATGATCAGCCACACCGGCGTGTCGGCGTTGAAGAAGCCCGGCGCGGCCGTGAGCAGCGCGGTCAGGGTTACGAACAGCAACAGCACCAGCCGAAAGCCCCAGCGCTTGAGCAGCGGCGCGGCGAACGGGCGGGCGACGAAGACGCCCAGCCCGCCGGCCAGGGTCACCCACCCCGCCTGCAGCGGAGACCAGCCCAGCCCGACCTGCAGCAGCAGCGGCATCAGGAACGGGCTGGCCCCGATGCCCAGCCGGACCAGGGTCCCGCCCAGCAGGCTGGCCCGGAAGGTGGGATAGCGCAGCAGGTCGAGGTTCAGGATCGGCCGCGGCGTTCGGCGGGCGAGGCGCACATAGGCCCAGCCGCAGGCCAGGGCGGCCAGGACGACGCCGGCGGCGAGCGGAAGCGGCAGCAGGCTCAATCCGGCGGTCTCGGCGACAACCACGATGCCGGTGATCGCCGCCGCCGACAGCAGGAAGCCGCCGATGTCGAACGGGCCGGGATCGACGGCGGGAATGCGCGGCACCAGCCGGATCACCGCGATCATGCCCAGCAGCCCGATCGGCAGGTTGATGAAGAAGATCCACGGCCAGTCGGCGACCGACAGCACGAACCCGGCCAGCGGCGGTCCGACCAGGGGCCCGACCAGCGCCGGCATGGTGAACCAGCCCATGGCCCGGATCAGGTCCTCGCGCGGGGCCGAGCCGACCACGATCAGCCGCGCTACGGGGGTCATCATCGCCCCGCCGATCCCCTGGACGATCCGCGCCCCGACCAGTTCGCCGAGATTGCTGGAGAAGCCGCACAGGGCCGAGCCGAGCAGGAAGACGCCCATGGCGGTCAGGAACACGCGCCGCGGCTCGAACCGCTCGGCCGCCCAGCCGCTGATCGGGATGAAGATGGCCAGCGCCAGGATGTAGGAGGTCAGGGCCAGCTTCAGATGGACCGGGTCGGCGTCGAAGGCCTTGGCCAGGGTCGGCAGGGCGGTCGACAGGGCCGTGGAGTCGATGAACTCCATGAACAGGGCGCTGGCGACGGCGAGATAGGCGATGCGGGGAACGGTCTGGGCGGGCGGCGGCGCAGCCTCGCTCGGCTCGGCGACGGGCGCCGGCCGCTCTGTCGGTTCCTCGGACACGCTCCCCTGTTAGCGCCGAGGCAGCCTCTGTTCAAACCGGACCTTCTGCGGCGGCTGGCCGCTGATGGTGAAGTTCACCCCGACGACGGTGTCCTCGCGCGAGATCCCATAGGCGCCGGTCTCCCGCCGCGCGACGCTCAGCGCCACCTGCCGGTCGCCCTGTCGCCAGCCGAGGCCGACCTGGGCCTTGCCGTACTCGGCCAGCCGCTCCACCGACCAGCCGCCACGACGCCAGCCCTGGATCGGATCACGGATCAGGTTGAGGCCGAACGCCTCGCCGGAGCCGGCGGCGAAGACGAACCAGCGCCCCTTGCCCCGGTCCTGTGGCGGCGGGCCGATGCGCAGCAACAGCCGGCGGGCGTCGAAGCCGCGCTCCGCAGGGGGCGCGGCCAGGGGCAGGGCGGGGATCGCCTCGGCGTCCGTGCGCATCTCCAGGCGGGCGGTCGGCGCCGGGCGTGTCGGTTGGAACGCGGCGCGGCGGAGGTCGCCCGGCGGCGTCGACGCCAGGGCGCGGCGTTCGATGGATGGTTGGGGCGAAGGCGTCGCCGCGGCGAGGGTCTCGATCGGCGGCGATATCGGCGGCCCGCCCGCGAGCGGCGGCGTTTCGAGATTCTCGGCCCAGCGGCCGGTGTGGACCAAGGCGTCGGGATCGTCGTGCGTGGGCGCGCCGGCCAGGAAGGCCGTCGACGGCACGCCGTCCACATCGTCGCCCCAGCCGGTCGCCGAGAATAGGCAGGCGCCGCCCAGGACGGCTACGCCCAGCAATGTCCGCCCCCGCATCGCGCCCCCGCACGTTCGGTTTCCCCAGCGAAAGGGTTAACAACTCGGCGGCGAAGCGCAACACTTCTTCGCGGCCGTCGATCGGGCGCAGGAGCTTGAGAAGCGGGGCTTTCAACTAAGGTTCTGTAACAGAACGTCAGCGTCCGGAGAGCGTCGGGGCGCCGTTAAGACTTGCCCCGAACCTGCGCGCTCGGCTAGGCAGGACCCCGCGCAAGGCGTCGACCTAGAGCCGCGAAGACGGACGGATCGAAGACGCCCATTTTATAGGAGGGCGTCCAGTCATGGGCGAAACCACGATTCTGGGCCTCGACCAGGCTCCGACCAAACACGCCGGCCTTATCGCCTGGGTGAAAGAGATCGCCGCGCTGACCAAGCCCGATCGCGTCCACTGGTGCGACGGCTCCGACGCGGAGTGGGACGCCCTGACGACCCGGCTGGTCGAGGCGGGCACCCTCAAGCGCCTGAACCCGGCCAAGCGTCCCAACAGCTTTTACGCCGCCTCCGACCCGCGCGACGTCGCCCGGGTCGAGAGCCGCACCTTCATCTGTTCCGAGAATGAGATCGACGCCGGCCCGACCAACAACTGGTCCGACCCGGTCGAGATGCGCGAGCGCCTGGCCGGCCTGTTCGACGGCTGCATGCGCGGCCGCACGATGTATGTCGTGCCGTTCTGCATGGGTCCGCTCAACTCGCCGATCAGCGCCCTGGGCGTGGAGATCACCGACAGCGCCTACGTCGCCATCTCGATGCGGGTGATGACCCGCATGGGCAAGGGCGCGCTGGACATGCTGGGCGAGCACGGGTTCTTCGTTCCGGCCGTGCACACCCTGGGCGCGCCGCTGGCCGAGGGCCAGGCCGACGTGCCCTGGCCCTGCAACGACGACAAGTGGATCGTCCACTATCCCGAAACCCGCGAGATCTGGTCGTACGGCTCGGGCTACGGCGGCAACGCCCTGCTCGGCAAGAAGTGCTACGCCCTGCGCATCGCCTCGGTCATGGCCCGCGACGAGGGCTGGTTCGCCGAACACATGCTGATCCTAAAGCTGACCTCGCCGAAGGGCGCGGTCCGCTACGTCGCGGCCGCCTTCCCGAGCGCCTGCGGCAAGACCAACCTGGCCATGCTGCAGCCGACCATCGACGGCTGGAAGGCCGAGACCGTCGGCGACGACATCTGCTGGATGCGCTTCGGCGACGACGGCCGCCTGTACGCGATCAACCCGGAAGCGGGCTTCTTCGGCGTGGCGCCGGGCACCGGCATGGCCACCAACAAGAACGCGGTCGAGGCGCTGAACCACGACACCGTCTTCACCAACGTGGCGCTGACCGAGGACGGCGACGTCTGGTGGGAAGGCCTGACCGACGACAAGCCGGCCAAGCTGACCGACTGGCGCGGCAACGCCTGGACGCCGGAGAGCGCCGAGCCCGCCGCCCATCCGAACGCGCGCTTCACGGTCGCCGCGGCCCAATGCCCGGTCATCGCCGGCGAGTGGAACGACCCGGCCGGCGTGCCGATCAGCGCCATCCTGTTCGGCGGCCGTCGCGCCAGCGCCGTGCCGCTGGTCACCGAGGCCTTCGACTGGGCTCACGGCGTGTTCATGGGCTCGACGGTCGCCTCGGAAGGCACCGCCGCGGCCGAGAACAAGGTCGGCGAACTGCGCCGCGACCCGTTCGCGATGCTGCCCTTCTGCGGCTACAACATGGGCGACTACTTCAACCACTGGCTGGAGGTCGGCGCCAAGGCGGATGCGGACAAGCTGCCGAAGATCTTCATGGTCAACTGGTTCCGCAAGGACGAGGCCGGCAAGTTCGTCTGGCCGGGCTACGGCGAGAACGCCCGTGTCCTGAAGTGGATCTTCGAACGCCTGGAAGGCGAGGCCGACGCCGTCGACACCGCCATCGGCCGCCTGCCGGCCGCCGGCGCCCTGGACGTCTCGGGCCTGGACCTGAAGGAGGCTCAGCTGGATCTGCTCCTGACCGTCGACCGCGACGTCTGGACCGAGGAAGCCTCGCTGATCCCGGCCTTCTACGGCAAGTTCGGCGATCGCCTGCCCAAGGCCCTGTGGAGCCAGCACGAGGCGCTGACCCAGCGCCTCAGCGGCCAGGCGGCGGTGGCGGCCGAATAGGCGCCGACGCTCTAAGCATTGGACAAGAGAAAGGCCCGCGAGACGCTCGCGGGCCTTATTCGTTGCGGCTTCGATGCTCGTGTCAGCGACCGCCCTGGCCGTCGTCGGCCTTGAGGTCCCGGTCACGGCGTCGGAAGTGGGAGTCCGCCTTCGACCCTTAGCGGGCTTTCGCGTCAAGCGACTCTGTGACGTCACGCCAACTGATCCCTTCAGGTAGGGGAGAGCCGCAAGTGAAAGCGGAGAATGCTTCCGCCACCACAGCGGAGGAAAACCACTCGTCGGAGCGGAGTCGGACTGCCCCGCCGCTGAAGACCAACGCAGTACCGTCAGCGAAGACCGAACTCGGCTTGCCGTGAAAAGCTCTAAAATGCTTTCCGGTGGAAGCGTCGTGTCGCTCTAGAAGGCAAGTTACTCCGCCGCCTGCCACCTGAAGATATGAGCCGTGCTCGTCGGTTAGTGACGCATAAGAATGGGGTCCATAGCTCCGGAGCTTCAGGATTGCAGACCGAACCTGCTTCTCGGTCGGCTGCTCCACCGGTGATCTGCGCTCCACCTCTAGTCTCAAGACCAACTCCTCATTCAGGCTGAGTCAGGCAAGCACACAGAGCGTCCGCTCTCCACCCTCACCGGGTCTTATGAAAGACCACTCTGGGAGATCAGGCCTCCGCGCTACCCGTCCCTCTCTCCTTGGGAGAGGTGGCCCTGCGAAGCCCGTAGGGCGGAGCGGGGGCGGAGTGGGAAGCGCGGAGGGAAGCCGTTCGGCCTCGGTTCTTCCCACTCAGTCACGGCTTCGCCGCGACAGCTCTCCCAAGGGGAGAGCGACTGGCGTTACTGGCCGGTGGTCGCCGACCTTACGCCGCTTCGAACAGCGCCTGACGGGCGGCGCGCGAGGGCAGGGCGACCACTTCGCCGCCGACCGGGGCTTCCGGCTGCTCGGCCAGTTCCTCGGGCGTGGCCAGCAGGCCGGCGGCGCGCGCCTTGAGGCCGGCTTCGCGCTGCGAGGTCCAGGCGGCGATCTGCGGCGCGAACAGCAGCGGCACGACGATCGGCCAGACCCACAGCAGCAGGTCGGGACGCGGCAGCAGGGCGACGGTGAAGAACAGGCCGGCGAAGAACTCGTTGCGGAAGTTCGTCTTGGCGTCCTCGCGGCTCAGGCCGTCGGCGTCGCGGTTCTGGGCCGCCCAGCCGGCGTCCTTGCCGAGCAGGATCTGGAACACCGCCCGGGTGTTGCCGATCATGTAGATCGGGGCGGTCAGGGCCGACAGCGCCATCTCGGTGGCCATGCTCTTGAGCATGGCCTTGCCGCCGCCGAAGGCGCGGCGCTCTTCCGGGCGGAAGAAGGCCAGGCCGAAGCCCATCAGCTTGGGGCCCAGCAGCATGCCGACGGTCAGTACGGTGGCCCACATCAGCGGGTTGTACTCGGGCACCAGGAAGTACCACCAGGTCCCCCAGTCCGGCTTGTTGCCGACCTGGATCATCAGGCCGACGACCAGCGAGGCCAGCCACAGCGGCGAGGCCAGGTAGGCCATCAGGCCGACGGCCATCTGGAAGCGGCTCATCCAGTGCAGGCCCGGCGCGCCGATCAGGGCGATGTGCTGCAGGTTGCCCTGGCACCAGCGCCGCTCGCGCTTCATGAACTCGAGGATCGAGGGCGGGGTCTCTTCGTGGCTGCCGCCCAGGGTCGGGGTCACATGAACGCCCCAGCCGGCGCGGCGCAGGAGGCCGGCCTCGACCACGTCGTGGCTCATGATGTGGCCGCCGAAGGGCTTGCGGCCCGGCAGGCTCGGCAGGCCGCAGGAGTCGGCGAAGGCGCGCACGCGCACGATGGCGTTGTGGCCCCAGTAGCTGCCTTCCGAGCCCGACCACCAAGCCAGGCCCGCCGAGGCGACGCGGCCATAGAGGCGCACGCCGAACTGCGAGGCGCGGCCGAACAGGGTCTGGGCCTTGACGATGGTCGGGGTGGTCTGGATCAAGCCGATGGTCGGGTGACGCTCCATCGCGTCGACCATGTGCAGGATGGTCTCGCCCGACATGGTGCTGTCGGCGTCGAGGACGATCATGTGGCTGTAGGCGGCGCCGAAGCGGCGGATCCATTCCGACAGGTTGCCGACCTTGCGCTCGGTGTTCTCGCGCCGGCGGCGGTAGTAGACGCGGCAGTTCGACTGCGGGCGGAAGGCCTGGAAGGCGTTCCACTCGGCCGTGGCCACGCGCTCGTCGGTGGTGTCGCTGAGCACGAACAGGTCGAAGTGCTGGGTCACGCCCAGGCGCGACAGCGAGGCCTCGATCTGCGCCAGCCGGCCGAAGGACGCCTGGGCGTCCTCGTTGTACAGCGGCATGAGCAGGGCGGTGCGCACGGTCGGGCGCGGCGGCGTCGCCGCGAAGTTCAGCTCGTCCTTGCCGCCGCGCCGGATCAGCACGGTCAGGCCGGCCACGGCGCTGCAGAACCAGCAGGAGATGGCCAGGATCAGGACTTCGAACAGGGCCAGGCCGACGATCTCGAGCGGCAGGAAGCCGTCGTCGGCGTAGAGGCGGAACGGAACCCAGCTGGCCAGGGCGGCCAGGGCGAAGGTGGCGGTGAACAGGATCAGGCGGCGGCGCGCGATGTCGGCCGGCGACGCTTCGGGCGTGCGTTCGGACATCTTGCCGTCCGGGCCGAGCGACTGCTTGGGCATGGCCAGCGGCGCGGGCGCGGGCAGGTGTTCGCGCTCAGGCGCGCTCGGCGGCGCGTACGACGGCGTGTAGTCGTCGACGTACTGGATCGCGAGGTTGCTCGTGCCGTCCATGAAGGCCGCCGTTTTTCGTGAAGCGCCGTGATCTCACGCAGGTCTGCGAGACTGGGGCGACGTGATCACAGTTATGTTATGCTGCGGCGCACTCGCGCAAGCCCTGATCGCAAATTCCTTTGTGGAAAGCGCGATTTATCGCACTTCTGCCACGATTTGAACCGTGATCGTTCCGTGATCGCGGCTCTAACGGGCAGATCACGGTCGATTTCGCGCCCGTGAACGCCGGTTGTTCACGCCGGGCGAGTCGGCGGCGACGATCCGCCCTCTCCGGCGGCGACCGCGATCAGCCGCCGCTCGAGCACGAAGGCGGCGACGCCGACCCAGCCGATCAGCACGAAGGCGTAGACCCGCTCCCACAGGCCGACGTTGTCGGCGTTCACCACGCCGGGGAACAGCGGGATGAAGTGGTAGTTGGTGATCGCGGTCAGGATGAGCATGGCCACGAACACCACGGCCAGGAAGACCTTGAGGCGGCCGAAGCCCCGGACCCGCGCCAGGCCCCAGATGAGGAAGATCGGCGCCAGCTGGATGCCCAGGCCCAGGTTGATGATGGCGTGCATCGGGTCGGGGTAGAGCCAGACGGTGGACAGGATCAGGCCGGCCGCGCCGAGCAGGAAGGCGGCGAAGATCACCCCGGCCGCGACCCGGCCTCCGCCGAGCGCCAGCAGGGTCAGGGCGAAACCCGCGCCGGCGAAGGCCGCCGCCACGCCCGACAGCAGGATCCCCGCGTTGAACAGCTGCGGCATGGGGGCCGCGGCGCTGCCCAGTTCGCTGATGTACTGGGTGGCGTGGTTGAGGGTGGGGAAGGTCAGGGCCGCCGAGACGAAGGTGACGCAGGCCAGCACCGGCGCCGCCATGCCGATCCACAGCATCCAGCGTCGGCGGCGGAAGCGGGTCATGCCACGCGCGCCGGTTCGCTCGACGCGTCCGACTTCGGGGCCGGCGGCCGGTTCGCGGGATGGCGGCGCAGGCCCCACAGCGGCCGGATCGGTCCCAGGCGGCGGACGATCTCGTAGGTCAGCAGACTGCCGCCCAGGGTGATCCCGACCAGCCACGGCGCCTCGATCCAGGCCGGCTGGTTCAGGCCCTTCAGCACGAAGATGGCGATCACCAGGATGGTCTGGTGGGCCAGGTAGCAGGGGAAGACCGCGTCGGTGACATAGCGCAGGGCCGGGCCGTCGGTGTTGCGCAGGTAGCGGCTGCCGTAGCCCAGGATGGCCGCGATCGCGGTCCATTGGTTGACGGCGTAGACCACGTATTTGGGAATCGCCCAGAAGGCCCGGCCGCCGGGGTGGGCGGTCATCCACATCAGCAGCGCCAGCGAGACCAGCGCCATGATCAGGGCCGGGACGCGCCAGCGCTCGAAGTCGGCCCAGACCTCGTCCTTCAGGGCGATGGCGAAGCCGAACAGGAAGGCGCCCAGCGAGATGGCGTGGTTGTACCAGTCGACCGGCAGGTGGTTGGTCAGGCCGAACCAGGGGAACAGCAGGATGCGGGCGAGGGCCAGGTAGACGATCGGCAGGAAGATCAGCTTCCAGCCGTGCAGCCGCCCGCCGATCAGGGCCTCGAACCAGGCCAGCGCCCGGGGGAAACACATCAGCGCCGCCGCCGCGAAGGTGTAGACGGTGATGTAAAGCACGAACCAGATGTGGTTCACCGGGATGCCGCGCAGGATCTCGGCGGGGCTGAACTGGTGCAGCCACCAGGCGAGCAGGCCCTGGTCCCAGGTGCCCTTGTCGACGGATTCCAGCCAGGCCTGGGGCGGCACCAGGAACAGGATGCCGAACAGCAGCGGCGGCAGCAGCCGCTCCATCCGCGCCTTGGCCATGGCGCCGGGCGTCAGCCGGCGGGCCATGAAGCGCAGCGCCGCGCCGGAGACCAGGAACAGCAGGGTCAGCCGCCAGGGGCCGGTGGCGAGGATCGCCTCGGCCAGCCAGGCGAAGGTGTGCCGGCTGTGCACGTGCCAGTCCCAGGGGGCATAGACCAGCGCCACGTGGAACAGGATCAGCAGGCCGAACGCGCCGACCCGGATCCAGTCGAGATCCGCGCGGCGGGCAGTCTTGGCGGGAGGGGTGGACACAGCGACGGCGACTCTAGGCGGAACGACGGCGGTAGTGGCGGGCCTCCTGCCAGAGAACCGTCCGGAAAGCGACAGTCATCACGTCGCCGGCGGGGTGGCGCGGCAGGGCGCAGGAGGCGGCGAAGATCCTGTAGGGACAGGGGAAATCCGCCCGACCGGTCTCTGCCCAAGCCTGTGGCGCCGCAGCATCATTCCGGGGCAATTCGAAGCAAAGTGGCTGGTTTCCGTGGGGTTCGGGCGATTTCTCGGGATGACGCGGCGCCGCAAAACCGGCATTGGGCGGTCAACCGCGTCCGACTGTCGGAGGGAGGTCGCGGCCCCTGTGAAGCAGATTTCGCGATCTGCGCGTGAGCCCCCGGTCTGTTCCAGGCCGGGGGCTTTCGTTTTCCGCCCTTTGCTTCCGCGACGGCGCCCGCGATACATCCGCCCATGATCACGCTGTGGCACTGCGCGGACGCGCGCTCCTTCCGTCCCCTCTGGGCGCTCGAGGAGCTGGGACTCGACTACGAGCTGAAGATGCTGCCGTTCCCGCCGCGGTTCCTGGCGCGGGAGTATCTGGAGGAGAATCCGCTCGGCACCATCCCGCTGCTGGTCGACGGCGAGACGCGGATGACCGAGTCCTCGGCGATGATCGAGTACCTGTCGAACCGCCATGGCGACGGGCGGCTCTCCGTCCGGCCCGACGAGCCCGGTTACGGCGCCTATCTCAACGGCCTCTATTTCGGCGAAGCCACGCTGACCTTCCCGCAGACCCTGGTGTTTCGCTACGCGCACCTGGAGCCGGAGGAGCGTCGGCAGCCGCAGGTCGCCGCCGACTACGCCAAGTGGTTCCTGGCCCGCCTCGCCGGGCTGGAGGCCGTGCTGGAGGCGGGCGAGGTCTACGCCGCCGACCGGTTCACCGGCGCGGACATCTCGGTGACCTACGCCCTGCTGCTGTCGCGCAGCCTGGGCCTGTCCGACGAGTGGCCGCCGCGGGTCCGCGCCTACTGGGAGCGGATGTCGGCCCGCGACGGCTTCCAGCGGGCCAAGGCGAAGCAGCGCGACGCCGGCGCGGCCCAGGGCGTTGGGCGTCCGCCGCTGAAGGAGGGCTGATCCGATCGTCCCCGCCTGCGCGGGGACACGCGGCGTGATGGATCTACGCCTTCGTTCTACGCCTCCGCCAGGGCGTATAGCAGGTCGACGTAGAACTTCTCCGCCTCGGCCAGGCCGGCGACCTTCGAGCCGGGTTTGGGCCTGATCACCATGTACTCGTCCGGCGCGTGCTGGCGCGAGCCGTGGCCCAGGCCGGCGGTGACCAGCGGCAGTTTCAGGGTGTCGGTGAAGACGTAGTAGGGCGCGCTGCCGGCCAGCCGCGGCAGGACGGTCGGGGTGACGCCGTACTTGTTGAAGGTCCCGATCGCCGCCTTGACCAGCGGCGCCTCGACCGTGGTCTGGGCCGCCGGATAGCCGCTGAGCTGAGTGATCTTCACATCGGCGAAGCCCTGGGCGTCTAGGTAGGATCGGAACTGCTTCATCAGCTGAGCCGGGGTCTGGTTGGGCACCATCCGCACGTCGACCTTGGCCACGGCCTTGTGCGGCAGGATGGTCTTGGCGCCGACGCCGGTGTAGCCGCTGGCCAGGCCGTCGATGTTGAAGCTGGGGTTGAACAGGTTCTCGTAGAGGGTCTCCTCGGCGGTCATGCCGCCCATCCAGCGGTCGACCTTCAGCGCGTCCTTGCGCGCCGCCTCGTCGGCCAGCCACTGCGGCAGGACGCCGTTGGCCAGCCTCTGCTCCTCCAGGTTGGGCGGCCGGATCGGATCGTAGAAGCCGGGCACGAGGCAGGTGTTGCCGTCCGGCGTCGTGAGGCTGGCCAGGGCGTGGGCCAGGCGCCAGACCGGGCTGTCGAGGATCGACTTGTGGGAGCCGTGGACCTCGGCCTCCTTGGGGCCGCCCTGCGGGCCGCCGCGGGTCTCCAGTTCGATGTACCAGATGCCCTTCACGCCCATCGGCATGGTCACCTGGCCGGCGGGGGTCTGGCTGTTCATCGGAAAGAACACGCCGTCGGCGGTCTTCAGGCGGCTCTCGTACTTGGCGATGAGTTCCGGATAGTGGGGCGAGCCCAGCTCCTCCTCGCCCTCGGCCAGGATCATCAGGTTGACCGGCAGTTTCTTCTTCACCGCCAGAATCGAGGCCACGGCGTTGAGGAAGGCGCGCTCGGGCCCCTTCTGGTTGGTCGCGCCGCGGGCCATCAGCACCTGGCCGAGCTTCGGATCGTCGACCAGCTCCCCGGCGAAGGCGTCGACGCTCCAGCCCGTCGGCTCGATCGGCTGGACGTCGTACATCATGTAGACGACCAGGGTCTTCTTGGCCTTCTGGTCCAGATAGCCCCAGACGCCCGGGTGGCCGGAGGAGGGGACGATCGCCGTCTCCTGGAAGCCCAGCGCCTTCAGGTCGGCCTCGACCAGGCGGGCCATCTCCTGGACGCCGTCGTTCTGGGCGCTGATCGACCGCTGCCGCACCCAGCGGCGCAGGTTCTCCAGGTGCTCGGCCTGGTGGGCGTCGATGTAGGCGTAGACGTCCTTGTGCTGGCCCTTGTAGGCGGGAACCTTGGCGGCGTCGTAGGCCTCGGTCGTGCTGAAGGGGGTCTTCGGGGCCTTGGGGCGGGGCGTTGGCGCCGGCGTGTCCGCCGCCCGCGCGCCGCCGGCGGCGGCGACCGCGCCCGCCCCCATCAGGGCGCCGAGCCCCCGGCGTGAAACCCAGCGAGTGCTCATGACGGCGTCCCTCCCAAGACAACGCGACCCTACGCGACGCCGAACGCTAGGGGCGGGACGGGGAGGCGGCAAGGCCTTCGCCTCCGCGCGGCCGCAATCGCCCTGAAGTCGCAACATTCCGTCTCGGAATTGCAACGAACCGGCCCAACTGCCGCCGCGGCGGGGGGCGATCGTCTTCCTGCGCCGCGCTGAACCGGACGGGGCGCATCAAGGGCCGGTCTCGGGGATCCCTCCCCCCCAGTCCCGCGGCTGGTCCTAGGCGGCGCCTTCCGGCGAATGGAAGGCGCCGCCCCTTTCCCTCTCGACCTCCCAGCGGCGCGAACAGCGACCGCAGAAATTCTGTCGAGACTCAATCCCCACTTCATCAGTAGACATTAGATCAGGCGGCGGGTTCCTCCCCTTTCACGTCGCCGTTGATGCGAAGCGTGGGCCGGCTTGGGCCGGGCCGGCCCACGCGACCTCCCGACGTCACGAAGTGCAGAGGAAGCAAGGTCGAATGTGTAGCCAGCCCGACGGACGGCGATAGCGCCGGCGTAAGTTCCGCCCGACCGCATCATAAGGCGGCGGGCCTTTCCATCATCGAGAACGAATGTCTGCCGCCTCCCTCCGAGCGCGGCGCGGGGATGACTGTGTCTGTAGCAAACCTAAAAACAATCCTGACTCTTTCGACGGCCGCGGCCGCCCTGGTCGGCGCGGCGCCGTCCTGGGCTCAGACGATCGCATCGACCGGCGCGGCCAGCGACGTCGCCGCTGAAGCGGCGCTCGCCGACGCCGCGGAGGTCGATCAGGTCGTGGTGACCGCGCGTCGCCGCGAGGAGAACGCCCAGGACGTGCCGATCGCCCTGACCGTCTTCGGCGGCGAGGCGCTGGAGGCGGCCGGCGCCTACAATGTCCAGCAGATCACCCAGCTGGCCCCGAGCCTGCAGTTCGGCTCGTTCAACCCGCGCAACACCACGGTGAACATCCGCGGCCTGGGCAACAACGTCGGCCTGGCCAACGACGGCCTGGAGGTCGGCGTCGGCTTCTACATCGACGGCGTCTATTACAGCCGGCCGGCCGCCGCGACATTCGACCTGACCGACATCGAGCGGGTCGAGATCCTCCGCGGGCCGCAGGGCACGCTGTTCGGCAAGAACACCACCGCCGGCGCCCTGAACATCATCACCCGCGCGCCGACCTTCGAGACCGAGGCCCAGCTGGAGCTGACCGCCGGGAACAAGGGCTTCTTCCAGACCAAGGGCTCGCTGTCGGGGCCGCTGGGCGAGACCCTGGCCGGGCGGGTCTCGTTCGCCACGACCTATCGCGACGGCCTGGTCCACAACGTCGTCAACGGCCGGGACTATAACAACCAGCAGAGCCTGGCCCTGCGCGGCCAACTGCTGTGGAAGCCGAGCGATGCGTTCCACCTGCGGCTGGCGGCCGACTACAACAAGCAGGACACGGACTGCTGCGTGCTGGTCTTCGCCGGCGTCGCGCCGACGCTGAAGCCGGCCGCCGCGCAGTTCGCCGCCCTGGCCGCCGGCCTGGGGTACAGCCCCGCCAGCCGCAATCCCTTCGATCGCCGGACCGACATCAACGACAAGGCCCAGGCCAATCAGGAGCTGGGCGGGGTCTCGGCCACGGCCGAGTGGGACCTGGGCGGCGCCACCGTCACCGGCATCGCCAGCTGGCGGTTCTGGAACTGGGACCCGGCCAACGACGCAGACTTCACCCGCCTGTCGATCATCGAGCGTTCGGAAAACGCCGACGAGCAGGAGCAGGCCACGCTGGAGCTGCGCGTGGCGTCCAACGGCGAACGCACGATCGACTATGTCGCCGGCGTTTACGCCTACTGGCAGGATATCGACGCCCGGCTGACCAGCGTGTTCGGGCGCAACTCGACCTATTGGCTGCTCAGCCCGGCGCTGCCCGGGGCCCTGACCGACGGCTACCGCTCGGACGGAACCGCCGCGTCGACGACCAAGAGCTACGCCGCCTTCGGCCAGCTGACCTGGCACGCCACCGATCAGCTGAGCATCACGCCGGGGCTGCGCTACACCTATGAGGACAAGGACGCCCGGTTCCGGTCCACGGTCTCGGGCGGGCTGGCGACGACCAATCCGACCCTGCTGGCCTACAAGCTGGCGCTGGCCCGGCCGCAGGCCTACACCGCCGAGCTGTCCGACGGCAGCCTGTCGGGCCAGATCAACGTCTCCTACAAGCTGACCCCGGACGCGCTGGTCTATGTGAACTGGGCGCGCGGTTACAAGTCGGGCGGGATCAACCTGGGCGGTTTGCCCGTGGACGCGGCCGGCAATCCGATCCCGGACAGCGCGGTCATCGAGCCCGAGAAGACCACCGCCTGGGAGCTGGGCCTGAAGAGCCAGCTGTTCGACCGCCGGGTGACCTTCAACGTCGCGGTCTTCCGGACCGATACCGATGACTACCAGGCCAACATCGTCGACAGCGCCGGCGGCACGCTCAAGCAGTTCCTGGCCAACGTCGAGCAGGTGCGCTCGCAGGGCGTCGAGCTGGACGCGCAACTGGCCCGGATCGGCGGCTTCAGCGGCTACCTCTCGGCCGCCTACACCGACGCCGAGTACGTCTCCTACCGGAACGGTCCTTGCCCGATCGAGAAGATCGGCAGCGCCACGGCCGCCTGCGACCTCAGCGGCGAGGCCCTGCCGGGCGTATCGAAATGGGCGGCCACGCTGGGCGCCGACTACGAGCGGGCCCTGTCGCTGGGCGGGATCGAGGGCGAGGGCTACCTCGCCGGCGAGGTCAGCTATCGCAGCAACCCGGCCAGCCTGTCGGCCTACACCGAGGTCGGCGACCTGACCCTGGTCAACCTGCGCGCGGGCTTCCGCGCCGCCAAGGGCTGGGAGCTGTTCGTCTGGTCCAAGAACCTGCTGGACGAGGAGTACTTCCAGTACCTCAGCGCCCAGACCGGCAACTCCGGCGCCCTCTACGGCGCGCCCGGCGATCCGCGGACGGTCGGCGTGACCTTCCGCGCTCGGTACTAGGGGAGGGCGCGCGATGACCACCGCTTCCGCCACAGCCGCCACGAGCCGTCCCGCCGCCTGGCGACTGGCCGTCTTCGCCTCATTGGCCGTGCCGCTGGCGGGGGCGGGTCTGCCGCTGGCCGTCTACCTGCCGCCCTACTACGCCCAGGAGCTGGGTCTGGGGCTCGGGCTGGTCGGCGCCATCTTCATGATCAGCCGGCTGGGCGACGCGGTCATCGATCCGCTCGTCGGCGGCTGGTCGGACCGCACGCGGAGCCGTTTCGGCCGCCGCAAGCCCTGGATCGCCGCCGGCGCGCCGCTGTTCGCCCTGGCCACGGCCGCGATCTTCGCCCCCGGCCTGCTGGGGGTCCGGCCGGGGGCGGTCTGGCTCTCCGCCTGGCTGGCGGTGTTCTACATCGGCTGGACGATGATCCAGATCCCGGTCTCGGCCTGGGCCGGGGAGCTGGCGGCGCAGTATCACGAGCGCAGCCGGGTCCAGACCTTCTTCCATGTCACCACGGCGGCGGGCCTGCTGCTGGTGCTGGTCCTGCCGGCGATCCTGGACCAGGTCGCCGCCCGCGCCGGCGTCGCCGCCAACCAGGAGCTGAAAGTCGCCGTGATGGGCGGCTTCATCCTGGTGACCTTCGTCCCGGCGATCGCCGCGACCCTGCTGCTGGTCAAGGAGCCGGCGGCGCCGACCCCGCCGGCCGGCCCCTCGACGCTGAAGCGCGACCTGGCCGTCGCCGCCCGCGATCCGCTGCTGCGCAAGGTGCTGACCTCGGATTTCGCGGTCACCCTGGGCCAGCTGATCCGCAGCTCGCTCTTTGTCTTCTTCGTCTCCGCCTACATGGGCCGCCCGGACCTGGCCGCGGGGCTGTTCCTGCTGCAGTTCGTGTTCGGCGTCTTCGCCGGCCCGATCTGGCTGCAGATCGGCTATCGCCTGGGCAAGCACCGCACCGCCGTCGCCGGCGAGATCGTCCAGGTCGGCGTCAACCTGGCCCTGCTGTTGGTGACGCCCGAGGCGCTGCCGCTGCTGATCGGCCTGACCATCGCCCAGGGCCTGGCCCAGGGGTCGGGCAACCTGATGCTGCGAGCCATGGTCTCCGACGTCGCCGACAAGCAGCGGCTGGAGACCGGCGTCGATCGCACGGGTCTGCTGTTCTCCATCTTCAGCCTGACCGGCAAGGCGGCCACGGCCGTGGCCGTGGGCGTGGCCCTGCCGCTGGTCGGGGCGCTGGGCTTCAAGCCGGGCGCGACCAATGGAGCCGAGGCCCTGCTGGGGCTGAAGCTGGTCTTCGCCCTCGGCCCCGCGCTCGCCCACGCCGCCTCGGCCTGGCTGATCGCCGGCTTCTCCCTCGACGAACAGCGCCACGGCGACATCCGCCGCCAGCTGGACGAGCGCGACGGGCTCGCGGGCCCGCTCGCCACCCCCGCCGAATGATCCTCCGTCCCCACCAGCTTCACAGGAGATTTCTCATGAGCGCCGACGGAACCCTGACCATCGCCCCCGCCAAGCTCGACATCCGCCGTGTCGGCGGCCGCCTGGGCGCCGAGATCGCCGGCGTCCGGCTCGGACCGGACCTCGACGACGCCACGGTGCAGGCGATCTACGACGCCCTGCACGCGCACAAGGTCATCTTCTTCCGCGACCAGGGCCATCTGGACGACGACAGCCAGGAGGCCTTCGCCGAACGGCTGGGCAGTCCGGTCGCCCATCCGACCGTGCCGGTGAAGAACGGCAAGTACCTGCTCGAGCTCGACTCCCGCCTCGGCGGCCGCGCCAACAGCTGGCACACCGATGTCACCTTCGTGGACGCCTATCCCAAGGCCTCGATCCTGCGGGCGGTGACCTCGCCGGAGTACGGCGGCGACACCGTCTGGGCCAACACGGCGGAGGCCTACAACCGCCTGCCGCCGGAGCTGAAGGCGCTGGCCGACAGCCTCTGGGCCCTGCACACCAACGCCTACGACTACGCCGCCACCCGCGGGACGGTGTCGAAGGAGGCGATCGAGCGGCACCGCACGGTGTTCGCCTCGACGGTCTATGAGACCGAGCATCCGGTCGTCCGCGTCCATCCGGCGACCGGCGAGCGGACCCTGGTTCTGGGCCACTTCGTGAAGTCCTTCGTCGGCTACTCCAGCCAGGACAGCCGGCGGCTGTTCGACCTCCTGCAGGACCAGGTCGTCAAGCTCGAGAACACGGTCCGATGGCGCTGGCGCCAGGGCGACGTGGCCATCTGGGACAACCGCGCCACCCAGCATTACGCGGTCGACGACTACGGCGACCAGGTGCGGGTCATGCGCCGCGTGACCCTGGACGGCGACACGCCGGTGTCGATCACCGGCGAGCGCAGCCGGGTGATCAAGCCCGAGGTCGCCCCCCACAGCATCGCGGCCGAATAGAGGAGGGCCCGCCATGAACGCCATCACCGATCGTCATCGCTTCGAGACCGAGGTGGTCGAGGGGCTGACCTTCGTCCCCGCCGGCCCCGTCCTGGGCGCCGAGGTCGAGGGCCTGGACCTGCGCGAGGAGCTGTCGCCCGGCGTGGTCGCGGCCATCCGCGGCGGCCTCAATCGCTACAAGGTGCTGTTCTTCCGCGACCAGGACATCAGCCACGAGGACCATATCCGCTTCGGCCGCTACTTCGGCGACCTGGAGGGACATCCGGTCACCGCCACCGTGCCCGGCCATCCGGAGATCCTGCACATCGAGGCGGCCGACGGGCTGAAGCTGCGCGAGGACATCCTCCCGATCGTCCGCCCGGCCAACAAATGGCACACCGACGTCACCTTCCGCGAGAAGCCGTCCTTCGCCGGCATCCTGCGGGCGCGGACCCTGCCGCCGCTGGGCGGGGACACGATCTTTGCGGACACCGCCGCGATCTACGCCGACCTGCCCGCCGAGGTGAAGGAGAAGATCGGTCGCCTGAAGGCCGAGCACGACATCCTGCAGTCGTTCGGCTACCGCGTGGACGAGGCCAAGCGGAAAGAGCTCTCGGAGCAGTATCCGCCCCGCGCCCACCCGGTGGTTCGCACCCATCCGGAGACCGGCGAGAAGCACCTGTTCGTGAACCACGTCTTCACGACCCGGATCCTCGGCCTCGACGACGAGGAGGGCAGGGACCTGCTCGCCTACCTCGTCGACCGGGTGAAGGCGCCGGAGTACCAGGTCCGCTTCCGCTGGAGCCCCGACGCCATCGTCTTCTGGGACAACCGCGCAACCCAGCACTACGCGGTGCTGGACTACTGGCCGGACTATCGGGCGGTCGAGCGGGTCACCGTCCGCGGGGACGACAAGCCCTTCTGAGTTTCCGAGTTCTCTCCCTGGTCGCCGTCTCCCCATGGCGTCCTTCTGGACGGCGACACACCTCGGGCCAGGATCGCGGACCGATCCTGGCCCGTCTTTTTTATTGAACAATGTTCGATGGTTAGGTGCGTCGGCCTGACGCATCGCATCGCCGCGTCGAGGCCCCATTTGGACCCGAAAGGGTTATCCCCGCTCGTCCGTCCACCCCCACAAACCCAGAGTACAGATGCCGACATCCCCCCGGATGCCCTGGAGCCTGATCGTGCGTCGCGGCTACGTCGCGATGGGGTTCGCCCTGTCCTTCGCCGGCCTGGCCGTCGCCGCCCAGCCGCAGACCCGGGCCGCGGCGAAGAGAGTCGCCGAACATGTGGAGGGCCACAAACCTGAGCCCAGGACCTTCGAGACCGTGCTGGTCTGGCAGGGGCTGGATGTGGACGGCGACGGCGCGGCCGACTTCGCCAACCCGACCGGCGCCGCGCCGCGCACCCTGGACGACTTCGGCTCCGGCGCGTTCGGCGCCCGGCGCGACGGCGGCGGCCGCCGGCACGAGGGCGTCGACTATGCGGCGACGGCGGGGCAGGCCGTACGGGCCCCGATCTCCGGCTACGTGACCAAGATCGGCTACGCCTATGGCGACGACGCCGGACTGCAGTTCGTCGAGATCACCAACCCGGCCATCGGCTATGTCGCGCGGGCCTTCTACATCGACCCGACCGTGACCGTCGGCCAGGCCGTGCGTCTGGGGACGCGGATCGGCAGCGCGGTCAGCCTGCAGTCGCACTATCCCGGCATCACCGACCATGTGCACCTGGAGGTGATGAACCCCGCCAAGGCCCGCATCGACGCCAACCGCGTGATCGTCGCCAAGCTGACCACCCGCGAGGTGCGGGGCTAGGCTCGGACCTCATATCCGTCATCCCGGCGAAGGCCAGGACCCAGGTCCAGCCTCGGCTTCATGACGGCTTCTGCGGACTCACAGCTCGCAACTGGGTCCCGGCTTTCGCCGGGATGACACGGAGAGCTAGGCCGCCTGCAC
This sequence comes from Caulobacter mirabilis, assembly GCF_002749615.1. Lineage (GTDB taxonomy): Bacteria > Pseudomonadota > Alphaproteobacteria > Caulobacterales > Caulobacteraceae > Caulobacter > Caulobacter mirabilis. The sequence continues at coordinate 1,632,032 of NZ_CP024201.1, forward strand.
GGCTTTCCGGACCGGCCGCTTGCGCTTCTGGGTCTTGGGGTTGGCCCAGAAGGTCCAGACCGCCAGGGTGCCGAGCAGGGCCAGGACGAGGCCCGAGAAGGTCATCACCAGCCGCATGACGACGCCGCCGACCTTGGCGGCATGGATCGGGTACTCGGCGTTGGCGATCCTCAGGCCCAGCGGCATGGCCTGGGCGTCGCGCGAGGCGACCAGGCGGCCGTCGGCGGGATCGAACCAGAACATCGTCCGGCCGTTGGGCAGCCATTCGGCCTGCTGGCGCACCCGCAGCGAGATCAGCGCCCCCGGCTTGGCGGGCAGGCCGATGGTGCGCAGCTCCGCGTCGGGGAACCTCGCCCGCGCTGTCTCCAGCAGGGCCTTGTAGTCGATGTCGGGCGACAGCGGCCCGCCCTTCACGCTCGGCGGCTTGGAGGCGGCGGCCATCACCGACGGTTTGGTGAAGGGCGCCAGGATGACGTCCTCGACCGCCGGCAGGGTCATCATCACCCCGGTCAGCATCGAGACGAACAGCACCGGCGCGGCGAGCAGGCCGATGTCGCGGTGGTGCCAGACCACGGCGTTGCGCTTGAAGCTGGTCGGCCAGGCCCGCACCGTGAACAGGCGGCGGGTCGGCCACCACAGGATGATCCCGGTGACCACGAAGGCCAGCCCGACCAGGGCCATGATCCCGGCCGCCATCTCGCCGGCGTCGCCCATCAGCAGGTGATGGTGGAAGTCGAACAGCCAGACCTCCGGCCGCTCCCACTTCGACGACCAGCGGGTGACGATCTCGCCGTCCTGGGTCGCGTAGGCGCCGCGGTTCTCGCCGTAGTTCAGGGTGTGCAGCCCCATCCGCTCGCTGGCCAGGATGATCGACCGCGGCCGGTCCTCGGCCGAGAAGATCCTGTCGACCGCGCGGGCCACCGTGGCGGCGTCCTGCACCTGGGCGTCGGCCGCGTGCGGCAGGGTCAGGCGCAGGTAGTCGGCCTCGTGCACCAACAGGGCGCCCGACAGCCCCAGCGCCGCCAGGAACAGGCCGATGAAGCCGCCGGCCCAGCGGTGCAGGAGCCTCAGGATCGCCATCAGAAGCGGCGTTCCAGGCCCAGGGTGAAGGTGCGGCCGCGGCCGGCGAAGAAGCGGTTGTCGTCGCCGAGGTTGGTCGTGTCGGACGCGTAGCTGACGTACTGCTGGTCCATCAGGTTGTTCACCGTGAAGAAGACGTCGCCGAAGTCTGCCGCGTAGCGCACCGAGGCGTCCATGACGGCGTAGCCCTCGAAGCGGCTGTCGCGACCCTTGCGCGGGCTGCGGGCGGCCCCGTCGTAGTCGCGGCCCAGGTAGAACTGGCTCTGGACGCGAACCGTCAGCGGCCCTTCCTGGTAGGAGGCGGCCAGGTTGAACCGGTCCGGCGAGATGTTGGCGCCGTCCAGGTCGATGTCGACGCTGCCGTCCTGGTTGCTGTCGGCGCGACCCTTCAGATGGGCGTAGCCGGCGTAGACCTTCAGGCCGGGCAGGGGCGTCTGGACGTTGACGTTCAGCTCCAGGCCCTCGATCTCGACCCGCTGGCGCTGGACGTCATAGACCTGGGAGACCGGATTGCGGACCAGCAGCGAGCCGAGCTTCGACTTGGACCAGAAATAGGCGGCTGAGGCCTCGATCGGCCCCTTCCTCCACTCGGCGCCGATCTCCTGGTTGTCGGAGATCACCGGGCTGATGTTCAGGTAGGTGTCGACGTCTTTGCCGGGTTCGGAGATGGAGCGGAGAATCCGGCCGACGTCCGGCACGGTGTAGCCCTCGGCGTAGCTGACGTATAGGCGCAGACCGTCCATCGCCTTCCACACCACGCCGCCGTTGTAGAGCGTGGCGCTGAATTCGGGATCGCCGCCGCCGACCTTCCGCGAGCCGTAGGTCCACAGGGTCTCGAAGTCGTCGGCCTTGAGCTGGACCTTTTCATGCCGGACGCCGGCGGCCAGGTGCACGCGGTCGTCGAACAGGGCCAGGTTGGCCTGAACGAACGGCGCGACGCTGGTGAACTCGGTCGGCGGCACCCAGTCCCGGGGCGTGCGCATCAGCGACTGGCGGGTCTTGTCGCGCAGCGCGTCCAGGCCGACGATTGCGGTCAAGCCCTGGACGAACGGGATCTCGCGCTCGTAGCTGCCGCGCGCGCCCAGCTTCTCGGACTGGTTGTAGGACTGGTCGAGCAGCGTGCCGAACGGCGCGATGCGGGGATCCTGGAAGGTCGGGGCGCGGTCGGCGCCGAAGATGTCGCGGGACTTGTTGTAGAAGGCCTGGGCGGTCAGCGAGCCGCCCCACAGGTCGTCGTGGGCGACCTGCAGCGAGACCATCTGCACCTTGTTCGACGCCGGGGCGCCCTCGGCCACGCCGCGCACGCTGGTGGCGGGGCGGTTGAGGTCGCGGCTGCCGGTCGAGACGATGTAGTCGGCGTCGCCCTTGAGCTCGAAATAGTTGGCGATCAGGTCGAAGCGCAGGTGGTCGGTCGCCTGCCAGCCGAAGCGGCCGAAGATCGAGCCGCTCTTGGAATCCTGGATCTCGCCCTGGGTGTTGTCGACCGCCACGCGGCGACCGTCGCCGTCGTAGAAGGCGCCGCGGGCCTCGTAGGCCAGGCCGATCGTGGCGTCGAAGGCGCCGGCGCGATAGGCGACCAGGCCGGCGGTCTTCCAGCCCAGGCCGTCGCCGTGGAAGCCGGTGTCGCTGCTGACCTGGGCCAGGGCGCGGCCGGAAATCCCGTCCTCGCGCGGCGCGCCGACGGTGACCTGGTTCACGACGCCGCCGGTGGCGCCGATGCCTTGCAGGGCGTTGGAGCCGTAGATCAGCTCGACCCGGTCGATGAAGAACGGATCGATGGTGAAGCCGTCGCGCGAACCGTCGCGGATCGGCGTCGACTGCGGGATGCCGTTGACGGCGTACAGCGGCGAGCGGCCGCGCAGGCTCTCGCCCGAGCCCGACAGCTTCTGCCGGGTCGGCGAGAAGGACGGCGACAGGGTCGAGACCGCGTCCACCATCGAGCCGCTGATCGCCACTTGATCGACCAGGGTCTGGGAATCGACGACGTCGACGGTCAGGGGCAGGGCGCTGGCGGGCAGCTTGGTGCGGGCGGCGGTGATCACCACCTCGGAGACCGAGGCCCCACCGGCGCCGGCGTCGGCCTCTTCAGCCATGGCGGCGGAGGCTCCGGCCAGGATCAGCAGGCTCGCGCCCGTCGCCAGAACCTTGCTGTGCGTCATCCGCACGCTGCGCCGCGTCATCATCTAATCCCGACCTTTTTGCTAGGAAGTCGGGCTCTATAGGCGATTGAGAGTTGTTCGCAACCTCGTTCTGGGAAGGGTTGCAAAGAAGAAACGCGCACGTGGGCTGCGAACCGCAGGCGTCCTGCGGCGACGCGCGAGGTCGGGTCCCCGAAAGGGGAGCGATCTTTCAAAATTCAGGAGAAGTGGTGGGTGTACAAGGATTCGAACCTTGGACCCGCTGATTAAGAGTCAGCTGCTCTACCAACTGAGCTATACACCCGTTCCCGGCTCCGGTCCCTTGCGGTGACTGGCGGCGAGGGCGCGGAACATACGCGAAAAGTTCGGGGGCGCAAGGGCGTTTATTTTGGCTAGACGAGATATCACTGGAGCCGTTGATTTTCCTTATCTTGAGGCCTTCGCGGCCGGCGATACGGGCGTGATCGACGAGGTGCTGGGACTGTTCCAGGAGCAGGCTCAGCTGTGGTCGCCGCTGCTTGATTCCGAGTCGGAAGGCTGGCGCGACGCGGCCCACACCGTGAAGGGCGCGGCGCGGGGAATCGGCGCCCACGCGCTGGCCGAGGCCTGCGAGCGGGCGGAGGCCCAGGGGCCGCACGCGCTGCCCGATGTCCACGCCGCCCTCGACGCGGCGCTGTTCGACATCGCCGCCTACCGTCACGAGGCGGCGCTCAGGTCATTGCGCGGCTGATTTCGCGGCGATCCAGGCCTCGACGCGGCGGCGCAGCTCGACCAGGGGCAGGGCGCCGTCCTTGAGGATCACCTGGTTGAAGGCCTTCAGGTCGAAGCCTCGGCCCAGCGCCGTCTCCGCCTGGGCGCGGAGGGCCATGATCTCCAGCCCGCCGGAGTCATAGGCGGTCAGCTGACCCGGCATGACGGCGATCCGATCGATCATGTCCTCGGAAGCCCTGGCGTCGAAACGGCCGGTGGCGACCAGGTAGTCGACCGCCTGTTTCCGTGTCCAGCCGAAGGCGTGCAGGCCGGGATCGACGACCATGCCCCGCGCCGGCCAGATGCGGCGCATGATCAGGGCGTCGTCGCTGTCGTACATGCCGGCTTCCTCGGCCAGCGCCTCGGAATAGCGGGCCCAGCCTTCCATGTAGGCGCCGTTGAAGGTCAGCTTGGCGATGGCGGTGTCGGGGGCGTGCTCCCGGGCGATGGCGAACTGCAGGTGGTGGCCGGGCCAGGCCTCGTGCACGGCGGTGATCGCCGCCTCGGCCCGGGTCTTGGTCGCCCAGTCGCCCAGCTGGATGCGGTAGACGCCGGGCTTGGCCGGGTCGGGTTCGGGCTCGTAGCGGGAGTTGACCCCGGCGGCCTCCTCGAAATCGGCGGCGGGCTTGATGACCACCTCCTGCGTCGGCATCCGCTCGACCAGCGCGGCGGTCTTGATCTTCGCCGCCGCCATGAGCGCCTGATTGTAGGCCAGCAGCTCGTCCTTGGACTTGAAGTGGTTGGCGGCGCTGCCCTTGGACCGCTCGACGATGGCGGCGAAATCGGTCAGGCCGTAGGCCTGCCGGCCCAGGGCGATGACCCTGGCGGCGTTGGCCTCGACGGTGCGCCGGCCCAGGTCGTAGACCTCCTGCGGCGTCCGGTTCAGCGTCGTCACCGAGCGCAGGTTGGCCTGGTAGCAGGCGGCGCCGTTCGGCAGTTCAGACACCGCGACGCCGTCGCGCGCCCGGGGCAGGTATTCGGTCTGCAGGAAGTCCCGGTAGCGGATCAGCGCCGGATTGACCCGCTCGACCATCAGCTTGCCGAACGCCGCGCGGAAGGCCGGGTCCGGATCGCGCTCCGCCGGCGAATAGAAGGGCGAGGCCTCCGGCTTGACCGAGGTCAGGTCGTTCATCTGGCCGATCACGCGGCCGACGACCGACTTCGGCGCGGCGTAACCCTGGGCCAGGCCCGACCGCAGGTTGGCGATCTCCTGGTCGAGGAAGGCGGGGACCGAGCCCCAGCGCTTCAGGGCGTCGGCGCGCGCGGCGGGCGAGCCGACCGGCTGGGCGGCGGCCATCTGGGTGAAGTTGGACTGCCAGCCGTTGAAATGGTTCACGTTCCACAGCTCGGTCCGGCAGACGCGCAGCTGCAGATCGGCTTCGAGCATCTCCTGCAGGACCGCATAGGTCGCCTGGTCCGGGCCGGAGAGGGCGGCGCGGTCGATGGCGCGCAGCGCCGCCAGGCTCCGGGTCCAGCGGGCGTCGAAGTCGGCCAGGGCGGCGGGGCTGCGGTCGGCGAAGCGGTCGCGGCCCGGCGCGTCGACGCCGGTCAGGTCGATCAGGCCCGGGTCATAGGCCAGATAGTCCCGCGCGACGGCGTCGCCCAGGGCGGCCAGCCGCTCCGACGGCGTCTGGGCGAGGGCGGCTGCGCCCCACAGGCTGAAGGCGGCGGCGACGGCCAGGCGACGTCCGGACATGGCGAAACTCCCCGTGGCGCGGGACGCGCGCCGCCGAGAGCCTGCCGCTACGGAGCGGCGTTCTCTAGTGAAAAGTGAACGGCCTCAGCCGTTCCGCAGCCTGTCCCAGGCGCGGAACTCGTAGGCGATGCAGCGGTCGATCATCATCCGCCAGACCGGTTCGGCGATGGCCTCGGACAGGCCGGCCTCGCGGGCGGCGGCCTTCACCTTGGCCACAACGTCCTCGATCCGGGCGCGGTCATGCACGACATTGCGGTCCTGCTTGATGCGCGCGGCGGCGTCCATGTAGCCCTGCCGCTCGGCGATGATGGCGACCAGGGCCCGATCGAGGGCGTCCACGCCCTGACGGACGTCGGCCATGGTGGTGCAGTCGGCGGGGGCGACGCGAGGGTCGATCGCCATAGTCAGTACATCTTTGGGCACTTCAGATACCGGCGCCGTTGTCCATGGTGCGGAGGGCGGCCTCATGGGCCGCGGCCTCCTCGGTGAGCCAGGAGACGAACGCCTTCACCTGCGGCAGCCGTCCCTTGGTCTTGGGATGGACGACGTAATAGGCGAAGTCGACGGCGGTGGCGATGGGGAAGGGCGTCACCAGGCGTCCGGCGTCGAGATCCGCCTGCGCCAAGGTCCTTTTCGCCAGCGCGACGCCGCGTCCGTTGGCGGCGGCCTCGATCACCAGGCTGGATTGATTGAACCGCGGGCCGCGGGTGCCGTCGACGGTCTTCACCCCGCGGGCGGCGAGCCACATCGCCCAGTCCGGGCAGGAATCGTCGGCGTCCGGCGAACCGTCGTGCAGCAGGATATGATGCGACAGGTCCGACGGCTCGTTCAGCGGATTCTGCTCCAGCAGAGCCGGCGACACGACGGGAATCACCGTTTCGCTGAGCAGGCGGGTGACCTCCAGGCCCGGATAGCGGCCGCCGCCGTAGCGGATGGCCAGGTCGATCTCGCCGCTGGCGAAGTCGACCACGTCCATGCCGGCGCTCAGCCAGACGTCGACCTGGGGCTGGGCCTCCTCGAACTTGCCCAGCCGGGGGACCAGCCACTTGGCGGCGAAGGACGGGGCGGCGGTCAGGGTCAGGCGGCGGCCGTCCACGGCGGCGGTCAGCAGGCTGGCCGCCTCGGCCAGGCGGTCGAAGGCCTCGCGCAGCGCGGGCAGGGCGGTCTGGGCCGCATCGGTCAGCAGCAGGCCCTTGGGCGTGCGCTTGAACAGGGCCGCGCCGACGTAGTCCTCGAGGTTCTGGATCTGCTGGCTGACGGCGCCCGGCGTCACGGACAGCTCCTCGGCCGCGCGGCTGAAGTTCAGGTGGCGGGCGGCCGCCTCGAACGCGCGCAGGGCGTTCAGCGGGGGAAGGCGGCGGCGCTCGATGGTGCGTTCCATGAGAATTCCTGATGCCCCCGGCAGAAGTCTTGGTTTGCGATCTGAGCCTCTCGAACCCAGTTTGCAAGCGTCCGGGGACGTATCGGCCCTTTTCGTCAACGGATGAGCAGCGGGGTGGACGCAAGTCCGCCCCGCTTCGACTCAAGGGTTCTAATACCTACCGGACTTGTAGAGAAACTAAAGTTCGATGTCTCGGTCCGATCGCCCTGCCGCCTCCAATCGCCGCCTGGTGGCCCTCGATGGCGCCGGGACCGCCGCCGCGCCCGGGCGGGTGTGGTTGGTCGGCGCCGGTCCGGGCGACCCCGAACTGCTGACCCTCAAGGCCGCGCGGTTGATCGCGGCGGCCCAGGTGATCGTCCACGACGGCCTGGTCTCCCGCGAGATCCTGGAGATGGCCTCGCCAGGCGCGCGGCTGATCGACGTGGCCAAGCGCAAGAGTCGCCACACCCTGCCGCAGGACGACATCAACCAGCTGCTCGTGGCGTTCGCGCTGCAGGGCCTGGACGTGGTGCGGCTCAAGGGCGGCGATCCCTTCATCTTCGGCCGCGGCGGCGAGGAGCTGCTGGCCTGCCGCGCCGCGGGCGTCGCCTGCGAGGTCGTTCCGGGCGTCACCGCGGCCCTGGCGGCCTCGGCCGGCGCCGGCGCGCCGCTGACCCATCGCGGGGCGGCCCAGGCGGTGACCTTCGTCACCGGCCATGCGGCGCACGGGGAGCCCGACCTCGACTGGCCGGCCCTCGCCAAGGCCAACCAGACCGTCGTCATCTACATGGGCCTGACCACCGCCGGGCTGATCGCCGGCCGCCTGATGGACGCCGGCCGCGACGGCGCGACTCCGGCGCTGGTCGTGGTCAACGCCAGCCGCGCCGACGAGACCCGTCATCCGACGACGCTGGCCAAGTTGGCCGAGGTCGCCGAAGGCCTCTCCGGCCCCGCCCTGCTGATCGTCGGCGAGGCGATGGCGCTGGCCCTTTCCCATTCCGATGGTTCCCGCGAAGGCGGGAATCCAAGCGGCCTGTCCGTGGCCTCTGACTCAGCTTGGGTCCCCGCCTTCGCGGGGATGAACGGTAGTTCGCAATGAAAGTCCTCACCGCCAACCGCCTGATCGACGGCGAGGTCGTGTTCTGGAAGGACGGCCGCTGGATCGAGCCGTTCGCCGACGCCCAGCAGTTCGCCGATGACGACGCCGCCGGCGAGGAGACCGTCGCCGCCGCCAAGACCCAGTCCACCGTCGTGGTCGACCCCTACCTGATCGACATCGTCGAGGCGCCCGGCGGCTGGGCCCCGGTCAGCTACCGCGAGCGCATCCGCGCGCTCGGCCCCACCAACGAACCGACCCACGGCAAGCAGGCCGAGGGCGGCGCCGGCATCGAGGCCATCCTCGCCGCCACCGGCGCCGCGCGCTCGACCGGCCGCGTCGACCTGATCCGCAGGAAGTAGCCCGCGCATGTATCGCTACGACGCCATCGACAAGGAGTTCCTGGCCGACCGGGCCAGCGAGTTCCGCGAACAGGTCGGACGCCGCCTAGCCGGCGACATCACCGAGGACCAGTTCAAGCCGCTGCGGCTGATGAACGGCCTGTATCTGCAGCTGCACGCCTACATGCTGCGGGTCGCCATCCCGTACGGCGCCTTCGACAGCCGCCAGATGCGCCGGCTGGCGCACATCGCCCGCACCTACGACAAGGGCTACGGCCACTTCACCACCCGCCAGAACATCCAGTTCAACTGGATCAAGCTGGGCCAGGCGCCGGACATCATGGACGCCTTGGCCGACGTTGACCTGCACGCCATCCAGACCAGCGGCAACTGCATTCGCAACACCACCTCCGACCCGTTCGCCGGCGCGACGGATGAAGAGGTGGACGATCCGCGGGTGTGGTCCGAACTGATCCGGCAGTGGTCGACGCTGCACCCGGAATTCTCGTTCCTGCCGCGCAAGTTCAAGATCGCGGTCACCGCCTCGGCCAAGGACCGCACCGCGGCCAAGGTGCATGACATCGGCCTGATGCTGCGTCGGGGCCGCGACGGGACGCTGGGTTTCGAGGTGATCGTCGGCGGCGGGCAGGGACGCACCCCCTACGTCGGCCCGACCATCCGGGAGTTCCTGCCAGCCGACCGGCTGCTGAGCTACCTGGAAGCGATCCTGCGCGTCTACAACCGCCACGGACGGCGGGACAATATCTACAAGGCGCGGATCAAGATCCTGGTCGGCGCGCTGGGCGCGGAAGAGTTCGCCCGCCAGGTTGAGGAGGAGTGGAGCAAGCTCGACTCCGTCCAGGCCGACTTCCCGCCGACCGAGCTGGCCCGCATCCGCGGCGCCTTCGCGCCGCTGGCCTTCGAGACCCTGCCGGCCCGTTCGGAAGCCTTCGAGGCCGCCAAGGCCGCCGATCCGGCCTTCGCCCGGTTCGTGCGCAACAACGTCAAGGCGCACAAGCAGCCCGGCTACGCCATCGTCGAGATCTCGCTGAAGGATCCGCAGGCCACGCCCGGCGACATCACCGCCGAGCAGATGGAGGTCCTGGCCGACCTGGCCCAGCGCCACGGCCAGGACGACATCCGCGCCACCCACGAGCAGAACCTGGTCCTGCCGCATATCAAGCTGGACGACCTGCCGGCGGTGCACGCGGCGCTGAAGGCGGCCGGGATCGCCACGCCGAACATCAACCTGATCAGCGACATCATCGCCTGCCCGGGTCTGGACTACTGCGCCCTGGCCAACGCCCGCGCCATCCCGATCGCCCAGTCGATCGCCCAGCGCTTCGCCGACGCCGACCGCGCCGAGACGGTGGGCGAGCTGAAGATCAAGATCAGCGGCTGCATCAACGCCTGCGGCCACCACCATGTCGGCAACATCGGCATCCTGGGCGTGGATAAGAAGGGCGAGGAGTTCTACCAGCTCAGCCTCGGCGGCTCGGGCCAGGAGGACGCCTCGCTGGGCCAGATCCTCGGCCCGGCCCTGCCGGTCGATCGGGTGGCCGACGCGGTCGAGATCCTAGTCGAGACCTATCTCTCCGCCCGCCAGGGCGAGGAGCGTTTCCTGGACACCTATCGCCGCGTGGGCATGGCCCCCTTCAAGGAGGCCGTCTATGCCGACGCTCATTAGGCACGTCGAAGACCGCTACGAGGCCGCCGAGGACGTCTTCGTCGACGTCCTGGACGAGGACGAGACCCCGGCCGAGGGCGCGGTGATCCTGTCCCTGACCCGCTTCCAGGCCGAGGGCGACGCCCTGCTGGGCGCCGGCCGCGCCGTCGGGGTGCGCATCCAGTCGGACGAGGCGGTCGAGGACCTGGCCTACGACCTGCCGCGCCTGGCCGTGGTGGCCCTGGTCTTCCCGAAGTTCCGCGACGGCCGCGCCTACACCTCCGCCCATCTGCTGCGGAAGCGGCTGGGTTATGCGGGCGAGGTGAGGGCGGTCGGAGACGTCCTGCGGGAGCAGGCCGGCTTCATGGTCCGCTGCGGGATCGACGGTTTCGCCCCGTCCGACGGCTCAACGCCGGCGGACTGGGCGCACGCGGCCGGGCGGTTCCGGCACGTCTACCAGCGCGGGGCCGACGCGCGGGCGCCAGTCTTCGAGGAGCGCGCGTAACATGGCCTTCGACCGGCAGCAGCTCGACCAGCCCCAGATCGTGACCCCGTCGGCGGCCCTGGCCGCGCGACTGGACGCCGAGCTCCGATCGGCGCATCCGCGCACGATCATCGAGGCCGCCTACGCCGAGTACGGCGACCGGCTGGCCCTGGTCTCGTCCTTCGGGGCGGAGTCGGCGGTGCTGCTGCATCTGGCCGCCCAGGTGAGCCCGGACATCCCGGTGCTGTTCCTGGACACCGGCATGCTGTTCGGCCAGACCCTGGACTACCGCAAGTCGCTGGCGGCCCGGTTGGGCCTGACCGAGGTGCGCGATCTGCGGCCGACCTTCGCCGACATCGCGGTCCACGATCCCAAGTCCGACCTCTGGAAGAGCGACACCGACGCCTGCTGCAACATCCGCAAGGTCGTGCCGCTGGACAAGGCGCTGAAGAGCTTCGGCGGCTGGCTGACCGGCCGCAAGCGCTTCCACGGCGGCGATCGCCTGCGCCTGGCGGTGGTCGAGGAGGCCGACGGCCAGCTGAAGTTCAATCCCCTGGCCAACTGGGGCAAGGAAGACCTCGACGCCTATGTCGTCGAGCATGACCTGCCGGCTCATCCGCTGGTGGCCCAGGGCTTCCCCTCGATCGGCTGCTGGCCCTGCACCGCGCCGGTGGAGGAGGGGCAGGACGTCCGCGCCGGCCGCTGGAAGGGCCAGGACAAGACCGAGTGCGGCATCCACGTCGCCCGGGCGCCCAGCGCCCCGAACGTCGGCGGCGGCATTTGACGCCGGCGGGGCTGGACGCGCCCCGCCGAAAGACTGATTCAGGCCTCTCCAGTCTCCGGGAGAGTCGCATGCGCGTTCCCAGCCTAGCCCTTCTGGCCGCGGCGGCCGTCCTGGTCGCCGGTCCCGCCTGCGCCGCGGAGCTGATCCGGTCGCCGGGGGCGGCTCCAGCCATCTCTGACAGGCGCCCGGTCATCTTCCTGGGCGGCAGCATCGAGATGGGCAATGCGCCGGACTGGCAGGCGGCGTTCGCCCGCAGCCTGGACGACCTGGACGTCGTCCTGCTGAACCCCCGCCGCGAGGACTGGAATCCGGCCTGGAAACCCGTCGCCGAGGATCCGAACTTCCGCGCCCAGGTCGAGTGGGAGCTGGCCGCCCTGGAGCGCTCGGACATCATCGTGATCTACCTGGCGCCCGGGACCCAGAGCCCGATCAGCCTGCTCGAGCTGGGCCTCTACGCGCGGTCGGGCCGGCTGGTGGTGCTGGCGCCGGAAGGCTTCTGGCGAAAGGGCAACGTGGACATCACCGCACAGCGCTACGGCGCGCGGCGCGTATCCTCTCTGGAGGAGCTGGCGGCGGTCGCGCGCGAACGGGCGACGGCCCTGGCCGCGCAGCGGCTCGAGGCGCTTCAGCCCGCGGAGCGGCTCAAGGCGCGTCAGCCTGCGGAGCGGCGCTAGATGGGATCAGCGCGAGGCGATCTCGGCGCCGACCTTGGCCTTCGGGCAGCCCTCGAAGGTGCCGACGCGCGAGACGGTCAGCGTCTTCATGTTCAGCTTCATCATGTGGCGCATGGAGCCGCTGCCGTGACCGGTGAACAGGTCGATGCGGTTGCCCTTCACCGCGCCGCCGACGTCGGAGGCGTACCAGTAGCCGTCGTGCTCGCCGCCGTCGGGCATCGGCATGCCGACCGTTTCCTTGATGAACAGGATGGTGCGGCGGGGGACCAGGTTGCGGTCCGTGGCGGCGGTGCGCATCGGGACGGTGGCGCAGCCGAGCGAGTCCCGGCCGCCGACGCCCTTGGCGCCGCCATGATAGAGCGTGGCCTTCAGCATCCAGTCCGGGGCCAGGTCGCGCAGCCGAAGCCTCGGCTTGACGGGAGCGGCCTCGGAGGCGGTCGCGGCGGCGACGGCGTCCTGCGGCGTCTCGGCCGGAGTCTGGATGGAGTCCTGGATCAGCTGGCCGATGGGATCCGCGACGGAATCTCTCGGTTGCGCGTTGGCGTGCGGGGTCATGACCCCGATGGCCAGGACCGCGAGGCATGGCAGGATGCGTTTCAAGCGCCCCCCTGTTTGTTTCTCAGCGTTGGCGGGCTTTTATCCGCATCCGGCACTTGTAACAACCCGTAACAATCAACCGAAGGGGGACCTGCATGGCCCTGACGATCTACGGCGACCGCATCTCGGGCAACTGCCTGAAGGTGAAGTGGACGGCGGAAAAGCTTGGAATCCCTTATGTCTGGCGTGAGACCAACGTCCTCGACGGCGAGACCCGCACGACCGGGTTCCTGGCGCTGAATCCGGCCGGCCAGGTGCCGATCGTGATCCTCGAAGACGGCCGGGCGCTGGCCCAGTCGAACGCCATCATGGTGCATCTGGCCGAGGGATCGGCCCTGATTCCCGCCGATTCCTATGAACGGGCGAAGATGTACGAGTGGCTGTTCTGGGAGCAGTACAGCCACGAGCCCTACGTCGCGGTGGCCCGGTTCCAGATGGCCTATCTCGGCAAGCCGCGCCACGAACTGGACGCCAAGCTGTTCGAGCGCGGCGGGGCGGCGTTGCAGCGGCTGGAGGACGGGCTGGAGGAGACCGCCTTCCTGGTCGGCGACCGGATCAGTCTCGCCGATGTCGCGCTGGTCGCCTATACCCGCGTGGCGCACGAGGGCGGCTTCAGCCTGACGGATTATCCGCGGGTCGTCGCCTGGATCGCGCGCGTGGAGGCCGAGTTGGGCATCGCCTAGGGCCGACGGTTCTAACCTTTCTGGGAGTCGCTGAATGCGCCCTGTCGTCCGCCTGTCCGCCGCCGTCGCCGCGATCGGCCTGGCCATGATCCCCGCCGTCGCCGCCAGCTGGGGCAACACCGGCCACCGGCTGATCGGCGTCCTGGCCATCCAGGGCCTGCCCACGGAGGTTCCGGCCTTCCTGCGCACCGCCCAGGTCGCGCAGGACATGGGCGAGTTCGCCCGCGAGCCGGACCGCTCCAAGGGCGCCGGCCGGGTGCACGACCACAACCGCGACCCCGCCCACTTCGTCGACATCGACGACGAGGGGCGGGTCCTGGGCGGCCCCGTGTTCGCCGAGATGCAGCCGACCCGCCAGGAGTACGAGAAGGCCTTGCAGGCGGCCGGAACCGACAGCTGGAAGGCCGGCTATCTGCAGTATTCGACGATCGACGCCTACCAGCAGCTGGTCCACGACTTCGGCTACTGGCGCGTCCTGACCGCCGCGGAGAAGACCGCCAAGGGCAAGCAGCGCGCCTGGATCAAGGCCGACAAGGTCCGCCGCGAGAAGCTGCTGCTGGCCAACCTCGGCAACCTGGCCCACTACGTCGGCGACGGCAGCCAGCCGCTGCACACCACGACCCACTACAACGGCTGGGGCGACTATCCGAACCCCAAGGGCTACACGACCGAGCGCATCCACAGCCCGTTCGAGGGCGAGTTCGTCGCCGGCGCCGTGACCATGAACGGCGTCCGCGCCCAGATGAAGCCCTTCGCCGACTGCAACTGCCCGATCGACAAGCGGGTGCTCGGCTACCTGGCCAAGACCCAGACCTACGTCGAGCCGCTCTATCAGATGTGGGGCGAGGGCAATTTCCGTCCAGGCTCGACCAAGGGCGCCGAGTTCGCCACCGAGCGGCTCGCCGCCGGGGCCTCGGAGCTGCGCGACCTGATCGTCCTGGCCTGGCGGGACAGCGCCAAGACCAAGGTCGGCTGGCCGGCGGTGACCGTGGCCGACGTCGAGGCGGGCAAGGCCGATCCCTGGACCGCGCTGCTGGGCAAGGACTGATGCTGCAGTTCGGTCAGGCCCTGCCGGGCCGGACGCACGTCGATCGTCCCGCCGCCTTCGGCATCGCCGAGCGCGACGGGCTGATCGCCCTGGTGCGGGTCCGGCCGGCGGCGGGCGGCGACTGGCTGGACCTGCCCGGCGGCGCCGTCGATCCGGGCGAGGACGAGATCGCGGCGGTGATCCGCGAGTTCGGCGAGGAAGCCGGGCTGGTGATCACCGTCGGCGCGCCGATCGTCGAGGTCTCGCAGTATTTCGTGAAGTCCGACGGCCAGGCGGTGAACAATCGCGGCTCGGTCTACGCCGTCACCGCCGTCGGCGAGGACGCCGGCTTGAAGATCGAGGCCGATCACGACCTGATCTGGCTTGATCCTTCCGACGCGGCGCGCAGACTGCGTCATGACAGTCACGCCTGGGCCGTGGCGAAATGGCTGAGGGGCAGGGCCGCGACATGACTTCCTTCTGGGACCGCCACGTGATGCCGCGCCTGATCGGCTGCGCCTGCGCCAGCAAGCCGATCATGAAGCAGCGCGAGAAGGTGGTCCCGAAGGCTTTCGGCAAGGTGCTGGAGCTGGGCGTCGGCGGCGGGCTGAACCTGCGCTGCTACGATCCGGCCCGGGTCGAGAGCGTGATCGGCGTCGATCCGTCGCTCGAACTGCGCGACCGGGCCCTGGCCGCCCCGCGCGCCGAGGGGCTCGCCGTCGACATCCGGGAAGGGGTCGCCGAGAGCCTGCCGTTCGCGCCCGGCGGCTTCGACTGCGTGGTCTGCACCTTCACCCTCTGCTCGGTGCAGTCGCCGGCGGCGGCGCTGGCGGAGGCGCGGCGGGTGCTGCGTCCGGGCGGCCTGCTGCTGTTCGCCGAGCACGGCCTGGCGCCGGACGAGCGCGTGGTGCGCTGGCAACGACGGCTGGAGCCGGCCTGGAAGGCCATCGCCGGCGGCTGCCACCTGACCCGCCCGATCACCGCCGCGGTGACGGCGGCCGGCTTCCGGGTCGCCGCCGAGAACGGCATGTACCTGCCCGGAACGCCTCGCGCCCTCGGTTGGAGCGAATGGGGCGAAGCCAAGGCCGCCTGACCCAGGATATCGTTGGTTGACGCTGCTTCCCCCGCCGCCTCAAATGGCCGTTCCGTCAGGGGGATACCGTTTGGCTTTCGACGACGATGCAGCTTGGCTGGAGCAGCTCCGATCCGCCGTGGATCGACGGTTGCTCGAGCTCTTGCCGAGTGGGGCCGCGGGCCCGGCGCGCCTGCTGGAGGCCGCCCGCTACGCGCTGCTCTCGCCGGGCAAGCGTTTCCGGCCCTTGATCACCCTGCTGGCCGTCCGTGAATTCGGCGGCGATTCCACGCTGGCGCTGGATGCGGCCTGCGCGTTCGAGATGGTCCACGCCGCCTCGCTGATTCTGGACGACCTGCCGTCGATGGACGACGCCCAGACCCGGCGCGGCCGTCCCACCACCCATCGGCAGTTCGACGAGGCCACGGCGATTCTCGCGGCGGTCGGCCTGCTCAACCGGGCCTTCGGGGTGATCGCCGAGGACGAGCGGCTGTCGTCGGCGGTGAAGGCGGAGCTGACCCGCCGCCTGTCGGACGCGGTGGGCTTCGCCGGACTCGTCTCCGGCCAGGCCCTGGATCTCGGCGCGCGGGACCAGACCCGGACTCCGGCGGAGATGGAGCTGCTCAACCATCGCAAGACCGGCGTGCTGATCGCGGGAGCGGCCGAGGCCGGCGCCCTGATCGCCCAGGCCCCGCCCGAGGCGGTCGCCGCCATGGGCCGGTTCGCGGTCCACCTGGGCATGGCCTTCCAGATCCACGACGACCTGCTCGATGTCGAGGGCGGGCTGGACCTGGGTAAGGATCTGGGCCAGGACGAAGGCATGACCACCATGGTGTCGGCCCTGGGCGTCGGCGGCGCGGAAGCGGCTATGGAAGCCCATCTGGCCGCGGCCGAGACCGCTCTGGTCGATGTCGGGGCGCGGGGGCTGCTGGCCCGCTACGCCCTGGGGTTCTTCGAGGCGAGGAAGGCGGCGGCGTGAGTGACAGGCCGATCCTGCAGGTTTGGGGCGCCGAACACCGGTTCGACGACCGGATGATCCTGCGCGGGGTCGACCTGAAGGTGCGGCAGGGCGAGATCTACGCCCTGCTCGGGCCTAACGGCGCCGGCAAGTCGACGCTGGTGCGCGCCGTCTGCGGCCGGCTGAAGCTGACCGGCGGCGAGGTCGCGCTCGACGACAAGGACCCCTGGTCCAACCCGGCGGCGCGTCGCGTCGTCGGCGTCGTGCCCCAGGATCTCGCCCTCTATCCCCACCTGACCGTCCGCGAGAACCTGGAGACCTTCGGCCGCCTGTCGGGCGTCAAGGGGCGGGCCCTGCAGGACGCCGTGCGTCAGGCGCTCCGTCTGACCCGCACCGAGGATCGCGAGCATGCGCCGGTCGGGCATCTGTCGGGCGGCTACAAGCGGCGCGTCAACATCGGCGCGGCCATCCTGCACCAGCCGAAACTGCTGATCCTCGACGAGCCGACGGTCGGGGTCGATATCGACGCCCGGGCCGCGCTCGATTCCGTCATCCGCGCCCTGCGCGACATGGGCACGGCCGTCCTGGTGGTCACGCACGACCTCGACCAGGCCGGAGGTCTGGCCGACCGCGTCGGCTTCCTGAGGGAAGGGCGCAAGGTCCTGGAGGGCGCGCCGCATGCGCTGATCGAACAGGCCTTCGGCGCCGAGATGGAGATCCTGGTCGAGCTGTCGGTCGAGGCCGACGCGGCGACCGAGGCCGCGCTGGCCGGCGAGGGGCTGACCCGGCGCGAGGGCGACGGTCTCTGGACCCGGCTCGACGCCGGCGGCTATGCGGCGGCCGGACGGCTGGACAAGCGGCTGCGCCGCGCCGGCGTGGTCCCCCGCGAGATCCGCGTGCGGGAGCCGTCGCTGCAGAACCTGTTCACGCTCGTGGCTGAGTGGAGACGGGCCGCATGACCTTCGCCATGTTCCGCGTCATGGCCCTGGAGCTGTGGCGCGACCGGGGCGCGCTGGTCATGACCTTCCTGCTGCCGCCGCTGGTCTTCCTGATCTTCGCCACCGTCTTCGCCGGCGCGACGGGCGAGAACATCCAGCTGAAGCTGGTGGTCGCCGACGAGGCCAGGACCGCCACCTCGCGCCGGCTGGTCGAGGCCCTGGTCGCCGACCCCGACCTTCGGGCCGAGGTCGCGCCGGACGGAACCGGCGAGGCGGTCCGCAAGGCGGTCCGCTCCGGCAAGGCCGACGCCGGCCTGATCGTCGCCGGCGACCCGGCGAGCGGCGAGGCCCCGCTCGTCATCGTCGCCGATCCCAGCCGCGCCGTGGCCGCGCCGCTGACCCAGGCCCGGGTGCAGCAGGCCCTGGCCCGCAGCCTGCCCGACGTGGCCCTCGCGCGGGCCGTGGCCGGCGTCGAACCGGTGCTGGCGCCGCTGACCCCTGGCCAGCGCGCCCGCGCCGAGGCGGCGGGCGAGGCGCTGCGCGATCCCAAGGCCGAGCCCGCCAAGCCCGAGGCCGAGCTGTTCCGCCGCGAAGACGTCTCCGGGGCGCAGAAGGGCGGCGGCACCATCGTCTACTACGCCGGGGCGGTGACCATCCTGTTCGCCCTGTTCTCGGCCATGCACGGGGCGCTGACCATCCTCGACGAGCGGGCCTCGGGGATCGCCGACCGCATCCTGAGCGGGCCCTCAGGCATGACGCCGGTCATCAACGGCAAGTTCCTGTTCCTGCTGGCCCAGGGCATCGTCCAGGCGTTCACGATCTTCGGGGTGGCCATCGTGGTCTACAGGACGCCGGTGCTGGCTCACTTCGGTCTCTGGCTGGTGACCACGGTGCTGACCGCCGCCGCCGCCGCCGGGCTTTCGCTGGCCGTGGTCAGCTTCTGCCGCAGCCGGGGCCAGGCGCAGATGCTGTCGACCTTCGTGATCCTGGTCCTGGCCGCGATCGGGGGCAGCATGGCGCCGCGTTTCCTGATGCCGGCCTGGCTGCAGACCGTCGGCTGGGCGACGCCGCACGCCTGGGCCATCGAAGCCTATCAGTCGATCCTCTGGCGCGACGGCGGCGTCGCCTCGGTGTATGTTGCCTGGCTCGTGCTGGCGGGCGTCGGGCTCGTCGGCCTGCTGGTCGCGCGCGGCGTGGCCCGTCTCGTCCGTTGAAGGTCCGATGCTGTCGATCCTGATCAGCCTGGCGCTTTTCCTGGGGGCTTTCGCCTTCATGGAAGGCTTCGCCTGGTTCACCCACAAGTACGTCATGCACGGCTTCATGTGGGTCTGGCACAAGAGCCACCACGAGCCGCGCGAAGGCGCCTTCGAGCTGAACGACCTGTTCGCCGTCGTCTTCGCGGCCCCGGCGATCGTCGCCATCTGGCTGGGGGTGAACACCGCGCTGACCTGGATGCTGCCGGTCGGGCTGGGGATCACCGCCTACGGCGCGGTCTACTTCCTGTTCCACGACGGCCTGGTCCACAAGCGCTTCCCGATGCCGCGGCCGAAGTCCGAGTACTGGAAGCGCCTGATCCAGGCGCACCGCTTCCACCACGCCGTCCACACCAAGGAGGGCTGCGTCTCTTTCGGCTTCCTGCTGGCCCCGCCGGTCCGCAAGCTGAAGGAAGCGCTCAAGGCCCGGGGCGTGGAGGCGTAGGGGGCGCGAATGCGCCTTGCGTCCTTCGAGACGCGAACCCCGCACGGAAGCGCCGGGGACACGCACCCTGCGGGAGCATGTCCCCGGGGATAGCCGCGCGGGCATTCGCTGATTTCGTGGGGCTTTCGGGGTGAAAGCGCGGGGATAGACCGCGACTTATCCCCGGCCTCTCTGACTGCGCCCATACTCTGCCCATCCCATCGCACGGGGAGGGCGCTCGGCCGGTGCTCCAGCGGCGAGGGGATAGTGTTCGAGCGGGTCGTGTCATCGGGACGTCCATCAGTGGGGCGCCCGCCCGCCGGAGAGCGTCGGCTAAGCCTCAACAGGGCTGCCTACCGGCGCTTTCCGACAAACGGACATCGCGGAGCCCACGACTCGGTTTCACGCTTACCCCACACCACCCCTGCTCACCCGGATCGAAGCCGGGACGCGCTCCGCAACCCTCCCCAGCCGGGGACATGCTCCGAAGGTGCGTGTCCCCTGCCTCCGCGCGCCCATGCGGGGACCGGCGCCGGCTTCGCCGGAGCATGTCCGCCCTAGTCCGCCAGCACCGCCTCCAGCGTGCGGCGGCTGATCGCGGCCAGCGTCGGGTTGCGCTCACGGTAGTAGGACAGGGCCACCGCGCCCGCATAGACGGCCCAGCCCCGGGCCCGGGTCCAGGCCGCCGCGTCCGGCTCCACGGCGGCGCGGAAGGCCTGGCGGCCCTCGGCGGGGACCACGCTCCAGGCCGCCATCAGGTCGGCCGCCGGATCGCCGACGCCGAGCAGGCCGAAATCGATGACGGCGGTCAGCCGGCCGTCGCCGACGAGCAGGTTCCCAGGGTGCAGGTCGCCATGGATCCAGGTCGGCGGGCCGGCGTGTCTCGGCGCGGCGAGCGCGGCGGCCCAGATCGCCGTCAGCCGCTCGGCGTCCAGAAGATCGGCGATGCCTGCAATCGACCGCCTGGCCGTGCGGTCGAGGATCCTCAGCGGCACGCCGCGCCAGCTGTTCTGCTCGCCGCTGGCCGGCCCGCCGGCGGCGTCGATCCGTTGCAGCGCCGCGACGAAGGCGCCCAGGGCCTCGCCGGTATGGATCGGGTCGTCCGGCGGCGTGGTCCAGGCGTCCCGGCCGTCGAGCCAGCGGCAGACCGACCAGCCCCAGGGAAAGCCCGCGCCGGGCGCTCCCGTCGCGACGGGCGCCGGGATCGCCAGCGGCAGCTGGGTCGACAGCCTGGGCAGCCAGGCCTGCTCCTTCACCCCCTGGCTCGCGGCGCGGGCCTCCTTCGGCAGGCGGACGACGAGGTCGTCGCCGAGCCGGAACAGGGCGTTGTCCGTTCCGGCGGAGGCCACCGGCGTAAGGGGCAGGCCGGCCCATCGGGGATGCTGCGCCGCCAGCATCCGGCGCACGAGATCGGCGTCGATGACCGGGCCGGTCAGATCCGGCTCCAGAGCGGCCGGCGCTCGGGCGGCTCGCGACGGCGGTCCAGGGTCGCGCCGCGCAAGGCGGTCAGGCCGGCGCCCAGGGCCAGGGCGATCTTCGCGGCCTTGCCGGTCGAGGTGCGGCTGTCCCACGCGGCCGGGCCGCGGGCCACGACCTTCACCCCGATCTCGCGGTAGACCGCGCCCGCCGCCGCCACCGCCCAGGCTGAGCGGAAGGGCAGGGACCGCAGCCCCCAGCGGGCGGAGGCGTAGTAGGGTTCGGCGGCGTCGACGAGGCGCTTGGCCAGGCGGGCGACGGCGGCGCGGTGCGCCGGCGCGGCGACGGCGTCCTCCGGCACGCCCGCCTCGGCCAGCCAGCCGGCGGGCAGATAGACCCGGCCGTTCTGGGCGTCCTCGACGATGTCCCGGGCGATGTTGGTCAGCTGGAAGGCCAGGCCCAGGTCCTGGGCGCGACGCAGGGTCGACAGGTCGTGGGGCCGCACGCCCATGACGATGGCCATCATCGCCCCGACCACGCCGGCGACGTGCCAGCAGTACTCCAGCGTGTCCTCGATCGTCTCGTAGCGCCGCCCGGCCACGTCCATGGCGAAGCCGTCGATCAGCTCGATGGCGTAGGTCTCTGGAATCGCCCGCCTTTTCGCGACCTCGCGGAAGGCGGCGAAGGCCGGGTCGTCGGTCGGCTCGCCGCGCAAGGCGGCGCGGGTCTGGGCGTAGAGGCCCTCGAGCCGGCGCTGCACCTCGGCGGGGTCGAGGACCTCGCGCTCGTGGCCCAGGGTCTGGCCGTCGATGACGTCGTCGCAGTGCCGGCACCAGGCGTAGAGCATCTCGGCGTCGGCGCGGGTCTGCGGGTCGAACAGGGCGGCGGCGGCCGCGAAGCTCTGCGAGCCTTTCTGGATCGTCTCGCGGCTGGTCGCGGCCAGGTCGGTCACTGGCCCAGGTCCCCAGCCATATCCTCGATCATCAGGGTCGCCGTCGCCTTGGCCGAGCCGACCACGCCGGGGATGCCCGCGCCCGGGTGGGTGCCGGCCCCGACGAAGTAGAGGTTGCCGATCACGTCGTCGCGGTTGTGGGTCCGGAACCATGCGCTCTGGGTCAGGATCGGCTCCAGCGAGAAGGCCGAGCCCTGCCAGGCGTTCAACTCGCCCTGGAAGTCGGCGGGCGTGAAGATGCGGCTGACGACCAGATCGCGCCGCAGGTTCGGGATGTAGCGCGCCTCCAGATAGTCGAGGATGCGGTCGCGGTACTTCGGCCCCTCGACCGCCCAGTCGATGTCGGCCGTGCCCAGATGCGGCACCGGCGACAGGGCGTAGTAGGTCGAGCAGCCCGTCGGCGCCTGGCCCGGGTCGGTGGCGCAGGGGGCGTGCAGGTACAGCGAGAAGTCGTCGGCCAGGCCGTTCCTGCCGTAGATCTCGTCGATCAGCCCCTTGTAGCGCGCCCCAAACAGGATGCTGTGGTGGCGGATCTCCGGATGCTGAGCCTTCAGCCCGAAGTGCAGCACGAACAGCGACGGGCTCCAGCGCTTGCCTTCCAGCCGCTTGCCTTCGGCCTTGCCGCGCGGATGGTCGCCCAGCAGGCGTTTGTAGGTGTGGTGGATGTCGGCGTTGGAGGCCACGGCGGCGAAGGTCTCGACGGTCCCGTCCGGCAGGCGCACGCCCGTGACCTGCCGGCCCTGGGCCTCGATGGCCTGGACCGGCGTGTTCAGGCGCAGCGTTCCGCCCAGGTCGCCGAACAGCTTCACCAGCGCCTGGATCAGCGCATGGGTGCCGCCGCGCGGGAACCAGACCCCGCCGCGCCGCTCCAGCGCATGGATGAGGCCGTAGATCGACGAGGCCGCGAACGGGCTGCCGCCGACCAGCAGGGTGTGGAACGACAGCGCCTGGCGCAGGTGGTCGTCCTGCACGAAGCTGCTGACCTTGGCGTAGACCGATCGCCAGGCCTGCAGCCGCATCAGCTCCGGCGCGGCGGCGATCATGCTCTTGAAGTCCAGGAACGGCACATGGCCGAGCTTGACGTAGCCCTCCTGGAACAGCTCCTCGGAATAGGCCAGGAACCGCTTGTAGCCCGCGACGTCGGCGGGGTTTCTCGCCGCGATCTGCGCGTCGAGCCGGGCCTGGTCGTTGACGTAGTCGAACACGTGGCCGTCTTCCCAGCACAGCCGGTAGAAGGGATCGACGCTGATCAGCTCGGCATAGTCCGACAGCTTGCGGCCTGAGAGGGCGAACAGCTCCTCCAGGCAGGCCGGGTCGGTGACTACCGTCGGGCCGGCGTCAAAGGTGAAGCCCTGCTCCTTCCAGACGTAGGCCCGGCCGCCCGGCTTGTCGCGGCCCTCGAACAGGGTGACGTCGAACCCGGCCGACTGCAGCCGGACCGCGAGCGCCAGCCCGCCGAAGCCCGACCCGATCACCGCAACGCGCGGCTTGCTCATACTGCTACGCCCCCAGGAAACACCGAACGCTCGGACAGGACCTTCATCGCCGCCGAGATCGGCACAGGCGGCTTGCCTATCAGGATGCGGGCCCGGTCCGCCAGCGTCGCGTCGCCGGCGTAGAACCGTTCCACCAGCGGCTGGTTCAGGCGGTAGAACCGCTCGAGCACCCGGTAGCGCTGGTCCGGCCGCGCCGCCTTGAACAGCATCCGGTTCAGCAGGCGGTAGTAGGACCGCTCGCGCCAGCGCGCCTTGGACCGGCCTTCGACACAGGCGCGGACGCTCGCGGTGGTCAGGACGGGCAGCCGGGCGACCTCGTCGGCCAGCCGCGCCGCGTCGGGCAGGCTGTAGCCGGTGACCGGATGGAAGAGGGCGGCGCGCAGCCCGACCTCGGGCAGGGCGGCCGCTTTCCAGTAGGCGTCGATGTCGCCGGCCAGGGCGATGGGCAGCACGCCGACCTCCTCGCGAACCACCTCGCGGATGGTCCAGCCCCGGGCGGCGGCATAGGCGTCGATGTCGGCGCTCAGGGCCTTGCGGTCCAGCCGGGCGGCGTCGCTGTAGCGGGTGTCCTCGATCAGCAGCCGCGTCGGCGAGAAGGGCAGGCTGTAGAGGAAGCGATAGCCGTCCAGCTGGTCGACCGTCGCGTCCATGATGATCGGCCGGTCCAGGCCGTGCGGCTTCTCGAGTTCGACTTCCAGGCCGACGAACTTCTGCCAGCCCAGGACCAGGGCCGGATCGGGCCGCGGCCCCCGGGCGTCGACGACGCAGGCGGCCTCGACGGTCCGGCCGTCGCCCAGGACCACGCGGTCCGCCTCCAGCCGGTCGATGACGGCGTCGGTCCAGGCGTCCTCGCCCAGCGCCGCCGACACCACTTCGTGGAACCGGTCCGAGGTGACCGAGCGATACTCCGTGGTCAGGTCGCGGTCGTAGGCCGGGAACCGCACCTGGTAGCCGTTCCAGCGATGCACGATCAGCGGCGCCAGCCAGGCCGAGATCTCCGCGTCCACGTCGCTGGCGAAGTGGCTCCAGGTGTGCTCGCCGCCCAGCGTCGCGTCCTTCTCGACGACGACGACCCTCAGCTCGGGCCGCAGGGCCCGCAGGCGCAGGGCGATCAGCCCGCCGGCGAGCCCGCCGCCGGCGATGACGATGTCGGCGCGAAGGGGGAAGGAAGCGGCCATCCGCCCCGCATATCACGCCGTTCGTCCGCGGGAAGAGGCTAGGGCCGATCGACATTCGTGGCAGCGGGCGGAAATTCACCCGAATGCCCTCGCGAAAGCGGGGGCCTAAACCGACCATGCCGCTTAACCGTCGATGGCCGACTTGAATCTCAGCTTGGGTTCCCGCTTTCGCGGGAACGCTCGGAGGAAAACAGACCGAACCACCCGAATGTCGATAGGCTCTAGGCGTCCTTCTTGCCCGCCGTCTTGCGCGTTGGGCGTTCGCCGCGACGGCGATGCTCGGCATGAAGCGCCCGGGCCTCGCGCTCGCAGCGGGCCAGGATGGCCTCCAGCTCCTTGTCGGTCAGGTGTTCGATGCCGATGAAGCTGTTGTCGGCGTCGCTCATCTTGATCAGCTCGTCGAGCTTGGCCTGGAGGGCGGCGTTGTCGCGGTTCTGGGTGTTCTGGATCAGGAACACCATCAGGAAGGTCACGATGGTGGTCGAGGTGTTGATGACCAACTGCCAGGTGTCGGAGAAGCCGAACAGCGGTCCGCTCAGGGCCCAGGCGAGGACAGCCACGACACAGGCCGCGAAGGCCTGCGGCCGTCCGGCGTATTTCGAGGTGACGTTGGCGAACCTCGTGAAGGCCTTGGAAGGGCTCATGGGGTCTGGCTCGGATTGCGCTGCCGCCGGGGAACGGGTAGGGGGCGCGCAGGTTCCTGGAGGCGAGACCGGCATGGCTGACGCGACCATCATCGACGGCAAGGCGTTCGCCGCGACCCTGCGGGAGCGGGTGGCCGGCGAGGTCGCCGCGCTCAAGGCCGAGCACGGCCTGACCCCCGGCCTGGCGGTGGTGCTGGTCGGCGAGGATCCGGCCAGCCAGGTCTATGTCCGCAACAAGGGCGAGCAGACCGAGGCGGCGGGGATGTACTCCGAGACCCACCGCCTGCCGGCCGACACCGCCGAGGCCGACCTGTTCGCCCTGGTCGACCGCCTGAACGCCGATCCGAACATCCACGGCATCCTGGTCCAGTTCCCCGTGCCGGCCCACCTCAGCCAGGACCGCATCGTCGCCCGCATCTCGCCGGACAAGGACGTCGACGGCCTGACCGTACTGAACGCCGGTCGCCTGGCCAGCGGCCTGCCGGCCCTGACCGCCTGCACGCCGGTCGGCTGCATGATGCTGATCCGCGACGCCCTCGGCGGCGAGCTGCGCGGCAAGCGGGCGGTGGTCATCGGCCGCTCGAACCTGATGGGCAAGCCGATGGCCCAGCTGCTGCTGGCCGCCGACTGCACCGTCACCATCGCCCACAGCCGCACCGTCGACCTGCCGGCGGTCTGCCGCGAAGCCGACATCCTGGTCGCCGCCGTGGGTCGGGCCGAGATGGTCAAGGGCGACTGGATCAAGCCGGGCGCGGTGGTCATCGACGTCGGCATCACCCGGCTGCCGTCGCTGGACCCGGAGAAGGCCGCCCAGGGCAAGACCCGCATCGTCGGCGACGTCGACTTCAAGCAGGCCCTCGCCGCAGCCGGGGCCGTGACGCCGGTTCCGGGCGGCGTCGGCCCGATGACGATTGCCTGCCTGCTCCAGAACACGCTTACTGCGGCCAAGAGGATTCACGGCCTGGAGGGGTAGCGTATGCGTCGGGGGATGCTGATCGTCGGAGCGGGCCTGTTGCTGCTCGCCGCCTGTGGACCGAAGACCCCGCCGCCGCCGACCCAGGAAGAGGCCCTGAAGATCATGCCGGCCGATGCACGGCTGGCCGGGCTCTACGAGACCTCCTGCAAGGCCTGCCACGCCATCGCCGACACCGGCGCGCCGGGCGTCCACGACCGCGCCGCCTGGGACAAGCGCTGGACCCAGGGCGAGCAGGTCCTGCTCGACCGCACCATCCAGGGCTACAACGCCATGCCCGCCGGCGGCCAATGCGCCTCTTGCACGCCGGACGATCTCAAGGCTCTCATTCACTTCATGGCGGGGCGCGAAGACTCCGCGAAGTAGCGGGGCGGAAGATGATCTCCAGGCGGACGGCGTTGATCGCGGGCGGAACGGGCGTCGCGGTCGTGGGAGGCGGCGCGGCCGCCGTGGCGATCGCCAATCGGGAGAAGCCGGAGCCGCCGGCGCCGCCCTCGACCAAGGACGGCAAGGTCCTGTGGCGCAACTGGTCGGGCATCCAGTACGACTATCCGGCCCAGCGCCTGGCTCCGAAGGACGAGGGCGAGCTGGCCGCGATGATCGCCACGGCCGCCGCGCCGGTGCGGGTGGTCGGTTCGGGCCACAGTTTCACGCCGCTGGGGCCGACCTCCGGCGCCCTGGTCACCCTGGACGGGATGAGCGGGATCGAGGGCTGGGAGGGCGACCAGGCGATCGTGAAGGCCGGGACGCGGCTCGGCGCCCTGGGCCCGGCTCTGGCGGCCAAGGGGCGGGCGATGGCCAACCTGCCCGACATCAACAAACAGTCCGTCGGCGGCGTCCTGGGCACCGCGACCCACGGCACCGGCAAGACCCTCAAGGCGATCCACGGCGACGTCACGGCCCTGACCCTGGTCACGGCCGACGGCAAGGTCATCGAGGCCGGTCCGGCCAGGCCCGAGGTGCTGGCGGCGGCCAAGGTGGCCCTGGGCGCGCTCGGCGTGATCACCCGGGTCAAGCTGGCGACAACGCCCAACCGCCGCCTGCAGCGCCGGGTCTGGGTCGAGCCTTTCGAAGAGACCCTGGCCAAGGCCGAGGCGCGCTGGTCGACCCACCGCAACTTCGAGTTCTACGCCGTGCCCTTCACCGGCCTGGCGGCCAACATCAGCCACGACGAGACCGACGCCCCGGCCCAGCCGCGCGGGCCGGACCAGGACAGCGCCTTCCTCGAGGTGCTGCGCTCGCTGCGCAACCTGCTCGGCTTCTCCAACGGCATGCGCAAGGCGGCGGCCAAGGCCCTGCTGGGCGGGGTCGAGCCGGAGACGGCGGTGGACGAGGGCTGGAAGCTGCTGTCGACCGAGCGGCCGGTGCGCTTCAACGAGATGGAGTACCACCTGCCGGCCGAGGTCCATCTGAAGGTGCTGGCCGAGGTGGTGGCGCTGATCGAGAAGGAGCGGCCGGACGTCTTCTTCCCGATCGAGGTCCGCCGCATCGCCCCCGACGACGCCTGGCTGTCGCCGTTCCAGGGCGGGGCGCGCGGCTCGATCGCCGTCCATGCCCACTACAAGGACGACTACCGCCTGCTGTTCGAGCGGATCGAGCCGATCTTCCTGCGCCACGGCGGCCGGCCGCACTGGGGCAAGCTGCATTCGCTGAAGGGCGACCAGCTGGCCGCCCTTTATCCGCGGTGGGGCGACTTCCTGGCGCTGCGAGCCGAGCTCGACCCCGGCCAGAGGCTGCTGAACCCCTACCTCAAGGGCCTGTTCGGCCTGGGCTAGGGGCCGTTCCACGCGCTTGTTTCTCCGGTCGTCCCGGCGAAGGCCGGGACCCAGATCCATTCTCTGCAGTCGGAATCTTGGTCGAGGTCCGGCGCTCGCAACTGGGTCCCGGCCTTCGCCGGGACGACCGGTATTGGGTGAGGCCCCCGGGGGCCTCGATCAGCCGTTCCGACCGACGGTCGAGGGCGACGGCTGGGCCTGGTCGGGCGGGCCCATGCTGCTGGCCAGGGCCAGCACCTGGGTCATCACCTCGGACAGGGCCTTGTTGTAGGCCGGGACGATCGCGCCGACGCGGTTCTCGGACGCCCGGACGTTGGCCGTGAACAGGCGGTCCTCCAGCAGCTTGCGGTCCGAGGAGCGTGAGATCAGGCAGCGCACCGCCACCACCACCGTCGGGGCGGATCTGGCGCCCTGGTCGTAGCGGGTCTCGAAGTTCACCACGTCCAGGCGGATGGCGTAGTCGGCCCGGGCCACCTCGCCGCGGCTGATCGGGCGGATGCGGTCCACGGTGAGGAAGGCCTTGGTGACCTGCTCGTCGAACAGGACCGTCGCCGGCGAGATCCAGCGCGCCCCGGCGATGTAGGCCGCCTCGCCGCCGGGCGAGACGGTCAGGATGCGGTCGGTGGCGGCGGCTCGCGGGAATCCGGTCGGAATGCGGAAGAAGGTCAGCGGCGGCCCGTCCGAGGCGGCTGGCGCCGTCGGGGTCATGTCGAAGCGGTAGAGCTGCGACGGCGTCTCCTTCGGGAAGACGGTGATGCAGCCCGACAGGCCGACGGCGGCGACGGCCAGGGCGAGGAGGGTAAGGCGGCGGCTCACGGTTTGACCTCCACTTCCTTGGCGGGCGCCTTGCCGACGAGGCCGCGCGGATTGGCTTCGACTTCTCCGACCAGCCGGTCCAGGGACTCGGCGGCGGTCTGCAGGGTGGTGATGGCCTGGGTCAGCTGCGGCAGGCCGGTGCTGGCGAACTCGGATGTCGGGCCGTCCAGCTTGGTGATCACGCCGCGGGCGTCCTTGGTCGCCGCCTTCAGCTCGGTGGCCGCGTCGGCCAGTTCGGCCAGGGTGCGCTTGCCGTCGGTGTCCACCAGGCCCTTGGTCGATTTGCTGAGCTCGGTGATCTCGGCCGCGGCGGCGTCGATGCTCTGCAGCGCCTTCTGGGCGTCGGCGATGACCGCCTTGCGCTCGCGGGCCTCGGCCGTGATGGCCTGGACATCGCTGAGCGCGGCGCTGAAGGTCTTCACGTTCTCGTCCGAGAGGACGCGATTGACGCGGTCCAGCGCCTCGATGGTCCGGGTCAGCACCGTGCCGCCGCCCTGGAGCAGGTCGGAGAGGGCGCTGCGCTGGCTCTTGATGACCGGGATCTCGCCCGCCGCGACGGTGTCCTTGAGCAGGCGCAGGCTGGGCGTGCCCGCGGTGATCTGGACGTAGTTCACGCCGGTGATGCCCTGGGGCTCGAGGGTGGCGTAGGAGTCGACGCGGATCGGCACGTCCGACGTGACGCGGGCCATGGCGTCGACGCGGTTGGGGTCGCGGGCGTTCAGCGTGATCTTGGTGACCTCGCCGACCTTGATGCCGTTGAAATGCACCTCGCCGCCTTCCGACAGGCCGCGGACGGGGCCGATGAACTGGATCTTGTAGGTGTCGTAGTCGCGATTGAGCTGGAACCGGGCCAGCCAGAAGCCGAACACGATCACGCCCACGAAGAGCAGGAGCGAGGTGATCCCCACCAGCGTGTAGTTGGCGTTTCTTTCCATCAGTCGCTCCGCCCCGCCGCCTTGACCGATTGCGCGGCCGCGCGGCCTCGGGGTCCCAGGAAGTATTCCCGAATCCAAGGATGTTCGGAATGCTCCAGTTCCTTCACCGGGGCTTCCGCCACAACCCTCTTCTCGGCCAGCACGGCCACCCGGTCGGTGATCGTATACAGGCTGTCGAGGTCGTGGGTGATCATGAACACCGTCAGCCCGAGGCTGTCGGACAGGTCCTTGATCAGTTCGTCGAACGCGCCGGCGCTGATCGGGTCCAGGCCCGAGGTCGGTTCGTCGAGGAACAGCAGCTGGGGATCCAGCGCCAGGGCGCGGGCCAGGCTGGCGCGCTTGATCATGCCGCCGGACAGCTCCGCCGGCTTCAGCGCGCCGGCGTGCGGCGGCAGGCCCGCCAGCGCGATCTTCAGCTCGGCCAGCTCGTAGATCTCGGCGCGGGAAAGGCGGGTGTGCTCGAACAGGGGCGCGGCCACGTTCTCGCGGACCGTCAGGGCGGAGAACAGCGCCCCCTGCTGGAACAGCACGCCCCAGCTGCGCTCGATCGAGGCCCAGTCCTTGCGGCTGGCGTGGTTGATGTCGTGGCCGAAGATTTCGACCGTGCCGCCCTCGGGTTGCTTCAGGCCGATGATGGTGTTGAGCAGCACCGACTTGCCGGTGCCGGATCCGCCGACCACGCCGACGACCTCGCCCCGCTCGATGGTCAGGTTCAGATGGTCGTGGATGACGTTGTCCCCGAACTGGGAGACCAGGTTCCGCACGACGATCGGCGGAGCCTCGTCGTCGAGGCCGTCGCCGTCCTCGTCCACGATGACGCGCCCGGCGGTCATACGTTGAGCTCCATGTAGATCAGCGCGAACACCGCATCGATCAGGATGATGGCGAAAATGGCGTGGACCACGGCCGCCGTGACCCGCTGGCCCAGGGAGACGACGTCGCCGCCGACCTCCATCCCCTGCCGCGCGCCGATGCCGGCCACGGCGGCGGCCATCACCGGCGCCTTGGCCATGCCGACCAGGAAGTGGGTGACCCCGACATTGTCGGCGATGCGCTGCAGGAAGAAGGTCGGCGACAGGTCCAGTATGGTCCAGGTGACCAGCAGGCCGCCCGCCAGGCCGGCAAGGTCGGCGACGAAGGTCAGCGGGAAGATCATCACGGTCAGGGCGATGAAGCGGGGCAGGACCAGGGCGTCGAACGGATCGACCCCCATCACCCGCATGGCGTCGATCTCCTGGTTCATCTTCATCGCCCCGATCTCGGCGGCGAAGGCCGAGGCGGAGCGGCCCGCGAGCAGCACCGCGGTGATGACGATGCCGAACTCGCGCAGGACCGCCACGCCGATCAACTCGACCACGAACACCTGGGCCCCGAAGTCGGCCAGGATATTGACGCCCAGAAGGGCGATGACCGCGCCGATGAAGAAGGTGGTGATGGCCACGATCGGCAGGGCGTCGAGCCCGGCCCGCTCGCACAGGGTGACGATCGAGGCCCAGCGGATCTTGCTGGGATTGATGATCGCCCGCAGCGCCGACATCACCACCTGGCCGGTGAAGCCGAAGGTCTGCAGGCCCTCGTTCAGCGAATGGACCACCCCGCGGCCGACGCGGGCGAAGAAGTCGTTCACCGACGGCTTGCGCGTGTCGGGGCAGGGTTCGGCCTGGATCGCGTTGGAGACCAGATCGAGCAGGCGCTGCGTCTCGGGCCGGGCGACCAGCTTGCCCGCGGTCTGGCGTCCGTCCGCCGCGCGGACGATGGCGTAGGCGCCGGCGGTGTCGCAGCGCCGAACCTTGGTCAGATCGAGGGAGACGGCCGTCGATCCGGCGAGGACTTCGGCCAGCTTCACGCCGGCCTCGCCGAGCGAATCGGTGGTCCAGTCCCCTTTCAGCGTGGCCGTTGCGCCGTGCTCGCCCTGTTGCAGGTCAAAGTCGGCGGGCTTTCTCATACGCGGGTCGGGGGCTCCAAGACGAGGCCGGGACCCTGCCACGCCGCGCTGCAAACCGCAAAGCGTTCGGGACGCCCGGCGGCGATTGTCAGAGAAACGCCACAGGATAAGGTTCAGGTTCCCGGGGGAGGACTGAAATCATGAGCGAAGCCGCGACGCTCTCGACGGGCGACGCCAGGCGGGTTGGCGCGATCCGGATCGCGATCGGCTTCGTCCAGGGCCTTGCGCTGTGGGGCCTCACCGAGGCGGAGAAGCACCACGCCTGGCCTTCGACCGAGGTCGGGCTCTTCGGCGCTCTGTTCATGGCGGTCGCCCTGACGCCCTTCGTCCTTCTGGGCGGTCTCACGACCCTGCAGCGACGGTCGCTGGCGGTCTGGGGGCTGTTCGCGGCCGCAGTGCTGGCCGGGATCGGCCTCTATGATGCGGTGCGGCGTGCGGAGCCTGCGTCGGGCTTCGGGTATTCGGGCGGCATCCTGCTGTTCGTCGCCGCCGGCCTGTTCGTCGCCCACCATCTGGTCGAGGGCGGCGACGCCGAGCGGCGGCTGATCGCCCGCTATCCGCGCTACTTCGACGTCGCCTGGAAGCACGGCGTGCAGATCGTCCTGTCGGCCGCCTTCGTCGGCGTCTTCTGGGGCGTGCTGCTGCTCGGCGCGGGCCTCTTCGACCTGATCGGCGTCCGCTTCGTCTCAGAGCTGATCGGCAAGTCCTGGTTCGTCCTGCCCGCGACCGCGACGATGTTCGCGGCCGCCGTCCATCTGACGGACGTGCGGAGCGGACTGATCCGCGGCGTCCGGACCGTGGTGCTGACGCTGCTGGCCTGGCTGCTGCCGGTGCTGGCCCTGCTGGCCGCCGCCTTCCTGGCCGCGCTGCCGTTCACGGGGCTGGACCCCCTGTGGAAGACCCGCAGCGCCGCCGCGTTCCTCCTGGGGGCGGCGGCGGTGATGATCGTCCTGATCAACGCCGCCTACCAGGACGGCGAGCCGGACGGGATCGTCCCGCTGCCCCTGCGCCTCGCGGGGCGGTTGGGCGGCCTGCTGCTGGCGCCGCTGGTCGGGTTGGCGGCCTATGCGCTGTGGCTGCGGATCGCGCAGCACGGCCTGACTCCGGACCGGGTGGTCGGGGCGGCGCTCGCCCTCGTCGGCGGGGTCTACGCCGTGGGCTACGCCTGGGCGGCGATCCGGCTGGGGCGGTGGATGCGGCGGGTCGAGGTCACCAACATCGCCGCCGCCTTCGTCGGCCTGGCGGTGCTGCTCGCCGTGCTGAGCCCGCTGGCCGATCCGGCCAAGCTGTCGGTGAACGACCAGATGGCGCGGCTGAAGACGGGCAGGGTCACGGCGGAGAGGTTCGACTACGACTTCCTGCGGCATGGCGGCGAGGTCTATGGCAGGCGGGCGCTGCAGACCCTGAAGGCCGGCGGGGGCGAGGCCGGCCGCCGGGCCGTCGAAGCGCTCGAGCGGAAGCCGCAATGGGAGCGGCCGCAGCTGTCGGTGCGGGACGTGACCGGCCGGATCGAAGTATGGCCGGCGGGGGCGCAACTGCCGGAGAGCTTCCGCGCGGCCAGGATCAGCCAGATGAGGGGCGTCTTGCCGGGGTGTCTGACAGGCCCCGGTCGATGCGACGCCGCAGTCCTAGACCTGGACGGCGACGCGCGGCCGGAGGTGCTCCTCTGGGCCGACGGCGGCCTGTACGCCTTCGCCGTCAGCCGGAGCGGCGAGTGGGAGCTGGCGGGACGCTACGGCGAGAGCTGCGCCGAGCGCCTGCTGACCCAGCAGGATTTCCAGCAGGGGCGGCTGCGCGCCGTCGAGCCCTTGTGGAAGGACCTCCAGGCTGGCGATCTGCGCCTGTCGATGACTCCCAACCCCGGCATCTGCAGCGGAAGCTTCGCGCCTCAGCCGTAGAGGCGGTCGAACAGCGGCGGCAGGGTGGCCGGCAGGCCGAGCAGGGGGCCCGACGACAGCAGCAGCAGCACTTCGTCGCCGGCCAGATCGGTGAGCAGGCTCTCGGCCTCCGACGGCGTCGTCGCGCCCCAGGCGGTGACCCCGGCGGCGGCGATCCGGTCCAGGATGTCCTGATGGGTCAGCTGGGCGTGGCTGCCGGCGCCGGTCTCGGGCGGCGGGATCACGATCACCCGGTCGACGCCCTCGAACACGGTGTCGTACCAGGCCAGCCCGTCGCGGTTGCGCCAGCTGAAGGTGTGGGGCTCGAACACGACGATCAGCCGCCGCTCGGGGAAGTGCAGCTGCACCGCCTCGATGGCCGACCGGGCCTTCTCGTAGGAGGAGCCGAAGCCCTCGATCACTGGAATCTTCGAGGCGACG
Source organism: Caulobacter mirabilis (assembly GCF_002749615.1). GTDB lineage: Bacteria > Pseudomonadota > Alphaproteobacteria > Caulobacterales > Caulobacteraceae > Caulobacter > Caulobacter mirabilis. Next base: position 1,665,501 of record NZ_CP024201.1, read on the forward strand.
GTCAGACGGTCGAGCCGGCGGCGGATGCCCTGGAACGAGGCGACCCCCGCGCGCAGCTCGTCCTCGGAGACCAGGCCGCGCTCGAGCAGATAGGCGCCGACCCCGACCAGGTTCTCGATGTTGTGGACGCCCAGCAGGACGGTTTCCAGCGGGATGCGCCGGCCGTCCGGGGCGACCAGGGTGAAGGTGCTGGTCTCGCCGAAGACGACGTCCTCGCTGTACCAGCCGTCGCAGGGCTGGTCGTCGTACCAGACCGGCGTTCCGGCGAACTCCTGGGCGATGGCGCGCAGGGACGGGGAGTCCTTCAGCAGCACGGTCCCGTCGGCTGGGGTCATGCGCAACAGCTCCCGGAACGGCGCCTCGTAGCGCTCGAAGGTCGGGAAGACGTTCAGGTGGTCATGGACCAACGAGGTCAGCAGCAGGTGCGCCGGGGTGTAGAGCATGAACTTGCTGCGCCGGTCGTCCTGGCTGACGACATACTCGTCGCCCTCGATGATCATGTCGCCGGCGCCCCAGGCTCCGGTCGGCGCGCCGCCGGAGGGGATGGCCCCGATCATGTAGCCCGGGTCGCGCCCGGCCTGGCGCAGGATGTGCGAGAGCAGGGCGGTGCAGGTCGACTTGCCGAAGCTGCCGGCGACGATGGTGCACTCCCGGCCCCGGGTCTGTTCGGCCAGCAGATGGGGAAAGCCGACCATGCGCAGGCCGCGGCGTCGGGCCTCCTCGACCTCGGCGTTGTCGCCAGCGTGCAGTCGGGCGCTGCCGCCGAGCACGATCAGATCGACGTCTTTGGTGACGTTCTCGGCCGCGAAGGTGCGGGCGAAGGGGATGCCCAGCGTCTCCAGGTAAGTGCTGATCGGCGGGAAGGCGTCCTCGTCGGAACCGCTGACCACATGGCCGGCGTCGCGCATCATCAGGGCGACCGCGCTCATTCCGGCGCCGGCGATGCCGATGAAGTGGATACGCATGCTGAAGAGGTCCCGGAAAGCGACGGAGTCGGCCTATCGCGGCAGTAACCGACGCCGGGCGCGCTGAGAAGGGACGGCGGGTTCACAGGCCTGCGGCCTTTGCTCCCACGGCGACGCGGCGTATCGGAGGCGGCGAGTAGCGTGACGGAGCGGGCGATGCGGAAATATCTGGGCGCGGCCTTGGGACTGGCCCTGGCGATCGGGACGGGCGGCGAGGTCCTGGCCGGGGATCGGGCGGCGGCCGTCGACAAGGCCCTGCCGGTGGCGCGCGAGGCCTATCAATTCCTCCACCGCAATCCCGAGCTCGGGAAGAAGGAGTTCAAGGCGCACGACTATCTGGTCTCGCGCCTCAAGGCCCTGGGCTACACCCAGTTCGTCGCCTCGCCCTCGGCGCCGACCGCGGTCATCGCCGTGCTGGACACTGGTCGGCCAGGCCCGGTGGTCGCCCTGCGCGCGGAGATGGACGCCCGGCCGCTGGCCGCCGGCGCGGTCGAGCCGGAAGGGCATTCACCGCGCTCCGAGATCCCCGGGGTGATGCACACCTGCGGCCATGACGTCCACGCCGCCATCCTGTTGGCCGCCGCGGCTCTGGCGCAGGAGAACAAGGCCCGGTTCAGCGGCAAGCTGGTCTTCGTGTTCCAGCCCGCAGAGGAAGTGGCCGGCGGCGCCGACGACATCGTCCGCGACGGCGTGCTCGACAAGCTCGGGGTCCAGAAGATCTTCGCCCAGCATGTCGCGCCGGGACTGCCGGTGGGGACGATCACCATCTCGCCCGGGGACACGCTGGCCGGCAGCAACTACTTCAACCTGACCCTGACGGGGCGCGGCTCGCACGCCGCCGCGCCGCAGGACGGCGACGACGTGATCCTGGGCGCGATGAAGGTGGCCGAGGAGATCTCGACCCTGCCGGCGCGGCGGATCGACCAGGCCAACCGGCCGATGGTGGTTTCGGTCACCCGCTTCGTCGCCGACTCCGGGGCCTCCAACGTCATTCCGCCTAAGGCCGAGCTGTCAGGCACCATCCGGGCCTTCGAGGACCTGACCAAGGCGCCCAAGGACGGTCCGGCCCTGCAGGACGTCATCGTCGCGCGGATCAACGCCGTCAGCGCCGCCCAAGGCCTGAAGGCGGAGTGGAGCCTGCGCCAGGCCTCGCCGCCGACCCGCAATGACCCGGCCCTCTTCGGCGCGCTGCTGCCGTCCCTGACCAAGGCCTTCCCGGGCAAGGTCGACACGACGCCGTCGCGCGGCATGTTCTCCGAAGACTTCGCCTACTACACGCCCCACTATCAGGCGCTCTATTTCGGGCTGGGCGTGGCCAAGGACGGCCTGGGCGAGGGCGGGGTCCACACGGCCGACTACACCACCCATCCGGAGGCGTTCCGCTATGGCCTGACGCTGATGACGCTGCTGGCGCAGCTTGGGACCACCGGCGACGCCGCCTGGCGCTGAGGCTCAGTGCAGCGTCCGCTGCGGGGACGGATGGCCGACGGCCGGCCGTCCGAGCCGCGCGGGCAGGCGCCAGCCGCAGTCGGCCAGGGCTAGGTTGAGCGACCGAGCCAGCACCATCGCCGACTCGCCGTCGATCAGCATCGGCTCCAGCAGTTCGAGGCCGACGTCGAAGGCGCTGGTCGCCAGGCCGCAGGCCACGATCAGCCGCTGCTCGTCGTTGGAGATGCCGCCGCAGTTGGGGCATTGCACCTGGATCGGCCGCCGGCCCGCCGCCTCGACCGTCTCCAGCCAGGCGACGAACAGGGCCGCCGCCCGCGCCGAGGTCTTGCGGCTCATGGCGCGGCCGATGACGCCGTGCGGCGCCTCGCCGGCGCTGCGCAGCTGCACCCAGCCGCGAAGGCCCGCGATCAGCAGCATCTCGCCCGGCGTCGGACAGGCGGGGCACTGCGCCGCGGAGGGGGAGGCGGAGGCGGTACGGCGCACGGGAGACTCCTGTTGCGAACTATTCGCAACGGTAGCTCCAGGCTTATTTGCGAGTCAATCGCAAGTTTTCCCGCGCGTCAGCGGCGGCGAAGGCTCAGCCACGGCGCCCAGCTGGGCGGGGTCTCCCGGGTCAGCAGCCGCCAGCCGAGGAAGGTCAGGATCAGCAGGCCGCCGCCGCCCAGCAGGGCGATGGTCAGGCCCTCGGCCTCGCTGAGGCGCTCCAGTTCGGTCAGCGCCTTCGTGCCCAGATAGCCGGGGATCAGCATCACCGGGACCCAGATCAGCGCCGAGACGACGTTGGCCACCTGGAACCGGCGGTGCGACATCCGCAGGATGCCTGCCGCCAGCGGCGCGAAGGCCCGCAGCGGTCCGAAGAAACGGCCGATGAAGATCGAGGCGGCGCCGTAGCGACGTACGAACAGCCGGGTGCGGGCGACCTTGCGCCGGTGGGGGCGAAGGAAGGGGTGGCGCAGCGCGCCGGGCCCCATGCGTCGGCCCAGGGCGTAGGACACGGCGTCGCCCGCGATGGCGCCGGCGGAACACCAGGCGATGACGGTGATGGGATCGACCACGCCCGCCGCGATCAGGCCCCCGGCCAGCACCATCAGCGCCGTCGCCGGCACGAAGGCGCCGATCAGCACCAGCGATTCCAGGAAGGTGATGGCGCCGAGGACGACCCCGGCCCAGGCCTGGTTTTCGCGGAGGAACTCGGAAAGCGAATGAAGCGAGAGACTGTCCATGGGGATGAGCCCCATATGGAGGTCAGCCTGCCGGCGCGCCACCACGGGTCGATGACATAGGACAGGATACCGCGCGCCGTGGCGCCGGCGCATCAGTTCGTCCCGCTGCGGAGGATGAAACTAGGGCAGCAGCCGGTCGACGGCCGCTTCGAGAACCCTTCGGGTTTCGGCCGCCGTCAGGTTCTGGACGAATCGCAGGCGCGCCCAGCTTTCCCAGCCCAGCAGCAGGTCGAGGACCTCGAGGCGCAGCCGGTCCTCGGCGACCTCGGCCGGCAGTTCGCGCTCCAGGATTTCACGCAGGGCGGCGACCAGACGGTCGCCGTCGGTCTGCAGGAACCGCGAACGGTGACGCAGGACCTCGGACGCACGCTTGAACGGGGCGACCCGTTCGAACACCGCGCCACGGCGGGCGACCAGTTCGATGACGCGGCCCCGGCGGTCCGTGGCCTGGAAGGGCTGAGCGGCCATCGCGCGCATCTCGGCTTCGATGACCTCGGACATCTCCCGATAGAGGCTGTCCATGTCGGCGAAGTGCCGGAAGACCGTGCGTAGTCCCACATCGGCCTGCTGGGCGACCTGTTCGGCGCTCGGCGAGACGTCGCCGCCGCGGATGAGGTCGAGCATCGCGGCGACAATCCGGGCGCGGTTGTCCTGTCCCCGTCGCCGTCGCCCGTCGGCGACGTCCGTCTGCTCCGCGCTGGACTGGCTCAAGCGGTTCTCCCTAGCCTCCATCCCTGACAAGCGGCGACGGAGGGTGCGACAATAGTGCGCAGTCAGCGGAACCGCATCAGCCGGTTGCCGTATTTCGTGTCTGTCGAGCCGGCCGGCAGGCTGATCACGTCCCCGTCGCGCCCGACGCGGATCGGTCCGCGGAAGATCTTCCGGGAGTCGCCCAGGAACGGGCCCTCCAGCGCCTCGACCGGCAGGGGCGGGATGATGTGAGTGAACAGCAGGTAGCGGACCCCGGCCCGTTGGGCGATCCGCGCCGCGTCTTCCGGGGCGGTGTGGTAGGACAGGATATCGCGGGTGATGGCGGCCAGGTTGGCGCGTCCGTTGGCCTTCGCCGCTCGGGTCTGCATGGCCACCAGCTTCGGCGACAGGGCCTCATGCACCAGCAGATCGGCGCCCTTGGCGACGCTCTCCAGTCGCTCCGACGGGGCGGTGTCGCCGCTGACCACCACGCTGCGGCCCTTGTAGTCGAAACGGTAGCCGACCGAGGGTTCCGCCGGCGCGTGTCGCACCGGGAAGGCGACGACCTTGAGGTCCGGCGTGCTGACCAGCAGCAGGTTGGCGCCGTCGGCGGGGAAGTCGAACGCCGCGGCCGTTCCGCCGAAGCCCGTTGGCCGGACGACCGCCTCGCCGTGGTGGGCGATCCGGAAGCCGCGGTCGATCTCGTAGGCCTGCATGAAGCCCTGCACGACCTTGTCGACGCCGACGGGGCCATGGACGGGCAGGGGCGAGGATCGGCCGCCGCCGGCCCAGCGCTGCAGCATCAGCTCGCCCAGGCCGTCGATGTGGTCGGAATGGAGGTGGGTCAGGAAGATCGCCTGCACCTCGGCCGGCGGCATGTCCATCAGGCTGAGATTCTTGGTCGAGCCGGCGCCGGCGTCGATCACGAACAGCTGCTTGCCGGCCAGCACCGCGGTGCAGGGGCCCGTGCGCATCGGGTCGGGCATCGGCGAGCCGGAGCCGCACAGGCCGACGTGCAGGCCGTCGGGCAGGTCGTCGAACGGATCGGGCGCCATGGCCTTGGCGTAGAGCCGCTCCATCATCGCCGTCGCGATCGTCCCGCGGGCCAGCCAGAGCGCTCCGCCCGCCACGAGGACGATCGCCGCGATCGCCAGCCCGATCCTCCACCTGCGCATCCCGTCGCCTCCCGTCCCCCGACGCCTTGACCGGCGTCCGATATAATGACACGCATAATGTCACTATATTTCGACAAGGCCAGCGCTGATTGCGAAAGGGGAGGGGTGATGAAAATCCTGCGGACGCCGGACGACCGGTTCTCGGGCCTGAAGGACTGGCCCTACGCGCCGCACTATCTCGACCTGCGCGACCCGGACGGGACGGACCTGCGGCTCCACTATGTCGACGAGGGGCCGCGCGACGGCGAGGTCGTGCTGCTGATGCACGGCGAGCCGTCCTGGGGCTATCTGTACCGGAGGGTGATCGGCTGGCTGGCCGGCCGCGGCCGCCGGGTGATCGCGCCCGACCTCATCGGCTTCGGCCGTTCGGACAAGCCCGCGGACCGCAACGACTACACCTACGAGCGCCATGTGGCCTGGATGAGCGCCTGGCTGGAGGCGCTGGACCTGAGGGGCGTCACCCTGTTCTGCCAGGATTGGGGCGGGTTGATCGGACTGCGCCTGGTCGCGGCCTATCCGGAGCGGTTCGCAGGCGTGGCGGTCGCCAACACCGGCCTCCCGATCGGCGGCGGCATGACCGACGGGTTCCAGGCCTGGCTCAACTTCAGCCAGACCGTTCCGCAGATGCCGATCGGCATGATCATCAACGGCGGCAGCGCCCGCGACCTGTCGCCCGAGGAAATCGCCGCCTACGACGCGCCCTATCCGGACGAGAGCTACAAGGAAGGCGCGCGGCAGTTTCCCGCCCTGGTGCCGGTCACGCCGGAGCATGGCTCGGTGGCCGAGAACCAGGCGGCCTGGCAGGTCCTGGAGCGGTTCGAGAAACCCTTCCTGACCGCCTTCAGCGACGGCGATCCGATCACCCGCGGCGGGGAGGCGCTGTTCCAGGCCCGCGTCGCCGGCGCCAAGGGCCAGCCGCACGTCACGCTGCCCGGCGGCCATTTCCTGCAGGAGGACGCGCCGGACCAGATTGTCGAGGTGATCGACGGCATGATCACGCGCCGGACGGCGTGATCCTCAGCACCGTGCGGAAGCCGATGTGGTTCTCGCCCCCGTCGACCGGTCCCGGCTGCCGGGCGGCGGGGCGGTAGCGGTAGCAGTAGTTCGGCGCGCACAGGAACGATCCGCCCTTGATGACATGGGCGCGCGGGTTGGGGTCGCGCGGCTCGTCGGCCGTTTCGGGGGCCGTTTCGGGCGCGCGGCTCCGCTCGGCGTAGGCGTCGCGCGTCCATTCCCAGACGTTGCCGGCCATGTCGTGCAGGCCGAAGCCGTTGGCCGGGAAGCAGCCCACCGGCGCCGTCTGGGCGCGATAGCCGTCCCCGCCGGTGTCCAGCCCGGGGAAGGCGCCTTGCCAGACGTTGGCCTGAGGCTTGTCGGGATCGAGCGGCGCGTCGCCCCAGACGTAGCGCGTCGCCGCCTTGCCGCCCTGGGCGGCGTACTCCCACTCTGCCTCGGTCGGCAGGTCGCGGCCCAGCCAGCGGGCGTAGGCCATGGCGTCCTCCCAGGCGATCTGGACGACGGGCTGGGTCTCCTTGCCCGCGATCGAGCTGCCGGGCCCTAGCGGACGACGCCAGTTCGCGCCCTCGACCACCCGCCACCAGCGTGAGGGATCGCCGTCGCCGACATCGGCCGCTCCGACGAACACCAGGGCCGAAGGTCTCAGCGCCTGGGGCGGCAGGTCGGGGTAGAGCCTGGGGTCGAGCGGGCGTTCGGCCAGGGTCACATAGCCGGTCGCCTTCACGAAGCGGGCGAAGTCGGCGTTGGTCACCTCGGTGCGGTCGATCCAGAAGTCGCCGACCGTCGTCTCGGCCGGCGGTCCCTCCTCGGGCAGCATCGGCCGCGCGCCCATCGCGAACCGGCCGCCCTTGACCAGGACCATGCCGGTCGTCGCCGGCGCGGCGCTTGAAGCCGGCGGGATCAGGCAGGCCTTCGCGACGGCCGCCGCGGGCTTGTCCCCGCAGGCCGCCAGGAGCAGGGCCGCGGCGGCGAGGGCGAAGATCGGGCGCGAAGCGGTGGTCACCTAGTTGTCCCAGAGCACGTATTCGTCCGTGGCCTTGTGCGGAACGCCGCCGGGCTTGTCGACATACACCGGCCCCTGCAGCAGCGACGGCCAGAGCGGCTTGACGCTGCGCGCGTTCTGCTGGGCGAGCAGGGCCTTCATGGCCTTGACCCGCTCGGGCTGCTGGGCCGAGAGATCGCGCCGCTCGGCCGGGTCGGCGGCCAGGTCGTAGAGCCAGACCTTGTTCCGCGCGCCGTTGACCTGGAGCTTCCAGTCGCCTTCGCGGACGGCCTCGTACTGGCCCGAGCGCCAGAACAGCGTCTGGTGCGGCCGGCCGGGCGTGCGGCCCAGGACGTGGGGCAGCAGGTCGACGCCGTCGATCTCGCGGTCGCTCGGCGGCTTGGCGCCGGCCGCCGCCGCCGCGGTGGCGAAGATGTCGATGTGGCCGACAGGGTAGGGATAGCGCGTGCCCGCCTGGATCGCCGCCGGCCAGCGCATGAAGAAGGGCGAGTGGACCCCGCCCTCGAAGAAGGTCGACTTGAAGCCGCGGTAGGGCCGGTTGACGTCGGGCAGGCCGACGTAGCCGGCGCCGCCGTTGTCGCTGGTGAAGATCACCAGGGTGTTCTCGGCCAGGCCTTCCTCCTGAAGGGCGCGCAGGATCTTGCCGATGTTGTCGTCCAGGTTCTTGGTCATCGCCCCGTAGACCCGCGTGCGATGGTCGGCGATTCCCGACACGGCGTCGTAGTCCCGCCGCGTCGCCTGCAGCGGCGTATGGATGGCGTTGGGCGCGAAGTAGAGGAAGAAGGGCCGGTTGCGGTTGGCCTTGATCGCCTTGACGGCTTCGTCGGCCAGATAGTCGGTCATGTAGCCGCGCGGCTGGAACGGCGCCGAGCCGTTGTGCTGCACGGCATAGGGCAGGTTCGGCCACAGGAAGCGGTCGATGGCGTCCCACGGCTGTTTGACGTTGACCACGTCGGGGTCCTTCTCGGGCAGGTACATCGAGCCGCCGGCGATGAAGCCCAGGCTCTCGTCGAAGCCCTGGTCCTCGGGCCGGGAGCCGCTCTTGCCGCCCAGATGCCACTTGCCGAGGTGGATGGTGTGGTAGCCCGAGGCCTTCAGCACCTCGGCGACGGTAATCTCGCTCGCCGGCATGCTCAGCTCGTTGACGGCGGCGGGCGTCCGGGCGGTGCTGCCGGGCGGCATGTCCTTGATGCGGTCGGCGAAGAATTTCGGCTCGACCGGCGCGCCGGGCTCGGACTCGGTGCCGACCATGCGCTGGAAGGCGACCGGGGCTGGCGTGAACTCGAAGCCGAAACGGGTCGGGTAGCGGCCGGTCATGATCGCCGCGCGGGACGGGGCGCAGGTGGCGTTGCCGGCGTAGCCGTTGGTGAAGGCGACGCCGCCCCGGCCGATCGAGTCGATGTTGGGGGTCTGGACGGCGCCGTCGGCGACGCCGCCGCCGTTGAAGCTGATATCGTTGAAGCCCAGGTCGTCGACCAGGATGAAGACGATGTTCGGCGGCCGGGCGGCGGCGGGCGCGGCGGCCGGGCCCTGGGCCCAGGCGACGGACCGGTTCTCCTCGACCGGCGGCATCTGGGCGCGGGCGACCCAGGCCAGCAGGGTGGTGCGGTTGGCGGCGGCCAGCGCCAATCCTCCGATCAGCACGAGCGCGATCGCGCCCACCCATTTCCAGAGCTTCATGGCCGCCTCCCGATATTATTGACACTATTCGTGTCACTATATCGCGAGGGCGGCAAGCCCCATGCGTCGTCAGGCGGTCTTCGGCTTGGACGTCGCGGTCTTGGGGCGACGTTGGGCGAGCCAGACGCTGCCGAGCACCACCGCCATGCCGAGGATCTGCGGCGGGGTCAGGTTCTGGCCCAGCAGGAGCCAGCCGAGCAGGACCGCCGTGACCGGGCTGAGGAAGCCCAGGGAGGAGACCACGCCCGGCTCCAGTCGCGCCACGCCGCGGAACCAGAGGATATAGGTCAGGGCCGCGCCGATCAGTCCGAGATAGGCCAGGCCGGCCAGGTTGGTCAGAGTCAGCGCGGGCAGGGGCGGTTCGATCAGCAGCGCGACGGGCAACAGCAGCAGGCCGCCGGCGGTCAGCTGCCACGCCGTGAACGTCAGGGGCGAGACGGGCGGCTGCCAGCGGCGGGTCAGGACCGTGCCGAGGGCCATCGACACCGTCCCGCCCAGGCCGGCCGCGATCCCGATCGGGTCGAGGCTCGCCGACGACGTCAGGACCAGCAGGGCCACCCCGGCCGCCCCGCCGAGGGCCGCGAGCACCGACATGGCCCGGATCGGCGAGCCGAGCACCATCTGCGCCAGGAACAGGACGATCAGCGGCTGGATCGCGCCCACCGTCGCCGCCACTCCGCCCGGCAGGCGGTAGGCCGCGACGAACAGCAGGGCCCAGAAGATCGAGAAGTTCAGGGCGCCGAGGACCAGGGTCCGCCACCACCAGGCGCCCCAGGGCAGGCGACGTACGATCAGCAGCAGCAGCAGTCCGGCGGGCAGGGCGCGGAGCATGGCCACGGTCAGCGGATGGTCCGCCGGCAGCATCTGGGTGGCGACCACATAGGTGCTGCCCCAGATCGCGGGCGCGACGGCGGTGAGCAGGAGGTCGAGACGGGCGGTCGAGGCCGGCGGGGCGGAGGTCATCGGATCGCGCTCCCTAGGCGTGGCTCAGGACGTCGGCGACAGGCCGGCGCGGCTTCTGCGGCCAGTTGCCCGGCGCGGCGTGACCGACCGCGACCAGCAGGACGGCGCGCTCGTCGTCGGCGAGCCCGAAAGCCTCGGCGACGCCTTCGGGGTCGAAGCCGGACATCGGACCCGAGGCCAGGCCCAGGGCCTCGGCGGCGAACATCAGGGTCGCGGCGCCCAGGGTGGCCGACCGGATGGCCTCGTCCCGGGCGACCTGGGGATGCTGGGCGTAGAAGGCGTCGGCGAAGTCGGTCCAGCCCTGGGCCATGTGCGCGGGCATGAAGCCGGCCTCGATCGAGGGGCGGACACGCTCGGCGATGGCCTTGGTCCGGGGCTGGGCGCCGACGATGATGAAGGTGACCGGGGCCTCGGTGATCTTGGGCTGATCCCAGGCCAACGCGCGCAGGCGGGCCTTGGCCTCGGCGCTGCGCACGGCGATGAAGCGCCAGTTCTGCAGGTTGAAGGCGGTCGGGGCGCGGGTGGCCAGGCGGACCAGTTCATGGATCTCGGCGTCCGACACCGTCCGCGACGACGAGAACAGGCTGGCCGAGATGCGGCGTTCGATGGCTCTCACGAGCGCCGGATTGGCGGGAAGGACCGTGGGGCGATCTTGGGCGATGACGGTCATGGCTGGCGTTCCTGAAGGCGGGGGCGGGCCAGTCCCGCCCCGCGAACAGGGTCAACTTATTGGTTGCCTTCGGAATGATAATTCTGGCTATCGTGACATCACTCTTCACCAATAGTGTTGAATATGGATCAGCTGACCGCCCTGAAGGTGTTTCGCCGCGTCGTCGAACTCGGCAGCTTCGCGGAGGCCGCGCGTCGCCTGTCCCTGTCGCCGGCGGCGGTGAGCAAGAACATCGGCGAGCTCGAGGCGCATGTGTCGGCCCGGCTGCTGAACCGCACCACCCGCCGCATGAGCCTGACCGAGGCCGGCGCGACCTATTACGAGCGGATCGCCGGCGTCCTGGACGATCTGGAGGACGCGAGCGCGTCGCTCGGCGCGCTGCACGACGAGGCCTCGGGCGTGCTGCGGGTCAGCGCGCCGCTCTCCTTCACCCTGGTCGGGCTGTCGAGCGCCATTCCGGAGTTCCTGCAGCGCTATCCGAAGCTGAGCCTGGATCTGCATCTCGACGACCGGCGCGTGGACATCGTCCGCGATGGCTACGACCTGGCCATCCGGGGCAGCGACGCGCTCGAGGACTCCAGTCTGGTGGCGCGCAAGCTGATGGTCATGGACCACGTCCTCTGCGCCTCGCCGGCCTATTTCGAGCGGGTCGGCGCGCCGAAGACTCCGACCGACCTGGCGGACCACAATTGCATCCGGTTCAGCCATTCCGGCCATGCCGACGCCTGGACCTTCGCTCGGGGCGGCCGGTCCGTCCGTGTCCCGGTCGTCGGCCGCTACAGCGTCGGCTCCAGCCTGGCGGTGCGCGATGCGCTGCGGGCGGGGCTGGGCGTCAGCCTGATTCCGCGGCTCTACGTCCGCGAAGACCTGGACGGCGGCCGGCTGGCGACCGCGTTGGACGACTGGTCGGCGGACGAGACCTCGATCTTCGCGGTCTATCCCTCTCGCCGGCACATGGCGGCCAAGGTCCGGGTTTTCCTGAGCTTTCTGGTTGAAACGCTCGAGGGCGGCTAGATTCTCGCGCCTGGTGCAAATGGAGAAATTTATCGCTATGCGATGAGTGTCCCATTTTGAGAGTTGGCGTCTTGTGATCGCCTTTTGGTTGTGTTTCTCTCGCCGCCAAGGGGAGCACAATCGTGCGGGCGAAACAGCAGTCATCGCAGGATGCGGCGCGCATGGCCGCGTTCGCCGTTCGGGCGGGAGCCTAGGCGCCCATGGCCCGCGGTCGCGCTCTCACCCTGTCGGCGCCGGTCCTGAACCTGCTCTATTCCGGCAGCGACGCCGATCCTGCGACCGTCCTCTCATTCAGCGGAACGCTTGGGGTCACACACGCCTTCGCCGGGACGGCCGGCGACAGCTTTCCGGCCTCCGGCGTGACCATCGCGGCCTGGGTCAACACGACCCAGAGTGACGCCAACGCGGTGATCCTCTCGTTCGGACCGACGGCCGGCGGCAATGCCGGCCGACTCTGGCTAACCAACCCCGCGGCGCTGACGGTCCACTATGGAACCGCGACCGGCGGAGTCGCCGCCACGGCGCTGGCGGTCAACGACGGGACCTGGCGGCACGTCGTCGTCGGCGTCACGCCCGCCGATCGTCTTCACTATGCGGTCGAGGTCTGGATCGACGGGGTCCAGCGCTGGCGATCGGCGGGCGCCCTGGCCTTCACGGCCGGCGCGGGCCTTTCGACGAGCGGGACCTTCACCCTCGGGCTGGGGCAGGGCGCGCCGGAGACCGGCCTGATCGGCCAGGTCAGCGAACTGCAGCTGTGGGACGCGGCGGTCATGCCGCCGTCGCAGGCGGCCGCGCTGATGCGGCATCGCGCGGCCGACGGCGATCCCGGACTGGCGCTGGTCTGGCCGCTGAACGTCGCGCCGTCGGGAAACCCCATCCCGCCGGCCGCCTTCGTCGCCTCGACCCTGCGGTTCCGCCAGCCGGACGCCGGGCAGACCACCTTCGGCAGCGCCCAGTGGGCGGCGATCCCGAACGCCGTCAGCTACGACCTGCAGGTGGTGGCCCAGGACGGCTCCTGGACCTACGCCCAGTCGGTCACCGGTTCGGGCGCGATCGTCGCGCCGATCGCCGGCGTCCTGCCGGGACGCGGCTACCAGGCCCGTGTCCGCGCGGTCGGTTCGGGAGAGACCGGGCCCTGGAGCGCGACGGCGACCTGCACGCCGATCGACCTGCCTTCGGCGAGCATGGGCTTCTCCTGGCCGCAGGGCGGGACCCTGAGCGCGCAGTGGCCGGCCGTCGACCAGGCCCAGGGCTACGGCGTCGTCCTGACCACCGCGTCAACGCCCGCTTCCAGCTTCCAGACGGGGACCAGCCTCGACCTGTCCAGCCAGGTGACCGGCGACAGCGTGGTGACGGTGGCGGCGCGCGGGGCCACCGCGACGGCGGCGGGCGGCTCCGGCGCCTGGGGGCCGAGCAGCACGCCCGGGTCGACGGCCAAGACCGCCCTGGGCTTCTACTACCAGGACCCCGACGGCGCCGGGAACGGCGATTTCGTCTTCGACTGGACGCCCGACAGCCCGGCGCCGGCCTACTACTATATGGAGGTCCGCCAGGGCTCGACCCTGGTGCTGACCAACTCGGTCGCGGGGAGCACGGTTCCGCCGGTCCTGGTCCCGGCGCCCAACCCGGTGACGACCGGACAGCAGTTCGTCGGCCGGATGCGGCGGATCGGGCAGGGGGCGCTCGCCGCCTGGGACTCCCAGACCGTCACCATTCACGGCCAGACCGCGCCCTCGGCGCTGTTCCAGGCCGCGGCGCCGCCCGCGGCGGAGGCCCTGGCGCTGACCTGGGGTTCGGTCGCGGCCGGGGCGACCTACAATCTGGAGACCCGGACCGACGGCGGGACGACGCCCGTCGTCACCACCGGCGTGACCTCGCCCTATTCGCTGATGACCCTGCTGTCGCCGACCTCGGATCCGACGGCGAACCACAGCTACACCTTCCGGCTGCGCGCGGTGATCGACGGCGATGTGGGCCCGGCCAGCGCCGTGACCGCCGCCCCCAGCCTGACCGGCGCCTTCCGCTATGTCTGGAACGGCGGACAGGACGTCGGCGCCCTGACGGTCGGCTGGACGCCGACCACCGGCTCCAGCCAGGCCTACGTCCGCGTCTTCACCGGCCCCGCGACGACGCCGACCAGCTTCGGACTGGTTCCGGTCAGCCAGGGCAGCTTCGCCGTTCCGCCGCCGAACGGCGGCTTCGTGCTGGGGACGACCTACGCCTCGCAGCTGCGCGGCCTGGGCACGGGCTCGATGAGCGCCGCCCAGTTCGGCCAGGTCGTCATCCGCCAGATGTCGACGCCGGTCGTCCAGCTGGCCCAGACCCAGCCAGGCGTGATCGCGGTCGAGGCGCGCTGGGTCGCCGTGGATCCGGCGCTGACGCCGAGTTACCTGCCGGTGCTGAACGGCGTCGAGGGCGTGCTGCAGAGCACCCGCTCCATCGACCTGACGAGCCACCTCAACGATACGGCGGCGCTGACGGTCCAGGTGCGGGCGGAGGCGGACCAGTCCTATGGTCCGCTCAGCGCCGTCGGGACGCCGCCCGCGCTGCAGCCGAACTTCACCTACCTGCTGACCGCCAACGGGACCCAGTCGCTGACGGCGACCTGGACCGCGGCGCCGCTGGTCTATCTGTCGGTGCAGCAGACCGGCGGCGGCGCGCCGAACCAGCAGCTGTTCAGCGACGGGACGACGGCGACCTACGCCGTGCCGGCTCCGGGCGGCGGTTTCGTCGAGAACGCCGTCTACACCCTGTCGATCAAGTCGGCGGCGAACGGCGTCCTGGGGGCGATGACCGCGCTGCCGGTGACGATCCATCAGCTGGCCCAGCCGGTTCCGGTCTTCCAGTCGGGCGCGACCGCGGATCCGGTCACGCTGCAATGGCCCGATGTCCGGACCCAGGCCCAGATCACCGCCGGCCTGGCGGTGACCTACGAGGTGGCGCAGAACGGGGTCCTGGCGCCGAACCAGCCGTCCGGCCTCGTCTACACCTTGACCGCTACGCAGCTGGCGACGGCGGGGGTCCAGACCTTCACCGTCCAGCCGCACGCCCAGGGCTCCTGGGGCGTGATCAGCGCGCCGCCGACCCTGGTCGCGCCGGCGCCGACGACCCTGACCTACGACGCGGCGACCCAGCAGCTGGCCCTGGCCTGGCCCCAGAGCACGGGCGCCACCGGCTACTACGCCGACGTGACCACGGGCGGCGGCGCGCCGCTGGCCAAGCAGTGGGTCGCCCAGCCGGGCGGCTCCACCCCCGCCGCGGCGACGTTCAGCGCCTCGGGCCTGTCGACGGGGACCAGCTATACGGTCAGGGCTCGCGCCTTGGCCGGCGGCGCCATGACCGACTTCGGCGCGCTGTCGCTGACGCTGCAGCGGCTGGTCGGACCGTCGGGGCTGACGCTGACGGGCGCTTTCCAGCAGCGCCAGATCACCGCGGCCTGGCAGTTCGACGCCAGCGGCCTGGGGACGGTGACCTATGTCGCCGAGCTGCGGAACAGCGGCGGGACGGTGCTGGATCGGCAGATCCCGTCGACGACAACCGCGACCCTGACGTATCCGAACACGGTGGCCCAGGGCGACACGCTGACGGTCTTCGTGCGGGCCGTTTCGGGCGGGAACCTGGGGCTCTGGAGTTCCGCTCCGATCACCGTCGGCAGCAGCCTGGCCCAGGTCGGCGGGGTCGCGGCCTCGTTCGACACCGCCAACGCCATAACGGTCGGCTGGAGCTCCGTCTCGGGCAGCAAC
Organism: Caulobacter mirabilis; assembly: GCF_002749615.1. Taxonomy (GTDB): domain Bacteria; phylum Pseudomonadota; class Alphaproteobacteria; order Caulobacterales; family Caulobacteraceae; genus Caulobacter; species Caulobacter mirabilis. The sequence goes on from NZ_CP024201.1 coordinate 1,681,093, forward strand.
GTCACCTACACGGTGCAGGTGACGCCGGCTTCGGGCGGGGCCCCCCTCTACACCCAGTCCGGCGTGAGCGGCACGTCGCTGACCCAGCCGCAGTCGGTCACCAAGGTCGCGCAGAACACGACCTACAATGTCCAGGTCCAGGCCAACTCCGGCGGCGGCAGCGGGCCCTGGAGCCAGGCCGCGTCGGCGACGACGAACAAGCCGAACCCGCCCGACAACGGCGGCGGCGGCGGGTCGGGATCGTCGGGCGATCCGGTGCTGCTGGCGAACGGTTCGTACGTCTACAGCAACGTCGACATCGAGGTGGCCGGGGTCGTGCCGCTGAGCCTCGAGGTCCGCTACAACACCGTCACGCCGCTGCCGAGCGATACGCCGCCGGGGCCGTCGGGACCGCTCGGCGACCGCTGGACCCACGCCTACGCCACCAACATCCAGAGCGCTTCCGACGGCAAGACCGTGGCGGTCTGGTGGGGCGACAGCGTCGTCAGCGTCTACGACGTCCCGGGCAGCGTCACCGGGACCTACGCCAAGCAGGGGCAGCCCAACGGCGACGTGCTGGTCCGCCTCTCGACGATGGCCTACCAGCTCACGCGGCGGGACCAGACGGTCTACAGCTTCGACAGCTCGGGCCGGCTGCTGCGCATCGTCTCGCCGGCCGGCAACGGCGTGAACCTGACCTACGCCGACAGCCGGCTGGACCGGGTCACGGACGAGGGGTCGGGCCGCTATCTGCGCTTTGCCTACTTCACCAGCGGCTCGGCGACGGGCCGGATCAGGACCGTGACGGACAACGCCGGCCGGTCGATCAGCTATGACTACACGGGCGGCGACCTGACGCTGTTCACCGACACGACGGGGCTGACGCGCCAGTTCAGCTACTGGCCGGGTTCGCTGATGCACACGGCCGTCGACCAGACCGGCGCGACCTTCATCACCAACACCTACGACGGCCAGAACCGGGTGATCCAGCAGAAGGACGCCCAAGCCGTCGCCACCGGCCAGAACTACTTCATCACCTTCGCCTACGCCGACCAGACCATCTCCGGCTACACCTACGTCCAGACCACGGTCACCGACCGGATGGGCTACGTGACGACCTATCTCAGCGAGAAGACCACGCTGAACACGGTCTCGGAGATCCACAACCTGGCGGGCGGCGCGATCTGGCGGGTCCTGCGCGCCTTCGACGGCGCCGGCAACCTCACGTCGGAGAGCGTCTACCAGGGACCGCCGGGAGCGGCGGCCGGGGTCGGCGCGACCACGACCTACACCTATGACGGCGCCCGGAACCTGCTGTCGATCACCAATCCCCTCGGCCAGACACAGCGGTTCACCTACGACGGTCGCAACAACCTGCTCACCGCCAGCGACGCCCTCGGCAACACCACGACGGTGACCTATGTGACCGGCACGAACCTGCCGCGCAGCGTCACCGACCCGACCGGCCGCAAGCGCATCATCGTCTATCGCTCGGCGGGGACGATCCAGGGCCTGGTCGACAGCCAGACCGACTATCCGCTGGGCGACGGGCCGGGCAAGGTCGGCAACGTCACCACCTATCAGTACACGCCCGCCGGCGAGGTGCAGCAGATCACCGATCCGCTCGGCGGCGCGACGGTGCTGGGCTACGGAACCGCGCTGGGGCGCCTGACGTCGGTACAGGTGAAAGACCCCGCGGGCCTCCTCGCGGCCACGATCAAGAACGAGTACTGGGCCGGCGTCGACCGGGTGCACACCAGCGCGCTGACCTATCCGAACCAGCCCGACGCCCAGGCCTACGTCACCACCACCGTGTTCGACGGCGTCGGCATGCTGACCAGCGTCACCGACCCGCTGCAGCGGACGACCGGCTACCAGTACGACGCCAACAGCCAGCTCGAGCAGATCACCTATGCGGCGGCCTCGAACCCCGACATCACGCAGTTGGTCCGCAACCGCAACGACGAGGTGATCCAGCAGGTCCTGTCGGCGAGCAATCCGACGGTCCAGACCGGCTACGGCTACGACGAGATCGGCCGCCTGACCTCGACGACCGACGGCAACGGCCAGGTCACGACCTATGCCTGGGCCATGGCGTTGCAGCCGGCCGGCGCGCCGTCGCCGATGACGGTCACCATCACCCAGCCGACGGTGACCGTCAGCACCCCGGGGCAGCCGCCGGTCAATGTCGCCTACCAGCAGGTGCTGACCTTCGACCCGCTCGGCCGCCTGATTTCGTGGACCGCGCCGGCGCCGGTCGGCGGCGCGGCCGGCGCCCTGACCACCATCGCCTACACGTCCGTGGCGGGGGGCGGCGGAACCACCAACCAGCAGGTGCTCACGACCTATCCGAAGGCCGACCCCAGCCAGCCGGCGCCCTACCAGACCACCGACGTCTTCGATCCGCTGGGCCGGATCCTGTCGCACACCGACGAGCGCGGGAAGGTCTGGACCACCGTCTACGGCGGGGCGGTCGACCCGACCACCAACACCACCCAGCGCACCATCACCGCGACCGATCCCGTCGGCGCCCAGACGATCGAGACCTTCGACGTCCTGGATCGCCCGGTCGGGCTGAAGATCGGCCAGGGGAGCGCCTGGCGCGCCACGGCGATCGGATATGACGCCCTCGGCCGTCCGGTGCGGATCGAGGAGCCCAACCCGGCGCCCAATCCCCCGACCGCCACGGTCAAGACCACGGTGGCCTACGCCTACGACCCGGTCACACGATGCGTCCGGGCCACGGTCAGCCCCTACCAGACCGCACCGACGGTCCTGGTCGTCGACGGCGCGGGGCAGTGGGTCGGCGGGACGGACGCCCACGGCATCGCGACGAGCATGACCTATACGCCGCGCGGCCAGCTGCAGACCTATGTCAACGGCCGCCAGCAGACCCTGACCTACGGCTACGACCCGGCCGGGCGCTATGTCACGACCGCGCCGCCGGAGGCCGCCGCCCTGGTCGAGCAGGTGCTCGACGGGGCCGGCAACCGTCTGCAGACGAAGGTCGGCGGCGCGGTCCAGATCACCCGCACCTTCGACGCCCTCAACCGGATGCTGACCCGCACGAACAACGTCCACAGCGAGACGGTGTCCTACAGCTACGCCCCGACCGGCGACATCGCGACGATCCTGTACCCCGGGCTGACCAATGCGCTGACCTACGGCTACGACCCGATGCGGCGGCTGCGCACGGTGACCGACTGGGCCGGCCGTCAGACGAGCTATGTCTACGCCCCGAACGGCGTCCTGGCCTCGGCGAGCCTGCCCAACAGCGTCGGCCTGACCTTCAGCCAGGACGACGCCGGCCAGTTCACCGGCTACCAGGCGACCATCGGCCAGGATCTGCTGGCCCAGGCGACCTACACTCTGGACGCCTTCGGCCAGCCGAGCCAGATCACCGAGCTGACGCCCCTGGCCGCCGCCGTGACCGCCGGGCAGACGACCTTCACCTACGCCGACCCCGCGGCCGATCGCCTGACGGCGGTGAACGGGACGGCGGTGACCTACGACGGCGACGGCAACATGACCTCCGTCCCCGGCGTCTCGGGAACCCTGACCCACAACATCTACAACCAGCTCGTCCAGGCGGGGACGGCCGTCTACGCCTTCGACGCCGACGGCTTCCTCGACACGGCGACCAACGGCGCGGCGACGCGGCGCTTCGTCCATGATCCAGCTGGCTACGCCAACCCGATGATCGCGCGGCCGACGGACAGCCAGGACCCGGTCGACACCCTGCTGGCCCGGCTGATGGGCGGGGGGGCGGCCTCGTTGCCGGAGCAGCAGGCGCTGGTGCGGCCCTGGGCGGCCAATGCGGCGATGGACCGGCCGCTGGCCACCGTCGACTCCGGCGGGAGCACGACCCGCTACGTGAACGGGGCCGGCCTGATCGGGCGCGAGACCGCCGACGGCGGCTTCCAGACCTACGTCTTCAACGGCGTCGGCAGCACCCTGGCCCTGGTCGGGGCGGCCGGGGTGACGGACGCCTACGCCTATGATCCCTACGGCCTGCCGGCCGGACGACAGGGCGTGAGCGACAATCCGTTCGCGCTGCACGGCCGCTGGGGCGTGATCACCGATCCGTCGGGCCTGTGCTTCATGCGGGCCCGCACCTACGCCCCGGGGCTGGCGCGGTTCATCGAGAAGGACCCGGTCTTCGGCGACCTCGTCTGGCCCCAGACCCTCAACGCCTACGGCTTCGAGCCCGGCAACCCGCTGCAGTTCCTCGATCCGCTCGGCCTTGGCGGCGGCAAGGACGACGGCGGCGGAGGCGGAGGAGGCGGAGGCGGCGGTTGGGCCATAGCGGGGTTTGTCCTCCTGGGGCTCGTCGGGTTGGGAGCCATCGCCGTCGGCGTCGGCGTCGCGGCGGCCTATGCCGCCCCCGCGGCCGCGGCGGCCGGGGCCGGCGGGACCATTCCGGCCAGCGCGATCGCGGGCGGTTTCACGCAGCGGGCCGCCTTCTACGCCGGGCGGGCGGTGTTCCGGTTCGGCGGCCGGGCGAGGGGCTTCCGGCTCAAGATGTGGGCGAGCAACCGCGCGGAGACGCTCGGCCGGGCGACGTCGGTGGAGATGCGCGTGCTCTCGAGCGGGGGAGGGGCGGTATGACGTCATCCGAACGCCTTCGCCAGGCCGTCGACCTCTATCGCGGCGAGGTGGCCTTCAGCCTGCCGCTCGCCGTCCTGCCGGGCCGCGGCGGGCCGGACGCCGTCCTGACGGCCGCCTACAGCGGCTCGGTCGGCGCCGTTGTGACCTACGACAACGCCGTCGCGCCGACCGGCGTGCTGGGCCTGGGCTGGTCGCTGTCGCAGTCGTCGATCGCCGCGGCGCCGGATGGCGCGGGCTATGTTCTGCAGGGCGAGGGGGGCGGAGCCAGCCCGCTGGTCCTGATCGGGACCGAGGCGGACGGGACGCAGCTCTACGCGTCCGCCGACTATCGCTTCTGGATCATCCGCTACGATCCGGCCGCCCAGCGCTGGGAGATCACTCGCGAGGACGGCGGGCGGGCGGTCTACGGCGACGCGGCCAGCGGCCGGGGAACGGTGGACTGGGGCGTCGCCTGGGGCGGCTGGACGGGCGCCAGCACGGCGCTGGCCGGCCAGACGCCGGTCGCGGTCGGCTGGAGCCTGTCGCAGGTCTTCGACCTGTGGGGCGACGTGGTCACCTACGCCTACGACCAGGTCGCGGCGCCGGTCGGCGGACCCGGCGGCCTCAGCTACACGCGGGCGACCTACCTCAAGACGGTCGTGGGGGCGGGCGGCGACGTCGCGCGCCTGACCTACGGCGAGAAGGCGGCCAACGAATGCCCGCCGCCGCATGCCGATCCCAACGGCCTCAACGCCTGGCAGGACCGATACGGGACACGCTACCTGCAGAGCGTCAGCGTCTATGCGCCCGGCGGCGTCTTGATGGGCGTGACCAGCCTCGACTTCGAAGGCGGCTCCGGCCAGACCCAGTACGTGGGGCAGGGAACCCTGGCCAAGCGCCTGCTGATGGGGATCGTCGCCACGGCGCCGGCCGCCACGCCGCCGCCGCCGTTCAGCTTCACCTATGTGACCACAGCGGGCAGTCCGGTTCTCGGAACCCTGGCGACCGCCCAGGCGCCCGAAGGCGGCCAGGCGACCTACGCCTATGCATCGGCCGGCATGACGGCGACGCTGTCGGCGCGGGACCTGACGCTGTCACCGCCGATCCGTGCGGGCGTCACCTTCAGCCAGCCGGTGTTCTACTTCGCCGAGGACTATGCCGTCGTCACCTGGCTGGGCAGCGACACGAGCGTCCAGGGCGTCGCCTACCGCTGGGTCGGCCGGTGGATCGCCACGACCCTGGCCAGCCTGCCGCTGGGTTCGGCGACCTACGCCTCGACAGCGGTGGGGCTATCGGCGGACACCTTCTGCATCGCCGCCAACGGCAAACTGCTGGCCTATGTGATCAGCGAGTCCCAGGTCGGCGGCTGGAACGCCACCGCCACGGCCCTGACGCTGACGCTGCAGGCCGGGGAGGCGGTCACCGCCGTCTGCGGCTCGGGCTTCGCGGCGGTCGTGGGGCAGGCCAGCGGCAGCCTCAATCCCGCGCACTGGAATGGCGCGGCCTGGGTCGCCGACACGGTCGTGCAACTGGCCGGGGCGACGGGCGCCCTGTGCGCCCAGGTCGCCGCCGAGGATCGTCGACTGCTCGCCGTCTCCACGGGAACGGCGACGGGCGATCTGGTCGCGGTGTTGATGAGTCTCGATCCGTTCGGCCGCTGGACCTCGGTCAGTCGGCCGACGCCGCGGCCGATGCCGTCGATCTCGACGCTCTCGGTCGTGCTGGGCGAGGGCTACGGCGCCTATGCCGCCGCCGGCGGGCCGACCGGTTCGGCTCAGGTGATCTGCAACGGCGTCTCCTGGCCGGCGACGATCACACGACTGGACCTGACCCGGTTGGCCACGCTGACGCCGGCGGTCGGCGCCTTGGCCCCGGCGTTGGCGATCCGAGGCGCGATGGTCGGGCTCGGCGGTCAGTTGTTCCGCTACCAGGGCTCGGGCTGGAGCCGCTACAGCAGCGACGCGGTCGTCTATCCAGGCGAAACGGCCGTGACGGGGATCACCTACGGCTTCGACGAGGCCGTTCGGACGATGACCGGCGCCGGCGGCTCGCCGCTGTTCGACCTGGCCGCCTATGACCCCTCGACCTCCGCCTGGACGGTCCCGGCGGCCTTCGCCGGCGCGGCGCCGACGGGCGGGAGCTTCGCGGCGCGAACGGCCGTCAGTCCCAGGACGCCGAGCCGCTATGTCGTCTTCCCGACAGTCAGCGGCCAGACCTGGAGCAACGGCGTCTACGCCCAGGGGGCGGACGGAAGCTGGACGGCGGCCCTGTCGCTGGCGGACTCCCTGGCGGCGACCGAGACCGCGTCGCTGCAGGTGCTGGGCGAGCGCTGCTGCGTCTATCAGACCGGGACCAAGACCGTCGTCTATCCGCTGGTCAACGGCGCGGCGGGCGCCCGGATCGAGCTGTCCGGCCAGAAGGTCCTGGTTCCGTCCGGCACGGGCCGCGAACTGGTCGGCCCGTCCAGCTTCGTGACCTACAGCGGGACCTGGGGGGCGGCCGGCTCGACGCTGACGTTGCGCAGGATGGTCCAGGGGGCCGTGGCCGGTCAGCAGACCGTGCCGGCGCTGGCGACGACGGCCCTGAACGACGGCTACGCGGTGCAGACCCTGGCCGTGGCCGGCGACGCGACGACCGCGACCGTGACCGCCGACGGCTGGCGCGCCGCCTACAACCAGATGACCGTGGCCGAGGGGACCGCCAACACCGCGGTCGCGCCGAACGGAACCAGCGTCACCTGGTTCTTCAACGGACTGACGGCCCAGGACACGCCGGCGCAGCCTTATCCGACCGGGACCGACACCAACGCCGCGACCCTGCTGGGCCTGATGGCGGGGCAGGTCTACGGCCGCAAGGACCGCTCCGCCGGCAGCGGTTCGCCGCCGGTGCTGACCGACGCCGGAACCACGACCTTCTACTGGTGGGGCTATCGGCAGGCCTTGTCGCAGGTCGCCGGGGACAACCGGACCGGCTTCTACGCTCGCCAGCGGCGGCTGGTCCGGCTGCTGGACGGCGTGACGACCACGGTGCGGACCAGCTACGCGCCGAACGACCAGACTCCGCCGGTCACCGGCCTGCCGACGGTCACGGCGACGGACCGGTACAACGCCTCGGGCCAGCTGGAGACGCTGACCCAGACGCCGACCTACTTCTGGCAGCAGTATGACGCCGCCCGCAGCCTGAACATCCTGACGCCGGTGGTTCAGACCACCGCCGCGACCAACGGCGCGACGACCGGCATCTCGATCGAGACCTGGCGCAACGACTGGCCGACCCGGCCGGGCGCCTGGGCGCCGTCGGCGACCTACCGGGCGCTCAGCGCGGCGCCCGCCGCGTTCAACTGGGCCACCGGCACGGGGCCGGCGGGCAGCTGGCTGCTCGGGACCGCCGTGACCCAGCGCTCGCCGCGCGGGCTGCCGATCGTCACCGTCGACGCCCTGGGCCGCTACAGCGGCGCGGTGCGCGACGCGGCCGACCGGCTGACCACGGCCGCGTTCGTCAACGCCCGGCTGGATCAGGCCGAGGCCGGCTACTACGGCTGCGAGCCCTACGAGAACGACCTCTACTGGTCCTACGCCGGCGGCGGCGCCCTGAGCGACTACATCGTCGGGACCCAGGCCCACACCGGCACGCAGAGCATCCAGATCGACCCGGTCGCCGCCGGGACCAAGTCCGGACCGGCCGCGACCTTCCTGCGCACGACCGGCGGCCGGGCCTATCTCTTCTCCTGCTGGCTGCTCACCGATCCGGGCTTCGGCGCGGCCTCGGGGACCGCCCAATGGGAGCTGCAGGTCTACAACGTCGCCGGCGCGCCGGTCGCCGTCGGGGCGCCGATCATCCTCAGCCTGACCGACACGGCCGGGAAGTGGGCCTACCTGCACCAGATCGTCGATCTGGCGGCGGTGCGGGCGGCCAACCCCTCGGTCCCCGCCGGCGCGCCGCTGAGCGTCGGCCTGATCGCCTACAACCAGAAGACCGGGAAGCGGTGCTGGGTCGATGAGCTGCGCTTCTCGCCGCTCGACGCGGCCTACGAGGCGACGGTCTTCGACGTCGACAGCCTGCTGCCCAGCGCGACGCTGGCGCCGAACGGCCAGACGACGCGCCTGGTCCGCGACGCCGCCCGCAACGTCACGGCCGTGGTCGGGCCGGCCGAGAACGTGGCCTCGATCTCCAGCTTCACCTACGCCCGCTCCCTGACGAGCGGCGGGGTCTTCGACCCGAACCTGCCCAACAGCCTGCTGAGCATCGGCGGCCTAGCCAACGGCGTCTATTACGACTTCGATCCCAGCGACCAGGCGGACTGGACCCTGCCGGACGCCTACTGGACCGTGAGCGGCTGGCAGCTGGTCTACACCGGGACCGCGACCCCGCCCGCCTTCAGCCAGGCGACCCTGACCGGCTTCGTGCACGGCAACTACGCGATGAAGGTGGAGGTCCAGCGCCAGTCCGGCGCGGGCGCCCTCGCCAACGCCCGGATCGGGATGGGCGATGTCTATGTCGCCTGGGACCAGACCGCCGCGACCTGGACCCTGTACGCCCCGGCGACGCCGGGCGGCGCGGCCCAGGTCCAGGCGGTCCGCGCGGGCCGGTTCGCGCGCACCTGGATTCTCGCCTTCGTCGAGGAGCTGGTCCTGTTCTACGCGGACGGCCAGCAGGTCTTCTGCGACCAGCTGACCGGGCTGGTGCGAGGGGACGGCAAGCTGATCCTGGGTCTGTCGGGGCCGGGGAGCTTCAGCAACCTGGTCTGCGCGGTGGAGCCGCAGATCTCGCTGGGGCTGTTCGACGGCGCCGCCAAGCCGATGCAGAGCCTGTCGGTCGTGGACGGCAACACCGTCGTCGCCGGCGGGACACTCTACGACAGCCAGCAGCGGCCGCAGTACGGCAAGGACCCCGTCTCCAATCCGCTGATGATCGGCGCAGGGCCGCAGGCCACGCCGCCGCCGCCCAGCACGGCCGAACAGAACCGGCTGATCGGCGACATCGACAGCTATCTGCCCTACGTCAACGGCCAGCCGATGACGGTCGCTCAGTACACGGCGCCGGCCAACGGCTACCCCTTCACCCAGACCCTCTACGAGACGGCGCCGACCGCGCGCGTGGTGGAGGAGGGGGCGCCGGGAACGGAGTTCGCCGTCGGTTCGGGGCACACCTATCGCTACGCCTACGGCGCCAACACCGCCAACGACCCGCTGACCCCGCTGCTGCCGGCCGGATCGCCGGGGCAGGCGCCCGGCAGCTACAGCGTGATCACCGAGACCGACCCGAACGGCGTGATCACCTATCGGCTGGTCAACCAGAGCGACCAGACCCTGGCCGTCCGGACCCGGATCGGCGGAACCCAGGCTTCGCCCGTCTACCAGACCAGCATGTCGCTCTTCGACCCGGCCGGGCGGCTGGTCACGGTCCAGCTGCCCAACTACTTCTCGCCGCCGTCGGGCTCGACCGCGGCGCCCTGGGTGATCCAATACGGCTACGACTTCCTGGGGCGGCTGATCTCGCAGACCACGCCCGACTCCGGCCAGACCCAGTACGCCTACGACAGCGCCGGCCGGCTGCGCTTCGCCATGGACGCCGACGGCGCCGGCCAGACCCCGCAGCGCATCAAGTACTACCAGTACGACGGCCTGGACCGGGTGATCCAGGCCGGCCTGGTGCAGAAGACCGGCGTCGCCTGGTCCGGGATCTCGGCCTACGTCGACCAGCCGGCCTGGCCCACGGTCGCCCAGGGCGCGACGATCTACAGCCAGAACACCTACGACGCCGACGGGGCCGGATCGAACAACCTGGAGGGCCGGCTGTGGCAGGGGACGGTCGACAACGGGACGGCCGGCCTGACCACGGACGCCTTCGCCTACGACCGGCGCGGCAGCGTCCTGACACGCAACACCACGGCCGCCGGCTACGGCGCGACGACCTACCAGAGCGCCGCGCTCTACAACAATATCGGCCTGCCGATCATGACCACCTATCCGCAGGTCCTGACCGGCGGACAGCCGGTCGGGACGCCTTTCCAGGTGACCTATTTCTACGACCGCCTGGGCCAGCTGGCCGGGGTGGGGCAGCCGCCGGCCGGCGGCGAGGTGCTGGATCCGGAGCATCCGCGCGGCGGGCCCGAAATCTACTACGCCTCCTACTACTACAACAGCATGGGCGAGGTGACCCAGGCGCAGCTGAACGACAACAGCCTGGGCGCCCCGATCCAGCGCGCCGCCGCCTACAACAGCGCCGGCTGGCCGACCGCGGTCGGCGGGGACTTCTATCTCGAGACCCTCACCTACGGGCAAGGCGGGTTCAACGGCGCGACCTCCTACAACGGTCAGATCACGTCCGCGGCCTCGTCCTACGCCGCCGAGCCGGGCCTGGACCCCTGGACGGCGCCGCCGATCCGGCAGAGCCAGTGGGCCTATCAGTACGACGCGCTGGGGCAGGTGCAGGTGGCCGACCCGGGCGCGGCGGCCGACGCCGCCAACGCGGCGCTGGCCATCGGCTCGGCGACGACGCCGGTCAGCTACGACGCCAACGGCAATCTGCTGTCCGTGCCCCGGGGCCCCACGACGGAGCAGTACAGCTACCTGACCGGCGCGGCTCCCAACCAGGTCTGGAACAACAACCGCGTCCAGTCGGTGGCGGCGGCGATCCAGTCCACGATCCAGTTCGCCAACGCGACCGCCTATCCCGGCTGGACCTGGGGGGCGAGCAACGGGGGACCGTCGTCAAGTTCGGTCGCGCCGCCGGTCGGGACGGGGACTCTGCCGCCCGGGCAGGCGCTGCAGCTGACCGGCGGCAGCCCCGGCCACGCCGAAGTGCTGCAGTTCGCCGGCTTCCTGGCCATGGGCGGGACCTACCAGCTGTCCTACTGGCTCAACACGCCGGCCCCCTTCGCCGGCCAGCCCGGGCCGGCGAACTGGAGCCTGCGGCTGTTCACCGACGCCGGCGAGACCGTCGACGCCCTGATCCGCGACATCGGCGCGGGGTCGACCGCCTGGGTCCAGGTCACCGGCGTGACCATCGACACCCAGACCATCGCCAGCACCATGGGGCTGGACGGCCATGTCGTCAGCATCGCGCTGGTCCTGACCAACGGCCGGACCAGCGGGACCAGCGCGCCGGGCGCCTCGCTGTTCGTGGCCGACGTCCAGATCACCGGAACCGCGCCGATCGGGCAGTACGGCTACGCCTCGCCCAACGGCTGGGTGACCAGCGCGACCAGCCGGCAGCTGAGCAGCCTGAGCTATCACCCGCTCACCGGCCTGACGACCGGGGCGACGGTGACCGGCGCCCGGGCGCGGACCGTGACCTACGCCTATGGCCGGGGGACCGACCGCAGCGTCGAGCAGTGGACCGACGCCGACGGGACGGTGACCAAGGTGCTGGACCTGCGCGGGCCCGGGGGGCAGCCCCTGGCGCGCCGCACGACCAGCGGGGGGACGGAGACGGTCTCCTACTTCCTGCACGGCGCCGAGGGCCTGCTGGCGACGGTGCCGGCCGAGGCGACCACGACGACCCGCTACGCCCTCAACGATCACCTCGGCTCGGTGCGGGCGGTGGTCGACCAGACCGGGACGCTGCTGCAGACCTACGACTACGGCCCGTTCGGCGAGCTGCTGCAGGGACCGGCCGCGCCGCTGCAGCCCTACGCCTACACGGGCCAGCCGATCGACGCGGCGATCGAACTGACCAACTACCAGGCCCGGTTCTACGACCCGGCGCTGCGCCGCTTCTACGCGCCCGACCCGGCCGGACAGGGGGCGTCGTCCTACGCCTATGTCGCCAACGACCCGATCAACGCGACCGATCCGAGCGGGATGTTCCTGATGCGGCTGGCCAGGGACGTCGGCCGCCGACCCGGCACATATGCGGGGCTCGTCGTCAGCGGCGCGGTGGCGACGGCCAGCGTCGTGCAGTTGTTGGTCACCGATCCCGGGTTCTACACCAGGCCCTGGGGACGGCTGTGGGCGTGGGGCTCGAACCTCGACAACTGGGCGCAGGACGGGATCATCACTGGCAAGATCTACCGCGTCCTGCAGAGCTTCTCGCGGGATGAGCTCGTCACCATGATGAACTACTTCCCGGTGGCCTACGCGGTGACGACGCCCCTGGCGTTGCTGTGGGTGTACCGGCCGGTGCAGTTCGCGGTCGACGCCGCCTACCATGCGGGCGGCAACGGTCAGGCGGCCAACGCCATCCGGCACGTCACCTGGATGTGCAACGCCAAGCGGTTCCTTTGGGCGGGCGACGCCTTCGCCAACGACCTGGGCGAGGCCCACGAGCGGGGCCGCAAGGGGCGGCTGGAGGACCAGATCGCCGACCGGATCAACAACGCCATCGCGCTCTATCTGGCCGGGCAGTCCGGTCAGGCCTGCGGCGCCATCGCGGAGCAGGCCTGGGGCCCCTTCAAGCCCCAGACCTGGGACGACAACAAACTGGCGTGGAACCACGAATACAACGGATTCCAGGAGGGAACGCCGATCGACCCGCAGCAGGACGACCTCATCTCGGCCTCCTGGGTCAGAGGTCTCGATTTCCTCGCCACGACCTCCTACGCGCCGTTGTTCGAGGGCGAAGATCTCGCAGAGCTCCAGCGGCGGGGGATCCAGTATCCCCGCCCGTCGCGGCCGACCCCGTCGCCTGCTCCGTCGCCGACCGGCTCCGGGAAGGAAGAGCTGTGACCCGGCTTCGAACACCGCACCTCAACCGATCAGACCTTGGACAACGGAGAACCACCATGTCGTCGCTCAGGACGCTTCTCATCGCGGGAGCCTCGGCCGGCCTCCTGCTGTCGGCCGGCGCCGCCGTGGCCGGCTCGCCCGCGAAGTCGCCGCTGAAGGCGCCGCCGATGACCAGCCAGGACAAGTCCGACCTCGCCGCGGTCCTGGCCTTGGCGCCGGCCGGCCAGCCGACCGCGCTCGATATGTCGAACCCGGTTCATTACCGGTTCTTCGTGCGCCAGATGAAGGCGGCCGGCGTCACGCCGGATCGCTATCCGCAGCTGTTCAAGGTCACCGAACAGGCGCGCAAGGCCAAGCCGCCCGCCGTCGAGCGCCGCCCCATGACGGTGCTCGCCGCCCAGGGGCTGCCCGGGATCACCCCGATCCAGACCCTGACCGCGATCGGCACCGACGACGGAACCAACTATTTCGCCTCGGCGATCTCGTCGGTGCCGCAGACGCCCTATTTCTCGCAGCTGGTCGTGCAGCTCTACGATTCCGGCGGCAATCCGATCGGTCAGCCGGCCAGCTCGTCGTCGGCCACCCAGCCGGCCAGCAACGTCAACGCCATCGCCAACGGCGCCTCGTCGACCTCCTACGCCGCAGTGCAGGGGGTCGCGACCTACTTCTGGCAGGACCAGTTCGGCAAGGCCTACCACGGCTTCGTCGAGGGCGTGGTGACCACCGCCCCGACCAGCATCACCAACCTGGCGCCGATGCCCGGGACGGGGCAGTCGATCACCAAGCTGTGCCTGGGGCGAACCGGCACGGACTGCACCTACAGCCCGCCAGGGGGCACCGGGACCAACGTCCTGATGCCGGTCCAGGGCAGCATCACCTTCGCCAGCGCGATCAACACCTCGCCCAGCACCCAGACCTCGCTGATCACCATGGCGCGGCCGGACACCGGCCAGGGCGGCGGCTGCACCATCGCCAGCACCGACAACTTCTTCGCCGATCCCAACACCGTCATCAACGGCGGCACGATCAGCTGGAACCTGAACCCGGCGCACTTCCAGCCGGCGGTGGGCTGCCTGGTCCCCAACTCGACGGCCATCTACACCCTGACCCTGGGTCTGGCCGTGGCCAACCAGGCGACCTTCGTCACCATCACCAGCGACCCGAACACCGACCCGCAGGACCCCTACTTCAAGATCATCCCGGAACTGCAGGTGTTCTTCAGCTGCCTGGCCGAAGGGACCCTGGTGACGCTGGCGGACGGGAGCAAGGTCGCGATCGAGGACCTCAAGGAAGGCGCGCTGGTCCGGGTCGCCGGCGGCCGGACCTTGGCGGTGGAGAGCAAGCTGAAGGGGACCGAAGAGGCCCCGATGATCCGGCTCAAGACCGCGGGCGGCCGCGAGGTCCTGATCACCGACGGGCACCCGGTGATCGTCGCCGGGAAACCCGTCCTGGCGGGCCTGGTGCGTGTCGGTCAGAAGGTGACGATCGAGGGCGGCGTGGACGCCGTGGTGTCGGTCGAGCGTGAGGCCTACGCCAAGCCGGTCTGGAACCTGAATCTGGGCGCTCCGCCGGCCAGCCTCAACGACCCGAAGGTCACGGGCAGCGCCTTCTACGCCGGCGGCATCCTGGTCGGGGACAACGTCATGCAGTTCGTGGAGAACCGGAAGCAGCAGAAGGCGAGGGCGGCGGTCGCCGTTCAGCGGGTTCCGCCGGAGTGGCGCCAGGACGTCGTCAGCGCGATCAAGGACGGCAACTAGAAACCGAGGGGCGGTCGGGGCGGCGGCGCCCGGCCGTCGTCCGGTCCAGGGAGCGAGCGATGAGCACGACGCCGGTCTTCACCTCGGCCACCTACATACCGGGCAAGCTGACGGCCCGGTGGACGGCCACGCCGCCGGGGACGGGCTTCACCGGCTATGTCGTGACCCTGACGACCAACGGAACGCCCGAGACCTTTCCGAGCCAGACGACCAGCGTCTTCACCCTCAACCGAACCCTCGACGCGGCGTCGACCTATACGCTGCAGGTCGCGATGCAGATCACCGGCCAGCCCTCGGTTCCGTCGGCGGTGATCACCCTGATCGTCCAGGCCCCGACCCTGACCCAGGTGAACAACAACGGGACCAAGGTGACATACCGCTGGAGCGCCGCGGGCGGGGCGGGGGTCGGAGGCTATTTCGCGGGCCTGAATTCATCTGCGACCAACTGGACCAACCAGACGGCGGCGAACGTCCTGACCACGACCTTCACCCAGGCCCTGGCCAGCGCGGGAGCCTGTACGGCCTGGGTCCGAGCGTGCAGCAGCGACGGCGTCGTCCTGGGCCCGAGTTCGACGGTGCTGACGGTGATCACCCAGGCGCCCGCCCTGACCCGGATCAACAACACCGGCGCGGTGGTCGTCTACGCCTGGACCGCGGCGGCGGGCGGCGGGGTCGACGGCTATCTGGCCACCCTCACGTCGCCGGCGACGAACTGGACCAACCAGACCAACGCCCAGACGCTCACCACGCGCTTCAACCAGTCGTTGTCGGGTCAGGCGAGCTGCACCGGATGGGTCCGGGCGGTCGGCAGCAGCAACGTGGTCCTGGGGCCGGCGACGGCGACCCGGACGCTGATCACCGAGGCGCCGACCCTGACCTCGATCAACAACAACGGGGCCAAGGTCGTCTATCGCTGGACGGCGGCGGGCGGCGCCGGGGTCCAGGGCTATGTGGCGCGGTTGTCGTCGCCCTTCACCGACTGGAACCAGTCCACCGGCGCCTCGACCCTGCAGGCGACGTTCAACCAGGCCCTGGCCGGGCTGGGAACCTGCACCGGCTGGGTGCGCGGATCGAGCACCGACGGCGTCGTCCTAGGCCCCACGACCCAGGTCCGGACGGTGATCACCGAAGCGCCGACCATGACCCTGATCGACAATGGCGGCGCGCAGGTCGCCTACAGCTGGCAGGCGGCGGGCGGAAGCGGGGTGGGGGGCTATGTCGCGACCCTGACCACGCCCCCGACCACCTACAGCAACGCCACCGCCGCCGATGTCCTGACGACCGCCTTCAATACGGCGCTGGCTGGGCTAGGGACCTGCCAGGGGTGGGTGCGCGGGACCAGCGCCGACAGCATCGTCCTGGGGCCGGCGACCCCGGCTCTGACCCTGATCACCCAGGCCTCGGCCGTGACCAGCCTGGCCTACGATGTCGGCGCCCTGGGCGTGATCTGGACCCCGGCCAGCACCGGGGCGACCGGCTATTCCGCAACGGTGGCGCAGACCGGGCAGGCGACCCAGACCTATCCGATCGGGGCCTCCGGCAGCGGGACCGCGGCCGTCACCCTGGCGCCCGGCGGCGTCTATCAGGTGGCCGTCCGCGGAACGGCGCCGAACCTGGTCGGTCCGCCCGGAACGACCCTGCAGCCGCTGACCACCACCGCGACCGCGGTGAATCTGCGCGCCACCAGCCCCAGCGGATTCAAGATCGCCTGGGCGGCGGACACGGACGCGCGGGTGACCGGCTACATCGCCGAGTTCGTCGCGGACGGCCAAAGTCAGGGAACCTCGGGCGTGACCGCCTCGCCGGCGACCTTCTCCGGGACCATCGCCAGCGATGTCATCTATCAGGGCCGGGTGCGCAGCACCGCGCCGAACCTGCAGGGGCCCTGGACGACGCTGGTCAACGGGCCCTACCTGTCCACCCAGGTTCCGACCTACGACGCGCTCGGGCGGCTGACCAACCTGACCTGGGATGCGGGGGCGAGCGTCGCCTACACGCTGGACGCCTTCGGCGATATCCAGACCATAACCTGGCAGGCGCCGCCCTAGAGATCGGCGGCCCAGGACGAGACGAGGCGGCGAGCCGCGCCCAGCAGGCCGGGCTCCGGCCGGGCGATCAGGGCGATCGGGATGCGCGCCATGTCGCCGGCGGCCGGTCCGCGAGCCTCGAAGCGGGCGCGGAAGCGCGGCGTCTCGAGGTGGCCGGCGATGCGCGGCGGAATGCCGCCGGCGACCACGACCGCCTGAGCGCCCTGGGCCAGCGCCAGATCGCCCAGGGCCGAAGCCAGCAGGTCGGCGAAGCGCTCGATCGTCCGCCGCGCCAGGTCTTCGCCGGTCGCGGCCGCGACGATCTCGGCCGCCGTCCTCGACGGCGTCGCGCGGCCGTCCATCGCCGCCAGCGTCTGGTAGAGGGTCTCGATCCCGCGGCCCGACAGAAGGGTCTCTCGAGAGACGTGGTCGCGCGTCCGCAGCAGGTGGTCCAGCAGGGCGAGGTCGTCCCGGTCGGCGGGGGCGAAGGTGGTGTGGCCGGCTTCGGTCGGGACCACCCGCGCGCCGCCGTCGACCAGCATGGCCACGCCCAGTCCGGTGCCCGGTCCGATGACCGAAACCCGATCCGGTAGAGCGGCGGGCCAGGCGGGGCCAGGCAGGGGACGCCAGTCGTCCGCCTCCAGGACGGGGACCGCGTAGGCGATCGCGGCGAAGTCGTTGATGATTTCCAGGCTCTGGAGCCCGAACCGCTGCTCGAGGTCTTCGACGGAGAAGGACCAGTCGCGGTTGGTCAGCCGGATCCGACCGCCGCCGACGCTGCCCGCGATCCCGAAGACCGCCCGCGCCGGTCGATCGCCGCCGAGATAGGCTTCCAGGCAACTCTCGAAATCGCGAAAGTCGGCGCCGGCGAGCACCCGCTCGTCCGACAGGACGGGGCGGCCGCTCTCGTCCGACGTGACGCGGGCGAATCGGACGTTGGTGCCGCCGACGTCCGCGGCCAGACCGCCGCCCCTATCGGAAAGCGCCATCGCGCCTAGCGGACCATGACGGCGATCAACGCCTTCACATGGTCTTCGATCACGTCCGGGTCGGATGGATCGATGCCCCAGACCCGGCGGACCTCGGGCGCCAGGGTGTAGAACAGCTGCGAGGCGCCGACGAAGATGTAGGTGAGGGCCGGGACCGAAGCCGCCGGCAGGATGCCGTCGCGTTGCAGCAGCCGGATGAAGGCGCCGGCGGCCTGGCTGGTGCGTTTGATGAAGGTGTCCGCGGCCCAGTGGAAGCGTTCGCTGTCCCGGCAGGTTTCCTGAACCATCAGGCGGGCGTGTTCGGGATGCCGCGCCGAATAGAGCACCACCTGGCGGATGATCTCGGCGGCGTAGGCCCGGCGGTCCGGATAGCGTGGATCGTCTGGACCGGGCAGGGTCAGATCGCTGGCCTGGCGCTCGAACAGGAAGGTGACGGCCGCCCGCCACAGCTCGTCCTTGCTGTTGAAGTGGTACTTGATCAGGGCGTGGTGGACGCTCGCCTTGGCGGCTATGTCCCGCGTCGATGCGCCATCGAAGCCCCGTTCCGAGAACTCCTCCAGCGCGGCCTGGAGGATGGCGGCGCGGGTGGCCTCTTTCTGGCGTACGCGAGCGTTCAAGGCGGCGCTTTCCTTCATGGGGGTCCTCCGACGCCGGACCTAAGTACCGTGCATCGGGCTTCAATCAAAATCGATCAAAGCTCGTCAGAACCCGCTCGACTTCGTTATGCAGTTGTATAATATGTCGTCAACGCGCCGGGGCACAACGGCGAAGATGCGGCCATGGGTCGTCGGGAGGTACCGGGTGAGCGTTTCCAGTCGATCGCAGTCGTCGCGGCGCATGTTGTCGCTGCTGGCCGGCGTCGCCGTCCTGGCCGCCGCCTGCGCGCAGCCTGCCGCCAGCCAGCAGCCCGCGGGCGGGCAGGCGGTCGAGGCGCAGGTCGAGACCGGCGCGCTGCGCGGTCGGCAAGCCGACGGCGTCAAGGTGTTCAAGGGCATTCCCTACGCGGCTCCGCCGGTCGGCGACCTGCGCTGGCGCGCGCCGGCCAAGGCGGCGGCCTGGCAGGGCGTGCGCGAGGCCGACCGCTTCGGCTTCGACTGCATTCAGAACAAGCCGGGCTGGGATCCCACCCAGTCCAAGGAGCCGCAGAACGAGGACTGCCTGACCGTCAACGTCTGGGCGCCCGAGCGGGCGGCCAAGGCGCCGGTCATGGTCTGGATCCACGGCGGCGGCTATGTGATGGGCTCGGGCAGCCAGGCCCTGTTCGACGGCGCCAAGCTGGCCAAGCGCGGCGTGATCGTCGTGACCTTCAACTACCGCCTGGGCCGCTTCGGTTTCTTCGCCCATCCGGCCCTGACGGCCGAGGCCGGCGATGCGCCGGTCGGCAACTACGGCTACATGGACCAGATCGCGGCCCTCGAATGGGTCAAGCGCAATATCTCCGCCTTCGGCGGCGATCCGGCCCAGGTCACGATCTTCGGCGAGAGCGCCGGCGGCGGCTCGGTCAACCAGCACATGCTGATGGCGCCGTCGCGCGGCCTGTTCGCCCGGGCCATCGCCCAGTCCGGCGGCGGTCGCGACGCCCTGGCCCTGCTGAGCCAGGATCGCCCGACCAAGCCCTCCGCGGAAACTGTCGGCAAGGCCTTCGCGGTCAAGGCCGGCGTGACGGGCAATGACCTGGCCGCGCTTCGCGCGCTGCCGGCCAAGACGCTGCTGGGCAATCTCGACCTTCTGAACATGGAGGACGCGACCTATTCCGGGCCTTTCATCGACGGCCGGTTGGTGACCAGCAACGCCGTCGACGGCTTCGCGGCTGGCAAGCAGGCCAAGGTCCCGTACCTGGTCGGCGCCAACAGCGACGAGATGGGCGTCATCCCGGCGCTGTTCCGTGGCGGGCTGGTGTCCAAGGCGCTGAAGCAGATCGACGGCGACACGGCCGGGGTGGAGGCCGCCTATGGCTCCAAGTCGGCCATGAACGACCGCTTCCTCAGCGACTTCAACTTCGTCGAGCCGGCGCGACGCCTGGCGGGCTTCCAGGCCCAGGCCGGCGCCCCGACCTGGCTCTACAGCTTCGGCTATGTGCCGGAGGCCAAGCGCAAGTCGCTGAAGGGCGCGCCGCACGCTTCGGAACTGGCCTTCGTGTTCGGCAACCTGTCGGCGCTGGACGTCAAGACGACGCCAGCCGACGAGGCCGCCGCCACGCTGGTCGGGGACTACTGGACAACCTTCGCCAAGGGCGGAGATCCGAACGGTTCGGGCCGCGCGACCTGGCCGGCCTACGGCCGCGCCGCCGACACGCTTCTGTCTTTCACCAACGACGGGCCGGCTGCGGCCAAGCCCGACGCCGGTCCGCTCGACGCGATCGGCAAGCTTCAGACAAGGCCGTAAGGCCGTCCCACAAGAAGGGGAGGGGACTATGCAAAGCTTCAAGAACGCCCTGTTCGCGGGCGCGGGCCTGGCGCTCGCGTTCGCGGCCCAACCGGTCCTGGCGCAGGACGCCGGCGACGAGACCTCGGTCACCGAGGTCGTCGTCACCGCCCAGAAGCGCGAAGAGCGCCTTCAGGACGTGCCGATCGCCGTCAGCGTCGCCTCTGGCGAGCAGCTCGAGCGCCAGAACATCGCCAATGTCGACCAGCTGAAGCTGATCGTCCCGAGCTTCGAGGCCACGTCGTTCGGCATCTCGATCCGCGGCGTCGGCACGGCGACCTTCTCGACCTCGATCGAGCCGACCGTCTCGACGGTGCTGGATGGCGTCGTGCTGGGCCGGCCGGAGATGGCGCTGGGCAGCTTCTACGACCTCGAGCGCGTGGAAATCCTGCGCGGCCCGCAGGGCATGCTGTTCGGCAAGAACGCCTCCTCGGGCGTGGTCAGCATCGTGACCAAGAACCCGGTGCTCGGCGACTTCGGCTTCGCCGGCAACTTCAACCTCGGCGAGGGCGGCTACAACAAGTCCGACGCCACCGTGAACGTGCCGCTCGGCGAGGACGTCGCGCTGCGCGTGGGCGGCTTCGTCAACAAGCTCGACGGCGTGCTGAGCAACAAGTTCGACGGCCGCAGCTTCAACGGCAACGACGAGTGGGGCGCCCGGGCCAAGCTGCTGTGGCGGCCGACCGACGCCATCGACGTGCTGATCACGGCCGACTACGCCAAGCAGGATCAGACGGTGACCTGGTCGCCGTACAAGACCCTGCTGGGCACCCGCGCGGCGCTCATGCTGGCCAACTGCGGCGTGAAGGCGTCGCCGGACAACACCAACGTCTGCATCGACGGTCCGCAGTTCAAGGATCGCGAGAACTACGGCTTCTCGGCCCAGGTGAACTGGGACATCGGCGGCGGCTACACCCTGACCTCGATCACCGCCGGGCGTCGCGACTTCGACTTCTCCAGCGGCGACTCCGACAGCCTGCCGATCAACATCCTGAACACCAATCTGAGCAACCAGGACATCCGCCAGGTCAGCCAGGAACTGCGCATCGCCTCGCCGACCGGCGAGCGGCTCGAGTACGTGGCGGGCGTCTACTACTTCAAGATGACGACCGACCAGACGACGGTGCAGACCGGCACCTTCAACCTGCCGTTCGTTCCGCCGGTCTTGAACCAGACCATCCGGAACCACGTCGTCACCGAGAGCCGGGCTCTCTTCGGCCAGGCCACCTATAACGCGACCGAGCAGCTGCGTTTCATCGTCGGCGGCCGCTTCACGCGGGACAACATCTCGCTCGACTTCGACCAGTTCGGCGCCAACCCGCCGCCCTTCGTGATCGGCCCGAACGTCAAACTGTCCGACGCGGTCGAGGAGAGCAACTTCTCCTGGCGTCTGGGCGTGCAGTACGACATCACGCCGGTGACGATGGCCTACGCGACCATCTCGCGCGGCTACAAGGGACCGGGGTTCAACCAGACCGGCGTGACCAACCCGCTTCAGAGCCAGCGCGTCGACCCGGAGTATCCGACCAGCTACGAGATCGGCCTGAAGACGGTGCTGCCGGGCGGCAAGGCCATCCTGAACCTGGCGATCTTCGACACCAAGTTCGAGGACTACCAGGCCCAGACGCTGGACTACTCGCTCGCCCCGGCGCCGCCGGCCTTCCGCACCATCAACGGCGGCGACCTGAAGTCCCGCGGCTTCGAGGTGGATGTGACCGCCGCCCCGATCGAGGGGCTCGTGCTGACGGCGGCCGCCACTTGGCTGGACGCCAAGTATGGGACCTTCGGCTACATCAGCTGCTACCCGGGCCAGCCCACTGTTCCGCCGGCCAACGCCGGACCGGGCAAGTGCGTCGATTTTGGCGGCGGTCTGAAGGGCTACAACCCGTCGGGTCAATCGCTGGCCGGCGCGGCGGAGTGGAAGGTCGCGCTGTCGGGCAAGTATCAGCGCCCGATCACCGAGAACTTCGAGGGCTTCGTCCAGGCCGACTACAGCTGGCGCAGCGACGTCAACGCCTCGGCCGCCGGTGATCCCGGCACCAAGATCGACGCCTACGGCATCCTCAGCGGCGCCGTCGGCGTGGAGACCGCCGACGGTCGCTGGCGCTTCTCGGTGTGGGGCAAGAACCTGACCGACGAGCGGTTCCCCAGCGCCCTGTTCGGGACCGTGTTCGGCGCCGACGGCGAGTACAGCCAGATCCTGACCGGCGACGCCTTCCGTCGCTACGGCGTGGCCCTGAACGTCCGCTACTGATCTTTTCGTCCTGCGCATGACTTGGGCGTGACGGCGACCGCCGTCGCGCCCATTCTTTTGGGTGAAGACCGGGAAGGAGACCGCAGTGACCCAGGCCGTCAGCCTCGTGCGGGGCGCCGAGGCGCCGCCTCTGCTGGAACACACCATCGGCGAGGCCCTGGCTATGGCGGCTCGACGCTGGCCGGACGCCGAGGCGCTGGTCTCGGCGCACCAGGGCGTGCGCTGGACCTGGTCGGAGTTGCTGGCCAGGGCGGACGCCTTCGCGGCGGGGCTGCTGGCGCTGGGTCTCGAGCCCGGCGATCGGGTCGGGGTGTGGGGCCCCAACAGCGCCGAATGGGCGCTGGCCCAGTTCGCCACGGCGCGAGCGGGGCTGATCCAGGTCAACATCAACCCTGCCTACCGGCTGTCCGAGCTCGAGTACACGCTGAACAAGGTCGGGGTCAGGGCGCTGATCTGCGCCGAGGCCTTCAAGACCAGCGACTATGTCGGCATGGTCGAGGCCCTGGCGCCGGAGATCGCCGTCGCCCGCCCTGGCGCCCTCAAGGCGGAGCGCATTCCCACGCTGACGACGGTGATCAAGATGGGCGCGGCCCCGCGTTCGGGCTGGCTGGCGTTCGCGGATGCGCCGGCCCGGGCGTCCGGCGAGGACCAGGCTCGCCTGACCGAGATCGGCGCGCGGCTGGATCGCAACGACCCGATCAACATCCAGTTCACCAGCGGCACGACCGGCCTGCCCAAGGGCGCGACCCTGTCCCACCGCAACATCCTGAACAACGCCCAGTTCGTGGGGGCGGCGATGGGGCTGAGGGCCGGCGACCGGCTGTGCATACCGGTGCCGCTCTACCACTGCTTCGGCATGGTCATGGGCAACCTGGCCTGCACGGTGCACGGCGCGACCATGGTCTACCCGTCCGAGGGCTTCGATCCGCTGGCCGTCCTGTCGACCGTCGAAAAGGAGCGCTGCACCGGCCTGCACGGCGTGCCGACGATGTTCATCGCCGAGCTGGAGCACCCGGAGTTCGAGCGCTTCGACCTCTCGTCACTGCGGACGGGGATCATGGCCGGCTCGCCCTGTCCGATCGAGGTGATGCGCAAGGTGATCGATCGCATGAACATGCGCGAGGTCGGCATCGCCTACGGCATGACCGAGACCAGTCCGGTCAGCTTCCAGACCTCGGTCGACGATCCCGTCGAGCGGCGGGTCTCGACCGTCGGCCGCGTCCAGCCGCACCTGGAGGTGAAGGTCGTCGACGCCTTCGGCAACCCTGTGCCGCGCGGCGAGCCGGGCGAGCTGTGCACGCGGGGCTATTCGGTGATGCTGGGCTACTGGGACGATCCGGAGAAGACCGCCGAGGCCGTCGACGCCGAGGGCTGGATGCACACCGGCGACCTCGCCGTGATCGACGACGAGGGCTACGGCAACATCGTCGGGCGGATCAAGGACATGGTCATTCGCGGCGGCGAGAACGTCTACCCGCGCGAGATCGAGGAGTTCCTCTTCCGCCACCCCAAGGTCGAGGACGTCCAGGTCGTGGGCGTGCCCGATCCGAAGTTCGGCGAGGAGCTTTGCGCCTGGGTGAAGCTGCGCGCCGGCGAGACGGCGACGCAGGCCGAGATCGTCGACTTCTGCCGCGGCCAGATCGCCCACTACAAGGTCCCGCGCTACGTGCGGTTCGTGGAGGCCTTCCCGATGACGGTGACCGGCAAGATCCAGAAGTTCGAGATCCGCGCCGCGATGATCGCCGAGCTGGGGTTGGCGGAGCAGAAGACGGCCTGACGCCTGTTCCCGTCATCCTCGCGCTCGTCGCGAGGACCCATGAACACCGCCGACAGCAAGAAGGGCGCGGAGTGATCCGCGCCCTTCTCATTTCACCCACCACGCAGGGATCCTCGCGACGAGCGAGAGGATGAGGCGGTGGTCGGGGCGATCTACCCCGCGCTGAGCGTGACCGTCGTCGAGCCCGCGGCGCCGGCCCAGACGCGGACCAGCTGTTCGTTCGGCGCGTGCTCCCAGCGAGCCGCCGGGTCCGACAGCGTGACGCTCAGCGTCGTCGTCAGCTGCGCGACCGGCACGAAGATCTCGGTCGGGCCGTCGATGCTCGGGTCGGCCTCGTACTGCAGCGTGAACAGCCGCTTACCGGCGTCGAACCGCATCTGCTCGATCCGCCCCTGGGTGCGCTGGGCGTAGGGGCGGCTGAAGCCGGCGACGGCGCGACCGCCGGACATGGGATCATTCGAGGTGCGCTGGTCGATCGAATAGATCGACAGGTCCTCCTGGTTCCAGCTGTCGCCCACGCGCAGGTCGTTGCGGTTGCTGGCGGTGTAGTTCCACTGGGTGGAGTTCAGCTGCAGAGCGTCCAGGACATCGTACATCAGGCCCAGGGCCGTGGCGTGGGCGTTCCAGACGCCCTCGTCGCGCTCGCCCGCCGCCCACTGGTCGTAGGCCTGGCCCTCGTTGAGGTCGTAGGGGATGCCGAACTCGCCGATCAGGGTGGGCGAGCCGCCGTTGATCCGCCCGCCCAGCATGCGCAGGTAGCCGAGCTGCTGCATGTACTTCGCCTTCAGGGCCGACAGGTCGGCGCCCGTGTCGAAGCGTTTGAAGCGCAGGATGTTGATGTCGTACCAGTGGCTGGCGTTGACGGTCCGCTCGGGCATCGGCTCGGGGAAGCCGCGGCCGGTGCCGAAGACGTAGGGGCTGAGCTCGGCGAACAGGATCCAGTCGCTCCGCACGGCCCGGATTGCCGCGGCGACCTTGGCGTAGAAGGGCTGCATCAAGTCGTCCTCATGGTCCAGGCGCTTGCCGGCATGAACCTTGAAGAAGTCCTCGTCGACCACGACCGCCTCGCCGTTCTCCAGCCGCCAGGCGCCGGCGCGTTCGAACGGGTCGGGACCGTCGTCCAGCCAGATGCTGACGCCGTCGGCGTTGGCCAGGGTCTCGCTCTTCACGATCAGCGAGTTGCGGTCCTCGCCCCAGCCGAGCACAGGCACGGTCGTCGGCAGGCCGCGGGCCGCCTTCAGCGCCTCAAGCGGGGTCCAGCTCGGGCCAGGCCGCAGCGGGGTGGGGTTGTCGACGGTGGGGGCGGTATGGTGCTGCGACAGCTTCTCGCCGACCCAGCCCAGGCCCGGCTCGTTCAGGCTGTCGAAGCCGACGACGTTGGGCAGGTGCTTCACCCGTTTGGCCAGGGCGGTCACCGCGCCGATGTAGTGGTCCTGCAGGAAGTCCTGGACGTTCTTGCCGCCGACCTTCCAGTCGGGCGTCAGCAGCGAACCCGCGAAGAAGGCCGTCCACATGATGCCGTTGACGGGCAGGCGGTAGTTCGACGCCCAGCTCATCATCGGGTAGCGGTCTTCCTGACGCCGTTCCTCGCGGCCGTAGTCGTACTTGTGCTGCATGACGTGGACGGCGTCGGCGGCGTGGAACTTGGTCATGTCCAGGCCGACGGCTTCGAAGATCCAGCCCGGCGCCCCGTCGCCGCCGCTCATCCGGCTCCAGACGTCCTGGTGGAAGTCCACGAACAGCACCAGGCCGTGCTCGCCGGCTTTCCGCGCCACTTCGGCGATGTAGTCGAGATAGGCCTCGTCGTACTGGCTGGGGCCGGCGTGCTCGACCGCCTCCCAGGTGACCAGCAGGCGCAGCACGTTGAAGCCCCAGCCGGTGAGTCGCGACAGGTGCAGGTCGGCGTCCTCGAGCGGAAAGGGACGGCCCACGAAGCTGACGGTGCGATGGTCGGAAAAGTCGGTTGGATTCTCGGTGCCGCCGTCGGGGTAGGGGACCTTGCAGTCCCCGCCCAGGTTGACTCCGCGAAGGATCACTTGCCTGCCGAGCGGGTCGACGAAATTCTCTCCACGGACATCGATCAGAAGCTTTGACATTTCGTCCCTCGGCGTCATTGTGCGACTCGTTATGCAACTGGTGAATAAGACGGCGGACCGGTTTGGTCCAGACCGCACCGGCCGAGACGGGGAAAACGGAATGTCACAGGGGGCGCGGCTGACGGCCGCCCGCAAGATCGCGATCGGAGCCGGGGACTTCGGCTTCAACCTGTATTGGCAGACGGCCGGCCTCTACCTGCTGTTCTTCTATACGGACGGCCTGGGCGTGCCCGCGGCCACGGCGGGGCTGATCTACATGGCCGCCCTGATCTGGGACGCCGCCCTCGATCCGGTGATCGGGGTGATCGCCGACCGCACGCGCACCCGCTGGGGCCGTTATCGCCCGTACTTCCTGTTCGGCGCGCCGCTGCTGGCCGTGACCTTCGTGGCCACCTTCGTCGGGCCGGCCTATCCGACCGTCGGAGCGGTGGCCTTCGCGGCCGGGACGCACATCCTGTTCCGGACGCTCTACGCAGTCGTCTCCATCCCCTACGCCTCGCTCTTCGCCCGGATCACCCGCGACAGCGCCCAGCGCGGCGACCTGGCCGGCATTCGCATGGTGTTCGCGGCGCTCGGCGCGGTCGGCGTGGCCGCCTTGACCCTGCCGGTGGTGCAGGCCCTGGGCACGCCCGAGGATCCACGCCGCGGCTGGGCCATCGTCGGCGCGGTCTACGGAGTCCTGGCGACGCTGATCATCCTGGGCGTGGCCTGGGCCGCGAAGGGACTGGACGTCGCCGACGAGACCCCGCCGGCGCCGCGTCCGGTTGGCCAGGTGCTGCGCAGCCTGCTGTCCAACCGGGCCCTGCTGCTGGTGCTCGGCGCGGTGCTGGTCAGCTCGTTCGCCAGCACGATGTTCGGCAAGAACCTGCTCTACTACTTCAAGTACGTGGTCGGTAAGCCGGAGCTCGGCAGCGCGGCCCTGGCCCTGAGCGCCCTGGTCGCGGTGCTGTTCGTGCCGGTCTGGACCGTGGTCATCCGCTTCATCGGCAAGCGGAACACCTGGCTGGTCGGCTCCATTCCCGGCCTGGCCGGCCTGGTCCTGTGGCATCTGGCCGACGGCCACGGCCTGCCGATGCTGTTCGGCTCGCTCGCCCTGCAGGCGTTTGGCGGCGCGTCCTACGTCGTCTGCTTCTGGGCCATGCTGCCCGACACCGTCGAGTACGGCGAATGGAAGAGCGGCGTGCGCACCGAATCCCTGGTCTTCGGCCTGACCGTGCTGGGCCAGAAGGCCGCGCTCGGCCTGGGCGCGGGTTTCCTGGGCCTGCTGCTGACCCACGTCGGCTATGTCGCCAACCAGGCCCAGACCCCCGAGACGCTCGCGGGCATCAAGGCGATGATGTTCTGGTGGCCCTTCGTCGGCGGATTGATTTCGCTGGCCCTGATCTTCTTCTATCCGCTCGACCGCAAGACTCACGGCCGCATGGTCGAGGAGATCGCCGCGCGCGCGGGCTCGACCCCCGTTTCGAACAGCTGACGACCGACGGAGTACCGCTCATGACCCGCACCCGTTTGGCCCTCGCCATGACCGCCGGAGCCGGCGCCCTGCTGGCCGCCGGCGCGGCCCAGGCCGCGTCCTGCGAAGATCTGGCCAAGGCGACCTTCAAGGACGCGACCATCACCTCGGCCAAGCCGTACGCGGCAGGCGACGGCGTCGAGATCGGCGTCTTCGGCATCCCGCCGCTGCCGACCATGAAGGCCTTCTGCCGCGTCGAGGCGACGCTGAAGCCGACGCCCAAGTCGAATGTGAAGGTCGAGGTCTGGCTGCCCGACGCCGGCGAGTGGAACGGCCGCTTCATGGCCACGGGCAACGGCGGCTACGGCGGCAGCCTCGGCCAGCCGCGCCTGGCCATGCGGCCGTCCCTGCACAAGGGCTACGTCACCGCCGGCACCGACCTGGGCCACAGCGGCGACGGCAGCACCGGCGAGGACGCCTCCTGGGCCCTGAACCAGCCGGAGCTGATCGCCGACTTCGGCCATCGCGCCAACCACGTCACCGCCGTCTTCGCCAAGGCCGTGACCGCCGCCTACTACGGCAAGGGCCCGAACTACTCCTACTTCCACGGCTGCTCGGACGGCGGGCGCGAGGCGCTGATGGAGGCCCAGCGCTATCCGGACGACTTCGACGGCATCGTCGCCGGCGCCCCGGCCAACGCCTGGCCGCGCCTGATGACCTCGATGGCCTGGAGCTGGAAGTCCGCGCACGCCGACGCCGCCAGCCGTATCCCGGACGCCAAGCTGCCGGCGATCCAGGCCGCCGCCCTGGCCAGCTGCGACAAGCTGGACGGCGTCGCCGACGGGGTGATTGAGGATCCGCGCCGCTGCCGCTTCGATCCGGCGACCATCCAGTGCAAGGACGGCGACAAGGACGACTGCCTGACCGCCCCGCAGGTCGTCGCGCTGAAGGCGCTGTACCAGGGCCCGCGCGACGCCTCGGGCAAGCCGCTGTTCCCGGGCTATCCGGCGGGCGGCGAAGCCGTGCCGAACGCCTGGACCCTGTGGGTCAGCGGCGAGAAGGCGCAGCATCCGTCCTTCGCCCGGTCGTTCTACCGCAACATGGTCTATTCAGACGCGGCCTGGGACTTCCCGGCCAACTTCGACCTGGGCAAGGCGCTGGCCGACACGACCAAGACGGTCGGTCCGACGCTGGCGTCGGACAATCCGGACATGTCGGCCTTCGCCAAGAGCGGCGGCAAGCTGATCCTGTTCCACGGCTGGGCCGACGCGGCGATCAGCCCCTATGCGACGATTGAGTACTACGACGCCGTCCGGTCGAAGATGACGCCGGCCAAGGCCGACGGCTTCAGCCGCCTGTTCATGGCCCCGGGCGTCTCGCACTGCCTGGGCGGCCCGGGCCCGAACAGCTTCGACATGCTGCAATCGGTGGTCGACTGGGTCGAGAAGGGCCAGGCGCCGGAACAGGTCCTCGCCACCAAGTACGACAACGACTACGCCGCGCTGCTCGACATGCCGGGCGCCAACGTCGTGCGCACCCGTCCGCTGTGCGCCTGGCCGAAGGTCGCGACCTGGGACGGCAAGGGCTCGACCGACGAGGCGGCGAGCTTCTCCTGCAAGGTTCCGGCGGCGAAGTGATGGGTAAGGCGCGTGTTTCCAGGCGATCGCTCCTCATGGCCGCCGGCGTCGGCGCGACGGCGCCGGTCGTGACGGCCGGTCCCGCCCTGGCCGCGGGCGCCTCGGCGAAGGTCGTGGATCTGCGGACCGACTATATCGACCGGCCCTTGGGACTGGAAAACCCCAGGCCGCGGTTCTCCTGGCGGCTGGACGGCAAGGCGAGGGGGCTGCGTCAGGTCGCCTATCAGGTCCAGGCCGCCGCGTCCGAGGCGCAACTCGGGGCCGGCCCTTGGCTGTGGGACAGCGGCAAGGTCGAGAGCAACCGCAGCTTCGACGTCGCCTGGGGCGGCCCGGCGCTGGCCTCGCGCCAGCCCGTCGCCTGGCGCGTCAGCGTCTGGATCGAGGGGCGCGCCGGTCCGATCATCGGCCCAGCCTCGTCGTTCGAGATGGGCCTGCTCGACAAGGCCGACTGGAAGGGCGACTGGATCGCCGCGCCGGATCCCGAAGCCGAGGCCGATCGCAAGGCGGGGATGATCTGGGTGTTCGGCAACACCATGGCCGATCCCAAGCCGCGCCGGTTCCGGCTGAAGTTCGACCTGCCAGGGAAGCCGGTGAAGGCCGAGCTGCTGGTCACCGGCAAGGATCGTCTGACCACCGTCTGGCTCAACGGCGACGAGGTCCCTCAACCCGGCTGGCAGCCGATGTGGGGCACGATGCGCGAGCTGGATCCGGGCGACCGGCTGCAGGCGGGCGCCAACGTCATCGGGCTGGAGATCGCCACCGATCCCGCCGCGCTGCCGAAGACCCCGGCCGTGTTCTCGGCTTTGCTGCGCGCGACCATGGCCGACGGCAGCGTTGTGCGGGTGACCTCCAGCACCAAGTGGCAGACCCGGCCAGCCGAGGGGGCTGACTGGACGACCGACGCCGGCTGGCTGGCGGTCGGCTCGGCTCAGCCCTGGGGTCTCAGCCCGCCCTGGCCGGCGCGTCCAGCGGCGCTGCTGCGCCGGAGCTTCACGGTCTCGCGGCCGGTCGCGCGGGCGCGGCTCTACGCTACCGCCCTGGGCGGCTACGAGGCTCAGATCAACGGCAGGAAGGTCGGGACCGGCCTGCTGGCGCCGGAGTCGACCGACTTCCGCAAGCGCGCCCTCTATCAGGTCCATGACGTGACCGGCCTGCTGAAGAAGGGCGAGAACGCCCTCGGCGCCTTCCTCGCGGACGGCTGGTACGGCAGCGCGTTCAGCTGGAACAACGGCCGCTGGAGCTTCGGCCCGCCGCCGAACCGCCTGAAGGCTCAGCTGGAGCTGACCTACGCCGACGGAACGGTCGAGACGATCGCCAGCGACGGAAGCTGGCTGAGCGGCCCGTCGCCGATCCTGAGCAGCGAAATCTACAACGGCGAGGTCTACGACGCCCGCCGCGAACTGGGCGGCTGGTCAGGACCCGGCTTCGCCGCCGAGGGCTGGGCCAAGGCCGTCGCGGTCGAGACGCCCGAGATCGCCCTGGCCGGCCAGGTCGCCCCGCCGATCCGCGAGACCCAGCGCCTCAAGGCCAAGGCGGTGAAGACCGTCGCGCCGGGCGTGCATGTCTACGACTTCGGCCAGAACTTTTCCGGCTGGGTCAGGCTGAAGGTGAAGGGCGCGGCGGGGACCCGCGTCCAACTGCGCTTCGCCGAGGTGATCAAGGCCGACGGCGGCGTCGACGTCGCCAACCTGCGCGGGGCCAAGGCGACCGACGTCTATGTCCTCAAGGGGCAGGGGACCGAGGTCTGGGAGCCGCGCTTCACCTATCACGGTTTCCGCTACCTGGAGCTGACCGGCTACCCGGGTCAGCCGCCGGCCGACGCGATCGAGGCGGTGGTGATCCACAGCGACGCGGCCCTGACCGGCACGCTGCGGACGTCCGATCCGCTGATCGAGCAGGTCTGGCGCAACGCCGTCTGGAGCCAGCGGTCCAACCTCGTCGGCCTGCCGACGGACTGCCCGCAGCGCGACGAACGCCTGGGCTGGCTGGGCGACGCCCAGGTGTTCTGGAACGCCGCCAGCTACAACATGGACGTCGACGCCTTCACCCGGCGATTCATGGGCGACGCCCGCACCGCCCAGACCAAAGACGGTTCGTTCCCGGACGTGACGCCGTTCCCGGCCAGCTGGGACGGCTCGCCGGGCTGGGCCGACGGCGGGGTGATCCTGCCCTGGACCCTGTATCGCCAGTACGGCGACACCGGCGTCATCGACGAGAACTGGGACGCCATGGAGCGTTGGCTGAAGCACATCGCCGACGCCAACCCGGACTTCCGCTGGCGCAACAAGCGCGGCATCGACTACGGCGACTGGCTCAATCCCGAAGCCGTCGACCGCAGCAACGAGCTGACGCCCAAGGAGCTGATCGGCACCGCCTTCTGGGCGCTGGACGCCGGCTACATGGCCGAGATGGCGGAGGCCTCGGGCCGCACGGAAGCTGCGGAACGCTATCGCAAGCTCCGCGCGGACATCGGCGCGGCGTTCGTGAAAGCCTACGTCAAGCCGGACGGAACGGTCGGCAGCGACAGCCAGACCAGCCACATCCTGGCTCTGCGGTTCGGCCTCGTGCCGGAAGACCTGAGGGCGGCTTCGGCGAAGAAACTGGCCGACGACGTGATCAAGCGCGGCAACCGCCTGAACACCGGCTTCCTCGGCACGCCCTACATCCTCGACGCGCTGTGCGAGAACGGCCATGAGGACGTCGCCGTGGCGCTGCTGCAGCAGCGGGCGTTCCCGTCCTGGGGCTACATGGTCGACAAGGGCGCGACCAGCATGTGGGAGCGCTGGAACGGCGACACGGGCGACGTGTCGATGAACAGCTACAACCACTACGCCTTCGGGGCCGTGGCCGGGTTCATGTACCGCCGCCTGGCCGCGATCGAGCCGCTGGACGCGGGGTTCCGCCGCATCCGCGTGCGGCCGGTCGTGGACGCCCGTCTGCCGTACGGCGGCGGGACCTATGACAGCGTCATGGGCCGGATCGTCACCGACTGGAAGCGGACGGAAGGCGGCTTCAGTCTCGACCTGACCGTGCCGCCCAACGCCGAAGCCGAGGTGCATCTGCCGGGCGCCGTCGTTCGCGAGGGCGGCAAGGTCGTGGGCGAGCAGGGATATGTCCGGATCCTGCGCCGTGAGGGCGACCGTGTCGTCGTCGTGGCCGGCTCGGGCGTGTTCCGCCTTGTCTCGTCGGCTGCGTAGGAACGGCTACCGTCGCGCCGGACGGGTTTCGACCGGCGCGACGATCAGCCTGGCTCCGGCGCGCTCGACGTCCTGGGCGTCGGCGTCGGCCAGGCCGTCGTCGGTGATCAGGATGGCCACCTGCTCCAGCGGGCACAGGACGTGACCGGCCGAGGCGGAGAACTTGCTGCTGTCGACCATCAGGACGATCTCGTTCGCCCGCCCCAGCAGCCTGCGCTCCGACTGGACCAGCAGGACGTCGCTCTGCATCACGCCGTGACGGCTGACGGCCTGGGCGCCCATGAACATCCGGGCGGCGTGGAAGCGCCCGGCGCCGTCTTCGTCGAAGGCGCTGAGGACGATGTTCTGCTCCCGGAACACCTGGCCGCCGGGAATGGTGATCCGGGTGCCCGTCTGCGGCAGCAGGGCGCTGACGATGTGCAGCGAGTTGGTCAGCACCTGCAGGCCCAGCGGCGCCAGGTGCGGGCACATCTGCAGGGTGGTCGAGCCGCCGTCGATGATCACCGCCTCGCCCGGCGAGCACAGCGCCGCCGCCGCGCGGCCGATGGCGGCCTTCTGCGCCGGCTGGCGGCCGATGTTCTCGTGAAAGGGGTCGCCGCTGAGCCGGTCGGGTTCGCCCTGGGCCGAAGGCAGCCGAGCGCCGCCGCGCACCCGAATGATGCGGCCCTCGGTCTCCAGCCGGTCGAGATCGCGGCGCAGGGTGGCGGGGGACGCCTCGATCCGCCGATCGAGTTCCTTGAATCCGATGAAGCCTCGGTCCTGCATCAGTTGCAGGATCAGTTGCTCGCGTTCGGCGGCGTGCATGCTTGTCCCCAGTCCTCGATCCCGGAACCTATTTCGATCGGTTCGCAATCGACTGCAATCAACTTCGCTCACCTGGGCCGAAGGTCGAGCCGCGATCGGGGCAAAAAAGGAGCCGCCGGCAGGACCGGCGGCTCAAGGCTGTGCGCAAGAAAAGCGCGAACCGTCCAGGGAGGAAGCGGAGTTCGCGCCGGAGACGGCCGCCAGGACGGCCGACGGGGTAGGCGGTCAGACGATGCCCGCGCCGAGCCCGACGGGCTTGCGCTGCTGCGCCTTCCGCTCCCGCCAACCGCTGGCGCGGTAGGCGGCGATGGCGTCGATCGCGCCGCCGGCCTCGGCCCGCGCCATCGCCAGGATCGGCGTGACGTCGGTGCGGTAGGCCTGGCGCAGGGCCTGGAAGCCCATCATCACGTCGTTGGACTGCTGAGCCGCCGTCAGCGCCTCGCGGTCGACCAGCAGCGCCTTGGCGTAGGCGCCGACGATCGCCTCGGCCGAGGACAGCATGCTCTCGATCGGGTCGGTGACGTTGTGCGACTGGTCGATCATGTAGGCCGGGTTGAAGCCCTGGCGCGGGTTCAGCTCGGCCTCGACCAGTTCGTTGAACACCAGGAACAGCTGGTGCGGGTTGATGCTGCCGCTGTCGAGGTCGTCGTCGCCGTACTTGGAATCGTTGAAGTGGAAGCCGCCCAGCTTTCCGAAGCGGTGCAGGCGCGCGACGATCTGCTCGATGTTCACGTTCGGCGCATGGTGGCCGAGATCCACGAGGCACTGGGCCTTGGGACCCAGCTCCTGGGCGGCCAGGATCGACGAGCCCCAGTCCGAGATCACGGTCGAATAGAACGCCGGCTCGAACATCTTGTGCTCGAGCAGCATCCGCCAGTCGCCGGGCAGGGCGGCGTAGATGTCGGCGGCGCTGTCGAGGTAGCGGTCGAGCGAGGCGCCCAGGCTCTGCTGGCCCGGGAAGTTGGTTCCGTCGCCGACCCAGACGGTCAGGGCCTGGCTGCCCAGCTTCCGGCCGATCTCGATGCACTCGATATTGTGCTCGACCGCCTGGGCGCGGACGCCGGCGTCGGTCGAGGTCAGGCTGCCATGCCGGTAGGAGCGCGGCTGGCCCGGCTGGTCCTGGAAGGTGTTGGAGTTGACCGCGTCGAAGCCCAGGCCCAGCGCCGCGGCCTCCTGGCGCAGGCCGTCGTAGTCGTCGACGAAGTCCCACGGGAAGTGCGGCGAGACGCGCGGCGTCGCCCGGCTCAGCTGCTGGACGACGGCGCAGTCCTCGAGCTTCTCGTGGATGTTGGTCGGCTCGCCGGGGATCGGGAACTTGGCGAAACGGGTGCCGCCGACGCCGCTGCCCCAGGAGGGCAGGGCGACCGAGAAGCCCGCGACCTTGGCCTTTACGGCGGCGATGTCGACGCCGCGGCGGGCCAGCGCCCGGCCCAGGCTGTCGTACTCGTCCGCCAGGGCCTCATGGCGCGGGGCGTTGTGGCTGGCGATCGCCTCTTCGGTCAGCGGCAGGCCCATCGTCGTCTCTTTCCCTTGGTTCTGTTCGTTGAAGGGGCGGCCGGCGCTTTCCCCGTCGCCGGCCGCCGCGCCAGGTCCTTGAAGCGGGACGATGCTTCGGACCTAGCGAGTGAAGGCCTGCGCGTTGCCGGCGTCCACATTGATGATGTTGCCCGTCGACTTGGCGGAGGCGTCGGACGCCAGGAAGTAGACCGCTTCGGCGATATCTTCGGGCAACACGCTGCGCTTGAGCATCGAGCGGTTGCGGTAGAAGGCCTCCAACTCGTCGCCGGCGTCGATGCCGTAGGCGCCGGCGCGCTCCTTGCGCCAGTCGCCGTCCCAGATCCGCGAGCCGCGGATGACCGCGTCGGGGTTCACCGTGTTGACCCGGATGCCGTCGCTCGCCCCTTCCAGCGCCAGGCAACGGGCCAGATGCAGCGAGGCGGCCTTGGCCGAGGCGTAGGCGGACGCGCCGGGCGTGGCGGCCAGGGCGTTCTTGGAGCCGATGAAGACGATCGATCCGCCCTTCTGCAGCTTCATCAGCGGGAAGGCGGCGCGGCTGGTCAGGAAGTAGCCCTCGGCCAGGACGTCGTAGTTCTTGCGCCACAGGGCGACGGTGGTCTCCTCGATCGGCGCCGAGGAGGCGATGCCGGCGTTGGCCACCAGGATGTCCAGGCCGCCGAACTCACGGGCGCAGGCGGCGAAAGCGTCGGCGACCTGGGCCTCGTCGGTGACGTCGCAGACCGCCGAGCGGACGACGTCGCGACCGAAGGTCCTGGCCAGCTCGGCCTGGGCGCTTTCCGAGGCTTCGGCGTTCAGGTCGACGATCATCACGCAGGCGCCCTGCGACAGCAGCCGGGCCGCCGTCGCGCGGCCGATGCCGCCGCCGCCGCCGGTGACCAGCGCCACCTTGCCGACCAGAGGCTTGGGCGCCGGCATCCGCTGCAGCTTGGCCTCTTCCAGGGCCCAGTACTCGATGTCGAAGGCTTCCTGTTCCGGCAGGCCGATGTAGTCGCCGATCGCCTCGGCGCCGCGCATGACGTTGATGGCGTTGCCGTAGAACTCGCCGGCCAGGCGGGCGGTGGTCTTGTCGGCGGCGAAGGTGATGCGGCCCAGGCCGGGAACCAGGATCACCACCGGGTTCGGGTCGCGCATCTTCGGGTCGGTCGGACGGGCGCACCGCTGGTAGTAGGCCGCGTAACCCTGGCGATAAATCTCGAACTGTTCGGCCAGGTAGGCGTCGTCGCCCAGGCGCGCCGGATCGAGCGTCAGCGGCGCGATCTTGGTGCGCAGGAAGTGGTCGGGGCAGGAGGTGCCGATCGCGGCCAAGCGCTCGAAGGCCTTGGAGCCGACGAACTCCAGCGCCTCCGGATCGTCGCTGAAGTGGCCGACCTTGGCGCGGTCGCCGGGCATGTTTCCGCGCAGGCGGGGCATCAGGGAGGCGGCCAGGGCGGCGCGTTCGGCCGCCGGCAGCGACGGGACCGCCGCGCCCTCGAACGCCGGGCGGCCGGACAGCTTGCCGTTCAGGTACTCGGCGGCGTCGGCGATCAGGGCGACGGTGTTCTCGTAGCAGGCGTGGGCGGTTTCGGCCCAGCAGATGATTCCGTGGCCGGCCAGCATGACGCCGCGCAGGCCGGGGTTGGCCTTTACATACTCGCGGATCTGCACGCCCAGCTCGAAGCCCGGGCGCTTCCAGGGCAGCCAGCCGATCTCGCCCTTCCAGATGGCCTTCACCGCAGCTTCGCCGCCGGACGAGGCGGCCAGGGCGATCAGGGCGTCGGGATGGACGTGATCGATATGGGCGAAGGGCAGCAGGCCGTGCAGCGGCGTGTCGATGGAAGCCGCGCGGGGGTTCAGATTGAACGTGCAGTGCGGCAGGTAGCCGACCATCTCGTCCTCGAACTCGACGCCGCGGTACAGGGCCTCGGTCGCGCGGAACTTGTCCAGGTAGAGGGTCGAGAAGCCGTCCAGCTTCATCGAACCGATGTCGCCGCCCGAACCCTTCACCCACAGCACCTCGACGGGCTCGCCGGTAAGCGGGTCGGCGGCGGTCAGTTTGGCCGAGGTGTTGCCGCCGCCGAAGTTGGTGACGGTCAGGTCCGAGCCGAGCAGATTCGAGCGGTAGAGCAGCAGCGCTTCCGGCGTCATGGCCGCCGCCTCGGCCTCGTTCCAGCGGCTTTGCG
Organism: Caulobacter mirabilis; assembly: GCF_002749615.1. GTDB lineage: Bacteria > Pseudomonadota > Alphaproteobacteria > Caulobacterales > Caulobacteraceae > Caulobacter > Caulobacter mirabilis. The sequence continues at coordinate 1,718,420 of NZ_CP024201.1, forward strand.
GGACCGCGAAGGGCAGGGCTTCCGCCTGGGCGGCGGGGGACTCGGTTTCGATTTTCATCGCGGCGGCCTGAAAGAATTTGATCGTTTGTCGAATGATGTGGTCGTATATGATCACTTTCGACAAATATCAATCACGACATCGGGGGAGTGACGCGTTGCGAGAGGGACTGACGGTCGTCCTGGACGTCGGCAAGACGCTGACCAAGCTGAGCCTGTGGACGCGGGACGGCGGGCTCGTCGCTCGTGAGACCCGACCCAATCGGCGCGTGGAGGCCGGAGCCTATGCCGCCCTGGACGCCGAGGGCGTCGAGGCCTGGGCGATCGAGGTGCTCTCCGGCTTCGCCAGGCACGGCCGGATCTCGGCGATCGTGCCGGTCGCTCACGGCGCCGCGGTGGCGGTTCTGCGTGACGGCCAACTCGCCTGCCCCTCGCCGGACTACGAGGCCGCGCCGCCGGCGGCGTTGCGGGCCGCCTACGACGCCGACCGCGACGTTTTCGCCGAGACGGGCTCTCCCGGCCTGCCCGCCGGCCTGAACGTCGCGGTTCAGCTGGCTTGGCTCGAGCGCCTGCATCCCGGCCTGCTCGACGACGGTGCGGTGATCCTGACCTGGGCGCAGTACTGGGCCTGGCGGCTGTCGGGCGTAGCGGCGACCGAGGTGACCAGCCTGGGCTGTCACAGCGACCTGTGGCGGCCGATGGCGGCGGCGCCGAGTCGTCTAGCCGTATCGCGCGGCTGGGATCGGCGGCTGGCTCCGCTGCGCCGCGCCGACGAGGTCCTGGGGCCGATCACCGCCGACTGGGCGGCGCGGACGGGTCTGCCCGCCGACGTCCAGGTCCATTGCGGCCTGCATGATTCCAACGCGGCCTTGCTGGCCGCCCGAGGCTTCGCCGAGATCGCGGGGGAGGAGGCCACGGTCCTGTCGACCGGCACCTGGTTCGTGGCGATGCGCTCGCCCGGGCGGGAGGCGTCGATGGATACAGGCCGGCTCTCCGAAAGCCGGGACTGCCTGATCAACGTCGACGCCTATGGCGCGCCCATCCCGTCCGCCCGGTTCATGGGCGGCCGGGAGATCGAGATCCTGTCCGGCGTTGACGCCCGCCGGATCGACATCAAGCCCGACCAGCCCGCGCTGCTGGCGGCGACGCCGGAGGTCGTGGCCGCCCGCTCGATGGTGCTGCCGACCTTCACGCCGGGCGTCGGCCCGTTCCCGGGCGCCGAGGGGCGCTGGTTGAATGCGCCGGAGGACCCTTATGCGGTGCGGGCCGCGGTTTCGCTCTACGCGGCCCTGGTCGCCGACACGTCCTTGAGCCTGATTGGGGCGAGACGGGCGATCCTGATCGAGGGGCGGTTCGCCGAGGCCGAGGTGTTCGTCCGGGCCCTGGCGTCGCTGCGGCCGGACGACGCCGTCTACGTCTCCAACGCCCAGCACGACGTCTCCTACGGCGCCCTGCGGCTGATCGGCGTCGCCGGAACGCCCTCGGCGCCGCTCGAGCGGGTGAAGCCGCTGGAGGTCGACATCTCCGGCTACGCCGCCGATTGGCGCCGCCTGGCGGCCGGGGTGGAGGTCGCGGCATGAGGGCGGCCGCCATCGAGGACTATCGCGAGGTCGCCCGTCGTCGCCTGCCGCACTTCCTGTTCGAGTACATCGACGGCGGCAGCTATGCCGAGACGACCCTGGCCGCCAACGTCGCCGACCTGCGCCGGATCGCCTTGCGCCAGCGGGTGCTGCGCGACGTCTCCGCCATCGATCTCTCCACGGAGGTCCTCGGCCAGCGGCTGAAGCTGCCCGTCGCCCTGGCCCCGATCGGGCTGGCGGGGATGAACGCCCGCCGGGGCGAGGTCCAGGCGGCCCGAGCGGCGCAGGCGGCCGGCGTGCCCTTCACCCTCTCCACCGTCTCGGTCTGCAGCCTGGACGAGGTCGCCGCCGCCGTGGACCGGCCGATCTGGTTCCAGCTCTACATGATCCGCGACCGGGCCTTCATGCGCGAGCTGATGGCCAAGGCGCGGGACCTGGGCTGCTCGACGCTGGTCTTCACGGTCGACATGCCGGTGCCGGGCTCGCGCTACCGCGACCTGCGCTCGGGGCTGGCCGGCGCGTCCGGCCTCGCCGGGGCGGCGCGGCGGGCGTTCCAGGCCGCGCGCCGGCCGGCCTGGGCCTGGGACGTCGGCCTGCGCGGCGCGCCGCATCACCTGGGCAACGTCGCGCCGGTGCTGGGCTCGCAGACCGGGCTCGAGGACTTCTTTCGCTGGATGCGCGAGAACTTCGATCCGGCCATCGACTGGTCGGACCTGGCGTTCATCCGCAGCGAGTGGAAAGGCCCCCTGGTCATCAAGGGGATCCTGGACCCGGAAGACGCCGCGAAGGCCGCGCAACTCGGCGCGGACGGCATCGTCGTCTCCAACCATGGCGGGCGCCAGCTGGACGGCGTTCCGTCCACCGCGCGGGCCCTGCCGGCCATCGCCGACGCCGTCGGGGGACGGCTGACGATCATGGCCGACGGCGGCGTCCGGTCCGGGCTCGACGTCGTCCGGATGCTGGCGCTGGGCGCCGACACGGTCCTGCTCGGCCGCGCCTGGGCCTACGCCCTGGCCGGCGGCGGACAGGCGGGCGTCGCCCACGTCCTTCAACTCATCGAGGCGGAGATGCGGGTGGCCATGGCCCTGACCGGCGTGACCCGCATCGACCAGATCAAACGCGACGTCCTGGCCTGAACCGGGGACGCGCCTAGGGGGAGAACCACATCATGACGCCGAACCCTTTCCTGGGGGTCTTCTTTCACTGGCTGGGCGGCCTGTCCTCGGCCAGCTTCTACGTCCCGTACCGGCGCATCAAGGGCTGGTCCTGGGAGATCTTCTGGCTCACCGGCGGCCTGTTCTCATGGCTGATCGCGCCGTGGCTGTTCGCGGCGTTCAACACGCCGGACCTGCTGGGCGTGATCGGCGGCGCGTCTGGCAAGACCCTGTTCTGGTGCTGGTTCTGGGGCATGGCCTGGGGCTTCGGCGGCCTGACCTTCGGCCTGACCATGCGCTACCTCGGCCTGTCGCTGGGCATGGCCGTGGCGCTGGGCCTGACGACGGTCATCGGAACGCTCGGCCCGCCGATCTTCCGCGGCACGCTGGGCCAGCTCGCGGCGACGCCGAGCGGCCAGCTGACCCTGCTGGGCATCCTGATCACCCTGGCCGGCATCGTCGTCGTGGCCATGGCCGGACGGGCCAAGGAGCGCGAGACCCAGGGCGAAGCCCGTCAAGGCGTCGCCGAGTTCGACCTGAAGAAGGGCATCCTGCTGGCGATCTTCTCCGGCGTGATGTCGGGCTGCTTCGCCTGGGGCCTGGACGCCGGTCAGCCGATCCGCGAGGCGGCGCTGGCGGCGGGCTCCGCCCCGCTGATGCAGGGCCTGCCGGTGCTGTGCGTGGTGCTGCTCGGCGGCCTGACCACCAATCTGGTCTGGTGCGCCTGGCTGATCCTCAAGAACCGCACCGCCGGCGAGTGGATCGGACGCGGCGCGGCGCCGGCCGAGGGGCAGGTCCGCATGCCGCTGCTGGCCAACTATCTGCTGGCGGCCCTGGGCGGCCTGCTCTGGTACTTCCAGTTCTTCTTCTACTCGATGGGCGAGAGCCAGATGGGACGCTACGGCTTCTCGTCCTGGACGCTGCACATGGCCAGCATCATCCTGTTCTCCACCCTGTGGGGCTTCGCCCTGAAGGAGTGGGCCGACGCCAGCGCCCGCACGCGACGCCTGGTCTGGACGGGGATCGCGCTGCTGGTGGGCTCCACCGTCGTCATCGGCCTGGGCAACATGCTTCAGGCCGGCTGATCCGCCTCGCGGATCGCCTTCAGGGACGCGGACGCCAGCCGGCGCCTGCGTCCCTTTGCGTTTCTGCGATGAATCCTACGCCGGTCGCGAGACGGGCGGCGAAAGGACGCCGTCACAACGCCAGGTCTCTGATTTCCAGGAGGAAAATGGTGGATGCGACAGGGATTGAACCTGTGACCCCCTCGGTGTGAACGAGGTGCTCTCCCGCTGAGCTACGCATCCGCCGACGGGGCCAGCGCCCCGGGGAGGGCGGGTCTATAGCGAGTCGGCCGCCGCCTCGCAAGGCGCCGCGAGCGCCACGATGAGCGCTTCGAGCTCCGAGTAGTGCGAGAACAGCCGGTCGCCGCCCAGTTCCGCCGCCGGCAGGTCATTGTAGCCGAACGTGGCGACCAGGCAGGGCGCGCCCGCCGCCCTGGCCGCGCCGACGTCCGGAGAGGCGTCGCCGACCATGACCGCGCGCCGGGGGACGCCGCCCGCGCGGGCGATCGCTTCCAGCAGAGGCGCCGGATCCGGCTTGCGGACCGGCAGGGTGTCGCCGCCGACGACGGCGTCGAAGCAGCGGGCCATGTCCAGCTCCGCCAGCAGGGCGTGGGTCATCGCCTCGGCCTTGTTGGTGCAGACGGCCAGCCGCGCGCCGCGCGCCCGGAGCGTCGCCAGGGCGTCGAGGCAGCCGGGGAAGGGGCGGCTGTCGCGGGCGATGCGACCCCTGTAGGTCTCCAGCAGCCGCGGCCACAGCGCGTCGACCTGCGTCTCGGAGATCGTCGCGCCGGCCAGCGCGAAGCCGCGCGGCAGCATGGCCCGCAGACCGTGGCCGATCAGCTGCCGCACCGCCGTCATCGGCGCGGGCGGCAGGCCTTCCTCGACCAGGACGGCGTTCAGGGCGCCGATCAGGTCCGGCGCGGTGTCGATCAGGGTGCCGTCCAGGTCGAAGGCGACCGTCCAGCCGGCGAGGTCAATAGCAGGGTCATGCATCGGCTCCGGCTTTCGGCTAAACGCGTGGGGAAAGCAATCACTCGACGAGTCGAACCGATGACCGCACGCGCCGCCGTGATCATGGCCGCCGGCCAGGGCACCCGGATGAAATCGCCGACCCCGAAGGTCCTGCACAGGGTCGGCGGGCGGACCATGCTCGATCGCGCCATCGACGCCGTCCAGGCGGCCGGCTGCGAGCGGGTGGTGGTGGTCTGCGGAACCCACAGCCCGGCGGTGGCCGAGCATGTGCGCAGGCGGCTGGGCGACGACGCCGTGGCCATCCAGAACCCGCCGCTGGGCACCGCCCACGCCGTACTGGCGGCCAGGGAGGCTCTGGCCGGGTTCGACGGCGAGGTGCTGGTCACCAACGCCGACTGCCCGCTGCTGACCGCCGACGACCTGGCGCCGATCTTCGAGCGCCTCGCCGCCGGCGACGACCTGGTCATGCTGGCCTTCGAGGCGGCGGACCCGGCGCTGTACGGCCGCATGATCCAGGACGCCGACGGCCGCCTGTTGCGCATCGTCGAGGCGCGCGACGCCTCGCCGGAGGAGAAGACGGTCAAGGTCTGCTATTCGGGCATGCTGGGCGCGGCGGCCGGGCCCCTGTTCGACTGGCTGGCCAAGGTCGACAACGACAACGTCAAGTCCGAGTACTACATCACCTCGATCGTCGGCGTCGCCAATGCGGCCGGCAAGCGGGTGGGCGTGGCCTTCGCCTCGGAGACGGCGGTCATGGGGGCCGACGATCAGGCCGGCGTCGCCCGCGCCGAACGGTTCTGGCAGGACCGGACCCGCGCCGCGCTGATGGCCGGGGGCGTCAGCATGGTCGCGCCGGAGACCGTCTTCCTGAGCTGGGACACCAAGATCGCCGGCGGCGCGGTGCTGGAGCCCAACATCGTCTTCGGCCCTGGCGTGCAGGTCGAGAGCGGCGCGGTGATCCGGGCCTTCAGCCACCTGGAGGGCGCCGTGGTGCGCGGCGGCGCGATCGTCGGCCCCTACGCTCGCCTGCGGCCCGGCGCGGACATCGGCGAGGACGCCCATATCGGCAACTTCGTCGAGGTGAAGAACGTCACGGTCGGCAAGGGCGCCAAGGCCAACCACCTGGCCTATCTGGGCGACGGCTCGGTCGGCGCGAAGGCCAACATCGGCGCCGGCACGATCTTCTGCAACTACGACGGCTTCGACAAGGCCAAGACCCATGTGGGCGAGGGGGCTTTCGTGGGCTCCAACTCCTCGCTGGTGGCCCCGGTGAGCATCGGCGCGGGCGCCTACACCGGCTCGGGCAGCGTGATCACCCAGGACGTGGCGCCGGACGCCCTGGCCCTGGAACGCGCCCCGCAGGTCGAGAAGGAAGGCTGGGCGGCCCGCTTCCGCGCGGCCAAGCTGGCCCGGAAGCAGAAGTAGGATTGGGGACATGCTCCGGCGCAGCCGGCGCGTGTCCCCGCGACAGAGGAAGGGGACACGTACCTTGCAGGTACATGTCCCCCGCCTTTCTAGCCCTTCGCGAAGGCCTCGATGTCGGCGTTGAGGCGGTCGATGTGGGTCACGAACAGGCCGTGGGGAGCGCCCTCGTAGACCTTCAGCGCGGTTCCCGGGACCAGGGCGGCGACCTGGCGGCCGGTGGCTTCCAGCGGGGCCGAGGCGTCCTTGTCGCCGTGGATGATCAGGCTGGGGATTTTCAGCGACCGCAGCTCGGCCCGGAAGTCGGCCGCCGTCAGGGCGCGGTTGCAGTCGACGACCGCCCGCATCGAGGTCTGCAGCATCATGTCCTTGAGCCAGCCGCGCATGGCTTGGCTGGTCTGGGGCGTGACGAAGGGCTCGGTGTTGTCGTCGACCCAGCCCGGGAAGTCGGTCAGGTACTGTCGGCGCACGGCCTCGTAGACCTCCGCCGGCGCGCCGTAGGGATTATCCGCCTTGGCGGTCAGGCAAGGCAGGGCGGGGGCCAGGAACAGCAGCTTGCGGACCCGGCCCTTGCGGCCATGGCGGGTCAGGTAGCGGGTCGCCTCGCCGCCGGACATCGAATGGGCGACCAGGACCACGTCGCGCAGGCCCAGCTGCTCGATGACCGCGTCCAGATCGTCGGCCAGGGTGTCGAAGTCGTAGCCGCGGCCCGGGTCGTCCGACTTGCCGTGGCCGCGCCGGTCGTAGGCGACGGTGCGCAGCCCGGCGTCGTTCAGCGGCGCGGCCTGGTAGGCCCACATCTCGCTGGTCAGGGCCCAGCCGGACAGGAACAGCACGGTCGGCCCGTCGCCCCAGTCGCGGACGAACAGCCGGGCGCCGTCCCGCGTCGTCACCGGACCGCCGCGGCGGGGCGCGGGCTGGCTCGCCGCAGCCTGGGCGGCCGCCGGCAGGGTCGCGCCGGCTCCGGCGGCGGCGGTGAAGGTCAGAAGGCTGCGGCGGTCCATGTCTCGCTCCGGTGTAGGTCCTGCGCCCGGCCGTCCGGGCAGGAGCAACATGCGACCGGGCGGGAACGGGATCGATTACCTCGGAGGTAGGGGCGCGGAGGCCTATGGCCGGAAGCGTCGGAGCGTGGGATGAAGGAGCATGCGCGTCGCCCCCATGTTCATGGCCGCCCTGATCCTGTTCGCTGCCGGGTCGGCGAACGCCGCCGAGGCGGGACTGTTCGGGCTGTTCCGAGGGATTTGCGGGCCGGGGCTGGAGCCGGCCGGCGTCGCGGCGCGGGCGACGGCGCAGGGCTTCGTTCCGGCCAAGAAGCCGCCGAAGTCCGATGGAGCGACGGAGACCAAGAGTTTCGAGAAGACCATCGACGGCCGCGCGTTCTTCGTCGTCGCGGCCCGCCGGGCCGACAAGGCCGAGAAGGACATGCCGGCGTCCTCGACCCTGATCTGCGGCGCGGGGGTCAAGGGCAAGGACGAGGCCGGCCTGGCCGCGGGCCGCGCCTGGGCAGGCGTTCCGGCGGCGAAGTCGATCCTGGGCGTCAGCATCTACCTGTTCACCCAGGCGGGCGGGCGCAAGCCGGTGGGCTTGAAGGACAAGGCCGCGGCCAGGGCCGCCGTGGAGGCCGGCGACCTGCACACCCTGACCGCCAGCGGCATCGGCGGCGCGAGCCTGCTGCTGCTGACCCGGACCCGGGCGGAGTAGGGGGCGAGCAAGCCTCCTCAGCTTGCGCCGTGAAGCGCCGAGCTTGACGCCGATGGGCGGCACGGCGAAGGCTTGGCGCGGGATGAAGAGGTTGGCGGGGGCCGACGTGACGGGTTGGAAAGCAATCGGCCTGGGCGTGTTCACGCTGCTGCTGTGCGCGGCGACGCCGGGCGCGCGGGCGGCGGAGCATTCCGAACTGTTCGAGATGTTCGAAGCCGTCTGCCTGCGCCATGTCGGCGACGCCGCCGGGGCCCGCGCGCAGGCGGCGAAGCTCGGCTTCGCGCCTCTTCCATCTCTCAGCGACGACAGCTTCCAGCGCAAGTCGAGCGGAGGGACCTATCTCCTGGGTTTCCAGGGGCCCGCGCTCATGTTCGGTTCCGGCGGACCGCCGGCGACCCATGAAGGATGCTCGATCACGATCGCCGGACCGGACGCCGCGGCGCCGTCCGCGCTGCGCGCCTGGCTCGCCATGGCTCCGACCGAGGAAACGGGAAGCTTGGTCAGCTACTCCTTCCGGGAGAACAACGGCGTGCGCACCCGGCTGTCGGCTGCTCAGACGAGGGGTCCGACGATCGACCTTCTTCAGGGAGGACCGGTCCGGCTCGTCAGCGCCCTGCAGCTCAAGGTCGGGGCCGAAACCACGACGATCCTCTCGGCTTCGTTTTTTGTGCTGAAGGGCGCGGCGGGGGCTCCGGCGTCGGGCCCGTAGGTCGGCGGCGAGCGGCTTCCGCCGCCCAGCTGGACGGTGGGAGCGCCCCTTCGATCTCATGCTTGGCGACGCGCCTGGCATGAGACGAAGGGACAGGGAGAGCGCTTTCGCCGTTCTCCTCGCCTTGCCTCAATGGATGACGTCTATACGCGCTTGATCCGGTCGCGCTTTGTTGGTCAGTGCTTTGGGAACTCGGAGTTGGGGGGCGGAACTTGGGTGAGTCATTCAAAGCGGGCGTGGTGAAACACGTCCTGATCGGCGTCGTGCTCACAGGCGTGATGGGTGTTCAGTCAGCGATCGCGGAGACCGCCTGGAGCGGGGATTTTCTTGCGATCTGCGGTGCGTCTCGCAACGATTTCCGGGGCGCGATCGAGAAGGCGAAAGCCCTCGGTTATGCCGAGGTTCCAGTCCCGAACCCCGGCAAGATGACCTACGCGGTCCAAATGTTCAGGGAAACAAAGGACGGCAGGCCGCTTCGTCTGATTGTCGCAGAGTCGATGGAAACGGTCGGGACGAAGCGTTGGAAATTCAGCAATTGCGCGCTTGGCACCCGTCCGACGGTCTCGGACTGGACGGCTATCGCCAGTTGGGCTGGGGTCGCGCCCGACAAGACAGGGCCGACGAAGGCCAATTACGTCTTTCACGAAAAGGGAGGGCGCTTTGTCTCGCTCGCAGGGGCCAGTGAGGCGGATTTCCAGAAGGCGGCGGCGACCAGCCGGGTGTGGATGCTGGAAATCCTGACCGAAGACGATCTGACGGACGCAACATTGTCCTACGGCGCGCCGGTGCTCTAGGCCTCGGCCGGAGCCTCTCAGCGACAGGAGATCCAGGGACACGCGCCACATTCTCCGAAGGCGGAGCATGTCCCCGTAGCGCCTAAGCCCCCGCCTGTTCCGTCACCTCGGCCGGCAGGCGGATCAGGTAATCGAACGCCGACAGCGCCGCCTTCGAACCTTCGCCCATGGCGATAACGATCTGCTTGTAGGGCGTCGTCGTGGCGTCGCCGCCGGCGAAGACGCCGGGGACCGAGGTCGCGCCGCGGTGGTCCGTCTCGATCTCGCCGCGCGGGGAGAGGGCGACCGTGTCCTTCAGCCATTCGGTGTTCGGCACCAGGCCGATCTGCACGAACACGCCTTCCAGGTCGAGGTTGTGGACCTCGTCGCTGTTGCGATCCTTGTAGACCAGGCCGGTGACCTTCTGGCCGTCGCCGCGGACCTCGGTCGTGAGCGCCGAGGTGACGATGCGGACGTTCGGCAGGCTGGCCAGCTTGCGCTGCAGGACCGCGTCGGCGCGCAGCTGGCTGTCGTACTCGATCAGGGTGACGTGGGCGACGATGCCGGCCAGGTCGATGGCCGCCTCGACGCCGCTGTTGCCGCCGCCGACCACGGCCACGCGCTTGCCCTTGAACAGCGGGCCGTCGCAGTGGGGGCAGTAGGCCACGCCCTTGTTGCGGTAGTCGTTCTCGCCGGGCACGCCCATCTGCCGCCATCGGGCGCCGGTGGCCAGGATCACGGTCCGCGACTTCAGGCTGACGCCGTTCTCGAGCTGCACCTCGATCAGCCCGCCCTCGGCCTTCGCCGGGATCAGGCGGCTGGCGACCTGCAGGTTCATGATGTCGACGTCGTAGTCCTTGACGTGCTGCTCCAGACCGGCGGCCAGCTTCGGGCCCTCGGTGTGGGAGACGGAGATGAAGTTCTCGATGGCCATGGTGTCGAGCACCTGGCCGCCGAAGCGCTCGGCCGCCAGGCCGGTGCGGATGCCCTTGCGGGCGGCGTAGATGGCCGAGGCCGCGCCGGCCGGACCGCCGCCGATGACCAGGACCTCGAACGGGTCCTTGTCCTTCAGCTTCTCGGCCGCGCGGGCGGCGGCGCCGGTGTCGAGCTTGGAGAGCACCTGCTCGATGGTCATGCGGCCCTGGGCGAACGGCTCGCCGTTCAGCAGCACGGTCGGCACGGCCATGACCTGGCGCGCCTCGACCTCGTCCTTGAACAGGGCGCCGTCGATGGCGACGTGGGTGATGTTGGGGTTCAGGGCGCTCATGGTGTTCAGCGCCTGCACCACGTCGGGGCAGTTCTGGCAGGATTGCGAGAAATAGGTCTCGAAGTGGAAGCGGCCCTCCAGCGCCTTGATCTGGGCGACGACGTCGGCGTCGATCTTGGGCGGGTGGCCGCCGACATGCAGCAGGGCCAGCACCAGCGAGGTGAACTCGTGGCCCAGCGGCAGGCCGGCGAAGCGGACGCCGGCGTCGCCGGCGGCGCGCTCGATGGCGAAGGACGGGGCGCGGTCGTCGGCGCCGTCGAAGCGGACGCCGACCTTGTCGGACGCGGCCGCGACGTCTTCCAGGAGCGCGCGCATCTCCGCGGCCGAGGACCCGTCGCCCAGGGTGGCGACCAGTTCGATCGGCTGACGCAGGTTCTGCAGGTAGGCGGCGAGCTGAGTCTTCAGGGCAGCGTCCAGCATGCGGTGCTCCGGGGTACCGTTCAAAAGCTTGAAAACAGGGGGGTAGAGGGGGCCCCGGAGGCCGCCCGCCGCAGCGGACGGCCTCCAAGGCCGGAGGCCGAGGTCGGCCTTAGATCTTGCCGACCAGGTCGAGCGACGGGGCCAGGGTGGCTTCACCCTCTTCCCACTTGGCCGGGCAGACTTCGCCCGGGTGCGAGGCCACGTACTGGGCGGCCTTGACCTTGCGCAGCAGCTCGGCGGCGTTGCGGCCGATGCCTTCGGCGGTGATCTCCATGAACTGGATCACGCCTTCCGGGTCGACCAGGAAGGTGCCGCGGTCGGCCAGGCCCTGGCCTTCGCGCATGACGCCGAAGTTGTTGGTGATCTGGCCCGAGGCGTCGCCCAGCATGGTGTACTTGATCTTGCCGATGGCCGGCGAAGAGTCGTGCCAGGCCTTGTGCGAGAAGTGGGTGTCGGTCGAGACCGAGTAGATCTCCACGCCCAGCTTCTGGAAGGCGTCGTAGTTGTCGGCCAGGTCTTCCAGCTCGGTCGGGCAGACGAAGGTGAAATCGGCCGGGTAGAAGAACACCACGGACCACTTGCCCTTCAGGTCGGTGTCGCTGACGGTGATGAACTTGCCTTCCTTGAAGGCCTGGGTCGTGAACGGCTTAATCTGGGTATTGATAAGGGACATGTCGGACTCCGGTTAGCGACGGGGAGGTTGCTACCCGGCTTCGCCCGATAAGCAAAATTGATTTGTTTGCCCTGCAGCATAGGAAATATCTATCGATGCGGCGCGAGGCGGAAACGCCCTCCCGTCGGGGCCATCCGATGCTAAAGAGCGGGCGCAACAGGGACGCGACATGACTGCCGACGATCAAAAGCGCATTTCGGGCGAAGCCGCCGCGGAGTTGGTGGAAGCCGGCATGGTCGTGGGGCTGGGCACCGGCTCGACGGCCGCCTGGTTCGTGAAGGCCCTGGCCGCGCGCAGGCTGGACATCCGCGGCGTGCCGACCTCCGAGGCCACCGCCGACCTGGCGCGCGAGCTGGGCATCGGCCTGGCCAGCCTGGACGACGTGAAGAGCATCGACCTGACCGTCGACGGCGCCGACGAGATCGGCCCGGGCCTGTCGCTGATCAAGGGGGGCGGCGCGGCCCTGCTGCGCGAGAAGCTGGTCTGGGAGGCGTCCAGGCGCTGCGTGGTCATCGCCGACGCGGCCAAGCATGTGAAGACTCTCGGCAAGTTCCCGCTGCCGATCGAGGTCGTCCGCTTCGGCCATCCGCACACCGGCCGCCGCCTGGCCGACATCGCCGCCGAGTTCGACCTGCCGCCGCCGCGGCTGCGCACCGCCGAGCGGGGCGTGGTCGTCACCGACGGCGGCAACGTGATCTACGACATGGCCTCGGGAACGATCGCCGATCCGGCGGCGCTGGCCTCGGCGCTGAAGAGCGTCACCGGGGTGGTCGACCACGGCCTGTTCCTGGACCTCGCCGACGAGGCCCTGCTGGGAACCGACGACGGGGTGGTCAAGCTCGTCCCCTAGACCCATATCAACCCCGCCCATCCCGGCGAAGGCCGGGACCCAGATACAGCCTGAGCGGTCGGTGGATCTCCTGGATCCCAGGCCATTAGTTTACCCTCGGGCGCGCTTCACGCGACCCGTGGGCCGGGAAGACGGAGAAGTTTGATGGCCAAGTACGACTACGACCTCTTCGTCATCGGGGCGGGCTCGGGCGGGGTGCGGGCGTCGCGGCTGGCGGCCATGGCCGGCGCCCGGGTGGCGGTGGCCGAGGAGCATCGCGTCGGCGGCACCTGCGTGATCCGCGGCTGCGTGCCCAAGAAGTTCATGGTCTACGCCAGCGAGTTCTCGCAGCAGGTCAAGGCCGCGCGCGGCTTCGGCTGGACCGTCGAGGCGCCGACCTTCGACTGGCCGGCCTTCATCGAGTCCAAGGACCTCGAGATCGCGCGCCTGTCGGGCATCTATGTCACCAACCTGCAGAAGGCCGGCGCAGAGCTGCTGCACGGCCGCGCCACCCTGGTCGACGCCCATACCGTCGCCGTGGGCGACCAGACCTACACCGCCGACAAGATCCTGATCGCCACCGGCGGCCGACCGACCGTGCCGACCGACCTGCCGGGCATCGAGCATGCGATCACCTCGGAGGAGGCCTTCCACCTCGAAAAGCTGCCCGAGAGCATCCTGATCGTCGGCGGCGGCTATATCGCCGTGGAGTTCGCCGGCATCTTCGCGGGGCTGGGCAGCAAGGTGACGCTGCAGTACCGCGGCCCGAACATCCTGCGCGGCTTCGACGACGACGTGCGCGTGCACCTGTCGTCGGAGATGGAGAAGCGCGGCATTCGCATCGCGCTGGGCTGCTCGCACGAGAGCATCGAGAGGGCCGAGGACGGCCGCCTGATCAGCCGCCTGAACAACGGCATGAGGTTCACCACCGAGCAGGTGATGTTCGCCACCGGCCGCGAGCCCCATGTGAAGGGCCTCGGCCTGGAGAATGCCGGCGTGCTGCTGAACGACCGGGGCGCGATCCAGGTCGACGAATATTCGCGGACCAACGTGGCCAACATCTGGGCCGTCGGCGACGTCACCGACCGCATCAACCTGACCCCGGTGGCGATCCGCGAGGGCGCGGCCTTCGCCGAGACCGAGTTCAAGAACAACCCGACCAGCTTCGACCACGACCACGTGGCCACGGCGGTGTTCTCCCAGCCGCCGATCGGCACCGTCGGGATGGGCGAGGCCGAGGCCCGCAAGCGGTTCGGCCAGATCGACGTCTACCGCACCACCTTCCGTCCGATGAAGGTCAGCTTCTACGGCGGCGAGGAGCGCACGCTGATGAAGCTGCTGGTCCGCGCCGACAACCAGCAGGTCGTCGGCGTGCACGTCGTCGGCCCCGACGCGCCGGAAATCATCCAGATGGCCGCCATCGCCGTGAAGATGGGCGTGACCAAGCCGCAGTGGGACTCCACCTGCGCCGTCCACCCGACGGCGGCGGAGGAGCTGGTCACGATGCGCGAGAAGTACATGCCGGCGGAGCTGGGGGCGGTGGGGTAGGGGGCGCGGCTGGGGTCAACACTCAGAGTCCGCCGATTGCCGACACTCCTGTTCGGCCTGGACGATGTCTGAACGAGCGCGACCACCAAGCTTTGCGTGTGATCTAGCCGAACATCGCCTGAAGCGCGACCATGCGAAGCATGGCTGATTCTCACTCAGCGAGCTGGCATGGTGACTACTGTTGGAACTTGGGTTCGAGACCAAAGGCCTTCGCCGCCTGTGCGAAAGCGACGCCTGGGCCCGAACGCAGCTCGGCGACGAAGCGGCGGCGGCCTTGCAACGCCGTTTGGCCGACCTTGAGGCCGCTAACGTGATCACCGAGCTGCCCTGGATGAACATCGAGTACGGGGTGAATGACGACGCAGCGATCGAATTTCACCCTGGCTATTGGCTGAACATCGTGGCTATTCCCGGAGCCCTTCCCATGGATGGGAATCAAGATCTCGATTGGACGACTGTGGATCGCATCAAACTCATGGGCATTCAGCTGCCATGAGCGCCGCCGAACGTTTCTCGCCGGACTGGGTGTCGCCGCCTGGCGACACCATCAGAGACGCCCTCGCCTGCCGCGATCTGACCCCTGACTTTCTCTGCCAAGAGCTAGGGCTGTCGCGTACCGCGACCGACAAGCTGCTGGTCGGCGACCTATTCATAGATACGGAACTAGCCGACGGTCTCGCGACGACCTTAGGCGCGAGCCGGCAGTTCTGGCTGTCTAGGGAATTTCTTTACCGCGAGCGGCTCGGTACCCAAGTCCAATCCGCCGCTCCGGTCGACTTTGCGACATTCAAATCCGAGCTGCCACTGAAGGATATGCGCGCCTTCGGGTGGCTAAAGGACTTCACGGAACTTAGCGGGGATCAAGCGCTCAAGGCCTTTTTCGAGGACACGCCCGGAGATTGGCAGCGGTCGGGACCGTGCTTAGCCGAGCAGGTTCGGTTTCGGACGTCATTCGCGCACAAGAGCAATCCAGCGGCCGTCGCCGCCTGGCTCCGGCAGGGTGTCCGCAGTGCGCGTCGGGTGAACTGCGCTCCATGGGACGCCGAAAAGCTGCGCGCTGCACTTCCGGCGATCCGCAACTTAGTTCGAACGAAGAAGCCGGCGGAGTTTTTTCCGAAGCTCGTCGCGATCGGGCAAGCCTGTGGGGTCGCCATCGTCTTTGTGCGAACGCCTGCGGGCTGTCGGGCGAGTGGAGCGACCCACTTCGAAGCGGCAGACAAGGCGATCATACAGCTCAGCTTCCGTTATCGCGCCGACGACCACTTCTGGTTCACTGTGTTCCACGAAATCGGCCATCTTCTCCTCCACCCGACCTCCCCCCTCTTCGTCGAAGGGCAAGATTACGAGATGACGGAGGAGGAATCCGAGGCCAACCGCTTCGCCTCCTCGATCTTGATCCCTGCCGAATTCGAGGACGATCTCCGCACCGTTCGTCGCGACTTCCGCGCCCTAGCGCGGCTGGCTAAGCGCGTCGGTGTTTCGGCAGGTATTTTGGTCGGCCAGAT
Source organism: Caulobacter mirabilis (assembly GCF_002749615.1). Lineage (GTDB taxonomy): Bacteria > Pseudomonadota > Alphaproteobacteria > Caulobacterales > Caulobacteraceae > Caulobacter > Caulobacter mirabilis. The sequence goes on from NZ_CP024201.1 coordinate 1,734,034, forward strand.
GCAGAACCGCGGCCTGTTGCAGCACCACCAGATGAACTTCCTGAAGGAGCGCTACGACTGGACGGACGTGGCTGACTTCACCCTCTGAACGCCACGTATTCGAACTGGGATTTCTGCCAGTTACACAAAGAGTCCTCCATCACCTGCATTCCGACATCGAGGATGGTCCCTAGATCGACGACGATGTCAGAGAGGTGGCGTACCGGGATACTAGCCGTGGGATTGTTCGCGATGAGAAGCTTGGCCCCGCGCGTCGGCCCCGTCGCGCCCTGCAGATAGGGCAGGGGCGGTTCGATGTCGGCGATGTTCAGCTTTCCAATCATCGTCAGGAAATCAAACTTGGCGGTCCGGCCGAACTGTACGATTGGCGACGCCCGATAGAGTCGATCGAACCGGGTTCTAGGGTTTGACGGTGGCTGATCGATATCCGCGACCAAGAGCGCGAAGCCTCGGTTGGCGCCGACCCATTCAATGTAGCTGGCGACCGTGTCGGCGAGGTTGTTGTCCGCGCCCGGGCGGATGCTCTCGTACTTGCGGTGATTGCCAAACGGGACACCTTGCAACTGGGCGGCGTGGGCATTGAACCAATGTCGAAACCCGTCGATGTCACCGCTGGTCCGTGCCCAAGTCCAGTTTGGACCTTGGCCGAGCGCCCCATAGACTCGACGGGTCAATTCCCACTTCCAGCGCCGATGGAAACCAAAGTGGGTCGAAAGGAAAATCAACCAGGCGGCCTCGTCCTTGTTGCCCGCCTGGTCGTGGAGATAGGCCGCCCGCACCGGATCGAACAGCGGGCTGGTTGGGTCCATACGCCCCGGACTGATTGAGCGCTGCCCAAGCTGCCGAGCAAACTCAATGCGGTGCAGGCTATCGATCATCTGGCGCACAAGGCTCGCCCGGGCGTTGGCGTCCGCAACACCCAACAGCGGCGTATGATTGGAAAAGGCGACAAGGCCGGCTGACAAAGCGGCGGCACGCTGCCGATCAAATGGTCTCACGGTCGAACTCCTAGCCGTGGCTCGCGGTTTCGAAGTCGAGCTTGGCCACTACTTGGTTCAACTTCTTCGAACGTTTGCGGATGTAGGCGGCGTAAAAGTCGCTCGCCATCTCTTTGCGAAGATCGACAACGCCCCTAAGGCGTTCACGCGGCCCATCGTAGCCGCGCGTCAGGGCGAAAATCCCGAACAGTCGGCCAATATCGGCCCAGTACGGGCTAATCTCGTGGAGCCGCGATAGAGCTTGGCTCACGGCCGCGGCGCCGCCGCCGCGGATCGCGTCCTCGATAATGAAGAGCTTCTGGATGTCTCCCCAGGGATTGCCGCTCGGCATCGCGGGCATCTCGCGGGTCGGCTGGTAGCCTTCGTGCAGGTAGCGTTCAACCTGTTCGCGATTCCGATCGTACAGGTGGAAGCTGCCAACCATGTGCTTATACGACCCAAGTTTGACCCCAAGGTCGTTCGCCATGATCTCTTGGATCATCGTGAATGCGAACACATCGTGCGGGAAGCCCATATAGACGTCATTCGACCGCATGTAGACGACCAGATTCAGTAGCCCGTCACGGACGAGAAACTGGAGCGTGCAGGTGCACGGCACGTCATTATAGTCGGCGACTATATCTTCCCGGTCGAAAAGCTGAATGACCGCCTTCCGAGTTGCTGATCTTTCCCTCAGCCGGTCTCGCACGATTTCATATTGCGACCGTTCACCGCCGAACATCCGTGGGCCGTAGGCCCCCCAGATCGTCCCGTCCGACTCAGCATACTCATCATAGCGCTTTATGTAATATTGAATCGAAGGCAAGTCATTCTTGCACGATATGTACCAGAAGAGTTCCCCAATGCAGCTAAACACGTGACCCTTCTCATGAGCGCGACTTAGGCGAGCGCGCGGCCTTGTCAGTTCAAGGACTACACCATGCTCCTCGACGGTGTTTCCCTTCTTGGGGGAGACCCGCATTTTGCTTTTCAGGAGAAGTCTGAAAGCCTTTTCGAGAAGGTCGTCCAGTGTATTGGCGCGAAGGTGCATATCTATCGACTCCAGCGTGTTGAGCTTGGCCGTGACCAGGCTCAACGGCAAGTCTGCGCAATGCACCTGCTGCGCGCTATGAGCTGCTTGCACTGTTTGCCACTAGTTACCGAGGCGCGCTTCGATAACCAAACGGCCGGAGGCGGACCCACAGATGGAGGGGGCCTCAGGAGCGCGCTACACTACCTGCGGCCTTTGGTTTCCCGTTTTGGAAGCGAACGGTCCGAGGATCAGAAAAGAGTCAGCTTCCGACGCTCGCTCGGCGCGAGACTCCCGAGACGTATACTCACGAGACATGCCGAGACATCCGGGGACAATCTGCCCCTTCGTCAGGCGCGGCTTCCAGCCGTTCAGCGAGCCATGGCCCTACAGGAGCGGCCCGCCGCAACCCACACTCCATCCGCCTACATCTCCCCAAGCTTGCGCTTTCACTAAACTTTCCCCCGCCAATCCCCGCCCGCCGCCACCGCGCTATACTGCCTCCCGTGACCACCTCGCCGCCCCTAGCGAGCCGCCCACCCGCACCCCGCACCGCCACAACGGAGACACTGAGCCCCCTCCGCCCTTCCAACCCACCACCGCCAGCCCCATCTCCACCGCAGATGGTTACATTCGCAACGATCGCGCATTCCCATGCCCTTCGCGCGACATTCGCGCGCGGCGGGCGCATAATTTTGCCTTCCGGGCCGCCTTGCTGTAAGGACGACGGCCCATTTTCGAGTTGAGACCATGACCGAGCGCTGGACCCCGACGTCCTGGAGAAGCAAGCCCGCCAAGCACGTGCCGACCGACTATCCGGATCAGGTCGTCGTCGAGCGCGTGGAAAACGACCTTCGCCGGATGCCGCCGCTGGTGTTTGCGGGCGAGGCCCGCCGACTGAAGAGCCTGCTGGGCGACGTCGCCCAGGGCAACGCCTTCCTGCTGCAGGGCGGCGACTGCGCCGAGAGCTTCAAGGAATTCCACGCCGACAACATCCGCGACACCTTCCGCCTGATCCTGCAGATGGCGGTGGTGCTGACCTTCTCCGGCGGCAAGCCGGTGGTGAAGGTCGGCCGCATCGCGGGCCAGTTCGCCAAGCCGCGCAGCGAGCCGATCGAGACCATCGACGGCGTCACCCTGCCGTCGTACCGGGGCGACAACATCAACGGCATGGCCTTCGAGGCCTCCGAGCGCACGCCGGACCCGGAACGCCTCCTGAAGGCCTACGGCCAGGCCTCGGCGACCCTGAACCTGCTGCGCGCCTTCGCCCAGGGCGGCTACGCCGACCTGCACAACATCCACCGCTGGACGCTGGGCTTCGTCGACGGCAGCCCGCAGGGCGCGCGCTACCGCGAGCTGTCGGACAAGATCAGCGAAAGCCTGGCCTTCATGGCCGCCATCGGGGTCACGCCCGAGAGCCATCCGGGCATGAAGCAGGTGGAGTTCTTCACCAGCCACGAGGCCCTGCTGCTGGGCTTCGAGGAGTCGATGACCCGCGTCGATAGCACCAGCGGCGACTGGTACGACACCAGCGCCCACATGCTGTGGATCGGCGAGCGCACCCGTCAGCTGGACGGCGCCCATGTCGAGTTCATGCGCGGCGTGAAGAACCCGATCGGCTGCAAGGTCGGCCCGACCATGGAGCCCGACGATCTGCTGCGCCTGATCGACGTGCTGAACCCGGCCAACGAGCCGGGGCGGCTGACCCTGATCGGCCGCTTCGGCGCCGACAAGGTGGCCGAGCGCCTGCCGCGCCTGATGCAGGCGACCAAGCGGGCCGGCCGTTCGGTGATCTGGTCGACCGACCCGATGCACGGCAACACCCTGAAGGCCTCCACCGGCTACAAGACGCGGCCGTTCGACCGCATCCTGGCCGAGGTGAAGGGCTTCGTGGACGTGGCCGAGGCCGAGGGCGTCCATCCGGGCGGCGTGCACCTGGAGATGACCGGGCAGAACGTCACCGAATGCCTCGGCGGCGCGCGCGCGCTGACCGAGGGCGACCTGGCCGACCGCTACCACACCCACTGCGACCCGCGCCTCAACGGCGAGCAGGCGCTGGAGCTGGCCTTCCTGGTCGCCGAGCGCCTGAAGGCGGGCCGCGACGGGCTCCGCGCAGCGAGCTAGCCGCTCAGAAGCTCCACCGCCGACCGCGTGGCGGCATGCCCTGTCCCCCAGACGGACAGGGCATGCGTCGCCGTGTTCAGCACCTGTCCGGAGGCGGTCAGCGAGTACTCGACATGCAGCACCGCGCCCTCGAAGACGCGGCGACGCACGACGCCGTCCGCCTCGAGCTCGCGAAGCTGCTGGAACAGGACCTTCTCGCTGATGCCCGGGATCTGGCGTCGCAGGGCGCCGAACCGCGTCGGGGCGGCATGCAGGACCCAGATGATCGTCGGCTTCCATTTTCCGGCGATGACGGCCAGGGCCGCGTTCAGTCCGCAGGTCTCGATCTCGATCGGCTTCAACGCGGGGCTCCGGTACGTACCAAAAGGTAAGTAATTGAATGGGCTCGTGATCCTCCACACCTGGGACCTCGCCACGAGGTTTCAAGGAGTGAAGACATGAGTGACGTGACGGTGATCGGCCTGGGCGAGATGGGCTCGGCCCTGGCGCGGGCCTTTCTGCGGTCGGGCCTGCGGACCACGGTGTGGAACCGGTCGGCCGCGAAGGCCGCCGATCTGGTCGCGGCCGGGGCCGGCCTGGCCCCCGACGCCGCATCGGCCGCCGCCGCCAGTCCGGTGACGGTCGTCTGCGTCTCGGACTACGCCGCAGCCGCCGCCATCCTCGACGACGCCGTCCTCGCGGCGCTCGCGGGGCGGACGCTGGTCCAGCTCAGCACCGGCACGCCGCGCGAAGCGCGGACGCTGGCGGCCGGGATGGAGGCGAGGGGCGTCCGCTACCTGGACGGGGCGATCCTGGCCTGGCCGCGGCAGATCGGCGGGGAGGAGGCCGTGATCGTCGCCTCCGGGCCGCAGGCGGTGTTCGAGGACGCCGAGCCGCTGTTGCGGCGGCTGGCGGGCGGCGTGATCCATCAAGGCGTCGATCCGGGCGCGGCGGCGGCGCTGTTCGCGGCGGTCCTGGCCTATCTCGCGGGACACTGGATCGGCTTCGCTCACGGCGCGCTGGTCGCCCGTTCGGAGGGGCTGGATCTGGCGGGCTTCGGCGAGACGCTGGCCGGCCTCGCGCCGAGCCTGGGCGCGGACTCCCGGCACATGGCCGCCGTGATCGCCGGCGGCCGGTTCGCCGAGCCGGAGAGCGCCCTGGCCACGGCCGGGGCGGATATCGCCCGGCTTGTGCAGCAAGCGCAGGACGCCGGCATCGGCGACGCCTGGCCGCGGTTCGCCGCGGACCTGTTCCGGCGGGCCGCCGCCGCGGGATACGGGGCGGAAGAGCATGTCGCCATCGTCAAGGTGATGGGCTGACAGGCCTCAGGCGGCCGCGGCCCTTCTGATGAAGGGCTGCGGCTTCCACTGCGCCAGCGAGCGCCAGGCCCATTCGAAGGGGCCGTAGTGGAAGCGCTCCAGCCAGGGCTTGCTCCACAGCAGCATCAGCGCCCAGACCGCCGCCACCACGATGTAGAGCTCCCACCGGCTCAGTTCGCCGTAGAGGCCCAGGCCGTAGCCGCAGAACACGAACGAGGTGAGGATCGAGGTCCCCAGGTAGTTGCTGAAGGCCATGCGCCCGGCGGCGGCGAGGCGGTCGACCAGGCCGGCGGCGCGGCCCGCGCGCACCATCATCAGCAGGACCGAAGCATAGGCCAGAGCCACGAACGGCCGGGGCAGGGCGCTGAGGGACTCGCACAGATGGCGCAGACCCGGGTCGAAACCGGATGACCAGGCCTTCCAGGCCAGGGCGGCGGTGATCGGCAGGGCGATCAGCAGGCCGAACGCAGCGACGCCGCCATAGGCCCGGTTCGGCCAGCCCAGGGTGAAGAAGCCCAGCCGGAACAGGCCCGCGCCGATCAAGGCCTGGCCGAGCGCTTCGGGCAGGGCGCTGGTCGGCATGATGAAGAGCTGCATGATCATCGCGACCCGGGCGCGGCTCTGCAGCGCCTCCAGGAAGCCGCCCTGCATCAGCCGCACCTCCTCTTCGCCGAGGGAGCGGGGCGGCTGGATCAGGATCTGCGCCTCCTGCCACTGAGCGAGCTGCACGGGGGTCGCGGTTCCGGCCTGGATCGCGGTCCACAGTGTCTCGATCCGGCTGGCCTCGTTGAGGCTGTAGGCGAGCAACGCCAGCAGGATCGCGGCGCCCAGGCCGATCATCCACAGGGGCTTCAGCCTGCGCAGCGGGAAGATCAGCATCCCGGCGATGGCGTAGGTGACCAGGATGTCGCCGAAGAACAGCAGGTAGGCGTGCAGCATCCCGAACACGAGCAGCCAGCCCATCCGCCGGTAGTGGGTCTCGGCGGGGCCGGGGCGTCGTCCTTCGGCCCGGTCCGCGATCAGCAGCATGCTGGCCCCGAACAGCATGGTGAACAGCGCTCTCAGCTTGCCGTCGGCCAGCACATAGTTCACCGCCCAGACCCAGACGTCCGCCGGCCCGTCCAGTCCCCAGTAGCTCGGATCCAGGTAGGCGAAGGTCGGCAGGCCCATGCCGACGATGTTCATCAGCAGGATGCCCAGCACGGCGAAGCCGCGCACGGCGTCGATCGATTGGTGCCGCTGCGTGGTGGTGCTCATCGACGCCCCCGTAAACCGCCGCGCAGCCTGGACGCGGGGGGCGCCGAGTTCAAATTAAGCCTTGGTCACCCTTCGAAGGCCTCCGCGACGGCGCGTTCGACCGGCTCGAACCTGAAGGTCGGCTCGTCGGCGTCGTGGCTGGCGTGGTGCAGACCCCAATGGGAGCGGCCGATCCAGACGCCCAGGCTGCGAAGATCCGCCACCAGGGCCGGGCGATCGGCGACCGACATGATCTCGTTGTCGCGCAGCCGGGCCTCGCTCAGCCGCCAGCCGAACAGCTGGTCGCGGACGATCTCGATCACCGCCGACGGCGCCCCCCGCCACTCATAGAAGGCCGAGGCTCCGGACGCGGCGCGATGAAGACGCTGTCGAAGGCAGTTGTTGTAGCGGCCGCCCGCTTCGCGCATGGCGGCCTTGGTCGTCAGCGGCCGCAGGCGCTCCGTGCCGGGGAAGGGGGGCGGGGGAAGTTCGGGCAGGATGTCCTCACGCAGGCGGTCCATCAGGCTTTCGACGGTGCGGGCGCCCGCCCATCGCCGGGCGATGCGCTCGCCGACCCCTTCGCCGTCCCGCGCCGAGATCGCCGTGAACGCCTCGGTGGCCAGGGCCGCCTGGTCCGGCAGCAGCGGCAGGCGATGCAGCCCGGCCCGCACCAGCGGCGGCGGCGTGCCGTGCAGCGCGCGGGCGGCGTCGGCCTCGATGGCCTCCGCATGGGCGAGGATCTTGGCTGTCTCCGGCCGCGCCAGCAGGGCCAGCAGCAGGTCGTAGTCGGTCCGGCTCCAGGCGCGCTCGCCCAGGCGGCCGAGCGCGCGTAGCAGGCCGCGCGGCGGACTCTGCAGGATCAGGCGAAGCGCGCGCTTGAGCGGAATGGTCAGCACGGCGCGCAGGTCGACGCCCGGTCGCCCGCGGGTCAGGCCGAGAGCGATCAGGTGACGCTGGGCGGCGCCCGCGGTCAGGAACGGCCCGTGCGGCGCGGGCCAAAGCGCGGCGACGCGATCGGCGAACTCGCCGGCCAGGTGGATCAAAAGGGGGGACGGCTCACGGCGTTCGGCCGGCGGCGTCGACAGGGTAGGCATTCTGGGTTCCGGGTGTCGCGCGACCCGGAGGCGCGCGGTTTCAGACGAAGAGGTTGGGAAGGCGCGCGTCCCGCCATCCGGTCGCGCGCAGACGATCACCCTTCGGGCGACGTCCAGATGTGCGCGCGTCAATCGTCATTCGAATCCCTCTTGGCTCGGACCTGAGCCCGCTGCGTATCCCATGGATATCGTCAGTCGGCAACCGATGTGATGGCGGAGTCGGAGTTTCCGTGGCGGCGAGGCCATGGCGAGCCTCAGACCCCGAGGATCCAGCCTTCTTCCGTCTCGACCACGCCGCGTTCGGCGTCCGTGGTCTCGCCCTTGGGGCCGAACTCGAGGCCGAGCTTTCCGGCCTCGTCCAGGCGCAGGAAATGCTCGCACAGCGCGCGGACCTGAGCCCGGTCGGCGATCTCGCCCGGCTCGGGACGCACGTCGCCGAGCGCCGGGTAGACCTCGGCGAACACCGCCTCGACGCCGGCCAGGTCGGCCTCGGTCAAGGTTTTCCAGCCGGTCTGGAACGGCCAGGCGCGGGCCTTGTCGCCCATCTCGTCGGCGAGGGCCTTCACCCGCGGGATGCCGACGATGGCCTGGCTGCCGACGGTGCCGTTGCCGAACACCTGCCAGACGCTCTTCGCGCCCGACTTGCCTTTGCCCTGGGTGAGCTTCTCCGTCCGGCGGAACTCCGGCGGAAGGCCGGCGCGGTCGACCGTCGGCTTGGTCGTGGCGAGCCAGCGCTGGGCGTCGTTGGCCGGCGCCCCCCAGAACGGCCAGGCCTCGTCGGTCATCAGCCGGTTCATCTTGGCGGCGACGGCGAAGCGGTTGTTCACATTGGTCGGCTTGTCGACCACGTCCTTGGCCAGGAAGGCCCACATGCCGGACCAGTCGGCCGGCTTGACCTTCAGCAAGGCGGCCGTGCCCTCCGGATAGCCGAGCGGGAAGTCGAAGCCGATCAGGACCCGTTCTCCGCGGCGGCGCAGGTCGGCCAGGACCTCGCGCAGGGTCGCCATCGCGGCGTCGCGGGTCGGCGGGTTGTGGGCCTCGAAGGTCGGGCGGAAACGGATGTCGCGCTTGATGACGCCGATCCAGATCGAATCCTTGCCGGTGCGCGCGGCGGCGGCGGCGCTCCAGTCGACCATCACATAAGCGCTGAACAGGCGCGACACGGCTTACTCTCCGAACAGGGATCGGCCGGGCTTTTAGCCCTCCCGGGGCGCGGGCGGAAGCGGGCGCCGTTCACAAGCCCATGCTTCGTGCTATGGCGGCGATCCGTTCACGGAGGTTTTGATGAGGGCTCTGGGCCTGTTCGCCGTCGTCTGCGCCCTGGCCCTGACGGGCTGCGGGCCGGAAGCTTCGCGTCCCGACGCGGCCAAGGCCCGCGCCCGGATCATCCCGCCGGGGCCGACGGGACCGATCTACGCAAGCATCGGCGTCGTCAGCGAGGCGACCTCGTCGCGCGTGGTCCTGGACCATGAGGGATCGGCGGACGCCGGGCTGCCGGCCGGACGCACGACGTTCAGGACCTGGGCGGATGTGATCGCCGTCTCGCCGGGCGAGCCGGGATCGCGCGTGGCATTCAAGTTCCAGAAACTGGGCGACGGCTGGGCGCTGGTTGAGATGACGCCGCGCTCCCAAAACTAGCGGTCATCCCGGCCGCAGCGCGTCGCGCGGATAGCCGGGACCCAGCCCGCGCCGTCGCCCTGGGTCCCGGACCGGCCTGGCGGCCGTCCGGGATGACCGGGGAAAGGGGTCAGCTCAGCTTGACCAGCATCTTGCCGGTGTTCTCGCCCTTGAAGAGCTTGAGGAAGGCGCCGGGGGCGTTCTCGATGCCCTCGTCGACGGTCTCCTTCCATTGCAGCTTGCCCGACGAGATCCAGCCCGACATGTCCTGCAGGAACTCCGGCAGCAGGTGGAAGCTGTTGGAGACGATGAAGCCTTCTAGCCGGATGCTCTTGCCGACGGCGGCGATCAGGTTCTTCACGCCGTACATTTCGCCGGTCGAGTTGTACTGGCTGATCATGCCGCACAGGGCGAAGCGGGCGAACGGCCGGGCGGCGGCCAGGGCGGCGTCCATATGGGCGCCGCCGACGTTTTCGAAGTAGACGTCGATGCCGGTGGGCGCGGCCCGGGCGAGGGCGGCGGTCAGGTCGGCTTCGGCCTTGTAGTCGATGACCTCGTCGCAGCCGATCGACTTCAGGAAGGCGACCTTGTCGGCGCCGCCGGCCGAGCCGATGACCTTGTGGCCCTTCAGCTTGGCGATCTGGACGACGACCGAGCCCACCGCGCCCGCCGCGCCGGACACGAAGACGATGTCGCCTTCCTTCAGCGCGGCGATCTTCAGCAGGCCCACCCAGGCGGTCATGCCGGGCATGCCGGCCACGCCCAGGAAGGTCTGCGGCGGCAGGCCATAGGTGTTCAGCTTGGTGATGGTCGCGGCCTGGCCGGCGGTCGCCTGGGCCAGCGGCGCGGCGCTGGTGTTGAAGGCCTCGCGCCAGCCCAGCATGCTCTGGACGATGTCGCCGACCTGGAAGTTCGGATCGTTGGAGGCGACCACCTCGCCGACCGCGCCGCCCTGCAGGGCCTCGCCGATCTGGAAGGGCGGGACGTAGCTCTTCACGTCGTTCATGCGGCCGCGCATGTAGGGGTCGACCGACATGTACAGGTTGCGCACCTGCACCTCGCCGGGGCCCGGCGCGGGCAGGTCTACGGTCGCCAGTTCGAAGTTGTCGGCGACCGGGGTCCCGACGGGGCGGCTCTTCAGGCGGATCTCACGCGAGACGGTCATCGACGTTTCCTCTGCGGGTTTACGGCGTATATTCAAACGATCGTTTAGCGCGTTTCCTGACTTCGCGGAAGGCGCCGAAACGGCTACATCGGAACCATGGAAAAGCTTCTCAAGGCGGGCGTCGTCGGTTCCGGCGTCTTCGGCGGCTATCACGCGCGCAAGTACGCCGAGATGGAAGGGGTCGAGCTGGTCGGCATCTTCGACATCCATCCCGAGCGCTGCTTCGAGATGGCCAACCAGTACGGGGCCGAGGCCTACGGCGACCTGCCGGACCTGCTGGCCGTCTGCGACATCGTCACGGTGGCCTCGCCGGCCACGACCCACGCCGCCGCCGCGCAGGCGGCGCTGCAGGCGGGCAAGTCTGTCTACGTCGAGAAGCCCCTGGCGACGACGCTGGAGGACGCCGACAAGCTCATCGCCGAGGCGGCCCGGCGCGGGCTGGTGCTGGCCTGCGGCCACCAGGAGCGCGTCGTCTCCCAGGCCATGGGTCTGCTCGATATTCCCGAGAAGCCGCTGCGGCTGGAGGCGATCCGCTTCGGTACGCCGTCGCCGCGCAGCCAGGACGTCTCGGTCGTGCTCGACCTGATGATCCACGACATCGACCTGGCCCTGGCGCTCACCGACGCCGAGCCGATGACCGTCGAGGCCGAGGGCACGCCGGACCGGATCAAGGCCGAGGCGACCTTCGACGACGGCTTCACCGCCATCTTCGAGGCGTCCCGCATCCATGACAGCCGCGAGCGGCGGATGAAGATCGTCTACCCGTCGGGCTCGCTGGAGATCGACTTCGTCACCCGTCAGTTCCGCAACACCACCCCGTTCGCGCTGAACGAGGCCTTCACCGAGACGCCGGCCGGCCGCGATCCGCTGGGAACCAGCGTCGGCGGCTTCGTCGACGCGGTGCGCGGCAAGTCGCCCCGTCCGGTCGTCACCGGCGAGGAAGCCGCCCGCGCGCTGGACCTGGCGCTCGCGGTGGAGCAGGCGGCGGGGTTCTGATGGCGGTCATGGTGACCCTGTCGGACGATGAGGCGATCGTCCTGTTTGATTGGCTCGCCCGCCGCAGCGAGACTTTGGCGAATGACCATCGCCCCTCGGCCGAAGACATCGCGATGTGGAACCTTGAGGCTCTCCTCGAGAAGGCCTTGGCCGATCCGTTCGCGCCCGACTACGCTGAACGTCTGGAAGACGCTCGGTCGAGGCTGAAGGCGGTCTGACCCGGCCTAAGGTGGAGCCCCCAATGCCCAACGCCTACGACTACGACTTCACCGCCATCGACGGTTCGCCGCTGCCGTTCTCGACCTTCCGGGACAAGGTCGTGCTGGTGGTGAACGTCGCCAGCCAGTGCGGGCTGACGCCGCAGTACGATGGGCTGGAGAAGCTCTACGCCGACTACCGGGACCGCGGGCTGGTGGTGCTGGGCGTGCCGAGCAACCAGTTCGCCGGCCAGGAGCCGGGCTCGAACGCCGAGATCGCCGAGTTCTGCCGGACCAACTTCGGGGTCGACTTCCCGATGGCCGCCAAGACCGACGTCAAGGGCGAGGACGCGCATCCGTTCTACAGGTGGGCGGTCGAGCAGGTCGGCGAGCCGGCCGAGCCGGTCTGGAACTTCCACAAGCTGCTGGTCGGCAAGGACGGCGGCCTGATCAACGTCTTCGGCCCGCGGACCGACCCGCAGGACCCGGAGATCAGGGCGGCGATCGAAGAGGCGCTTTAGCGTCTCCTGACGGCGGATTCACTTGAGGCGGGGCGACATGTTCGCCAGACTCGCAGCGCAAGTTCGGAACCTGGGCGCAGTGCTCTCTAGACGATTGATGTTGGGCGGTTCGGCGGCTCTGGCCGTCGGCGCGACGGCGCGGCCGGCGTTGGCCAAGGGCGTGGGCGTTGACGCGCCCGGCGCCGCTGTGGCGCGCGAGGTCGTGCGCGGCATGATGGCCCAGACCCACGCCCCAGCCATGTCCGCCGCGGTCTGCCGCGACGGCGAACTGGTCTGGGCCGAGGCCTTCGGTCTGGCCGACCTGGAGACCAAGGCGCCGGTCAGCCTGACCGGCCGCTTCCGTCTCGCCAGCGTGTCGAAACTGTTCGCCGGGGCGGTGGCGGCGCGGCTGGCCGAGCGCGGCGCGGTCAATCTGGATCGTCCGATCGGCAACTATCGCCCCAGCCTGCCGGAGCCGCACCGCAGAACGACCCTGCGCCAGCTGCTTGGCCATACCGCGGGGGTCCGCCACTACATCCCCCGCGACTACGATCCCAAGGCGCCCGGCGGAGCGATCGACTTCCGGCCCTACCGCAACACCGAGGAGGCGCTGGCGGTCTTCATCCACGACCCGCTGGTGTCCAAGCCGGGCGAGGCGTTCAACTACAGCACCTTCGGCTATGTCCTGGCCGGGGCGGTGCTGGAGTCGGCGACGGGCAAGCGCTTCCCGCAGCTGGTCACCGAGGAGGTCATCCGGCCGCTCGACCTGCCGACCCTGATGCCGGAGAGCATGACGTCGGTCATCCCGCAGCGGGTGTCCTGCTACCAGCCGCTCAAGGACGGCGGCCTGTTCAAGGCGCCCGCCATCAACCCCGCCTACAAATGGGCCGGCGGCGGCTATGTCGGCGCCGCCAGCGATGTCGCTCGCTTCTGCACCGCCTTCACCACGCCGGGCTATCTCGACGAGGAGAACCTGGAGCGGATGTTCACGCCGCTGGCGCCGGGCCCGGTCGGGATCGGCTGGTGGCTGGACCGCGATCCGGAAGGGCGGCTGCGCGGTTATCACGCCGGCAGCATCGCGGGCGGTCGCTCGATCGCGCTGCTGCTGCCCGAGGCCGGGGTTTCGGTGGTGGTGCTGTCGAACCTCAGCGACCTGCCGGTCGATCCGCTGACGCCGGCGCAGCGCATCGCCGAGGCCTTCCTAGTCTAGCCGTTGAGTTCGTTCAGCAGGCGCTCCAGCCGTTCGGCGTGCGTTCGCCGCTTCCGATACAGCCAGAGCGACGACAGGCCGGCGCCGACAGCGTAGGCGGCGGCGACGGCCAGCGCTGGCGCGGCGATCGGGTCCTGGTCCCAGACGCCCTCATGGCGAAACACCGCCACGCATACGGCGAGGAACAGCAGGGCCGCCGCGGCCGTGGCCACGCCGCCGACGGAGGTGCGGACGCCGGCGCGGGCCGTGGCGAGCTCCCAGTCCAGGGCCGCGGCCACTGTCCGCGAGGCTAGAGAGCCCGGCGCGCGCCGCCGACCGAGCGTCACCGCCAGGGCGAACAGCGAATAGGTCAGGCCCGCCAGGCCCAGGATCACGGCGGAGGGCCGGTCCTCCAGGATCACCCAGAGGCTGATCCCGACGCCGACGACGCAGGCGACCAGATCGATGGCGGCCCGCAGGATCTGCCGCCTCTGTTCAGCCCGCACACGGCGCTCGATCGCGTCGATATCGGACGGCGGGGAGGCCGGAGCCTTGTCCCGCCAGGCCTCTCCCCAGTCGTTCCAGCCGTTTTCGGCGCTCATCGGCCGTCCTCCAGGATCGCCCGCAACGCGGCCTTGGCGCGGGTCAGGCGGACAGAAACCACGTTGGCGCCGACGCCGAGCACGTCGGCGATCTCGGCCGGGGTGAACCCTTCGAGCGTCTGGATGGCGACCTGGCGCAGCGGCAGCGGCAGGCTGCGGACCGCCCGCGTCAGCCGTTCGTGCTGGTCGATACGCTCCAGGGCCTCCAGCGGAGACGGGGCGTCGCTCGCCCAGCTTTCGTCAAGCGGCGCGCTACGGGGCAGGGCGGCGCGGCGGGCGACGTGGTCTATGCAGCGATTGTGCGCCACCCGCGCGACGAAGGTCCTGATCGACGCGTCGCCGCGGAAGCTGGGAAGCGCGCGCCAGATCGAGGTCAGGATTTCCTGACCCAGCTCCTCGCGCAGCGCCGGGTCGGCCTCGTATGCGGCCGCGATCCGGCGGAGCATCGGACCTTGGGCGACGACGAGGTCGCGGAAGTCGATCGCCGTCGGCGGCGCGCCGTCCTGCAAGGCCGATCACCCCTGGCGCTGGACACTGGCCGCGACCCACGCCCAGATCCGGCGGCGGGCCTGGAACGCGGTGATCCCGAGCGCCGCGGCGAACCCCCAGACCAGGGCCTCGAGGCCGAAGGCGCCCACGACGGCGAGAATGAACATGAGCGGCCGCTCGAAGTTCAACGCCAGGCCGATCCCGAAGGCGAGCCATGCCGCGAGGCTGACCGTCGCGGCGCCGATCGGCAGGAACCATTTCCAGTGCATCTCTATCCCTCCTGACGGATTGCGAAGGGGATAGTCGGGCGGGCGCGGGATTCCTTTCACGCCGATCGTCGGATCAGAGCGCCTTCCGGAAGTAGACGACCCGTTCCGTCTCCTCGAAGCCCGCGCCGAGGTGGAAGGCGTGGCTGTCGACGTTGTCGATCTCGGCGTCGGACGCGAACTCCGAACAGCCTTCGGCGCGGCCCCAGGCGGCGACGGCTTCGGTCAGGGCCTGGGCGACGCCGCCGCGACGGGCGGCCGGCCGGACGTAGACGCCTTCCAGGAAGACCACCGGCGAGGTGTCGCAGCCGTTGACGTAGTCGTGGCGCAGGGCCGCTTCGGCGAACCCGACGACGCGTCCGTCGGCGATCGCCACGAAGGCGCGTTCCTCGCCCTCCAGCATGCCGGCGGCCTCGGCGCGATGCTCGGCGACCGTCTCGCCGGGCCAGAGATCGGCGCGCAACTCGGCCCAAGCGTCCAGATGATCCGTGGACGCCGGCGCAATCGTCAGGGGCATGGGGCGGATCAGTCGCGCTTGCGGTCTTGGCGGATGCGGGTTTCGAGGGTCTTCTCGAACTCGCTGGCGTGGGCCGGCGGCGCGCCGGCGGCGGTGGTGTTCTGGTCGGCGGGCGGCAGTTCGGTCGGCTTGAAGACCTGGGGTTGCCCGCTGGACTTGGGGGCCGCGACCGGCAGCGCCTGGGCGTCCGCGCCGCCCTTGGCCAGGTAGTCGGCGCGCTCGTCGTCGGTGACGACGCCGTCGCGGTCGGCGTCGGCCGGGTTGGTCAGCTTGAGCGGCGCGGCCTGCGCGAGGGCCAAGGTTGGCGCGGCGAGCAGGAGGGCGGCGGCGGTGGCGAGCTTCATGGTGAACTCCCTGTCAGGCCTCCAATCTGGGGCGCCGCCGTTCGGTGATCAAGCCGGGCTCAGTCTTCGTCTTCGTCCCAGGGCGGGCCGTCGTCGTCGGCCAGCTGCGCTGGGGCGGGCGAGGACGCGCGCGCCGTCGGCGGAGTCCGCACGGCGACGGCCGCCGCCTGCGGCGGCTTGGCCTTGGCGGTGCGGCGGAAGATGGCGTCGATCCGGGCCAGCCAGCGGTCGCCCTCCTGGACGGCGGCGCGCGGGGACCAGTCGTCGCGCCGGGCCTCATCGCCGGCCAGCCACAGGTCCAGCTCGAAGTCCGGATAGGTCGGATCGTTCAGGGTCAGCCGCAGGGTGACTTGGTCGGCGGAGGCGATCCGCGTCTGCAGCGTCTGGCGGAAGCCGTCGCGATGGGTCTTGGCCACGACCTCGCCGTCGACGATCAGCTCAGCGCCGAGAATCTCGCCGAGCCGGTAGACCAGACACCAGGCGCCGCGGTCCCAGGCGACCGCCAGGGCGCCTTGCGTCAGGGAGAAACCCGCGCCGCGTCCGCGTCCCTGGGCGATCAGCAGCGCGTCCGGCTCCGCCCCGAGCACCCGCCGCAGGGCGCGCCGAATCCGCCGAGGCTCGTTGCGGAACCACACCAGGGCGCTGCCGAGGAAGGTCATGGCCGTCCCGGCGAGGCCGAGCATCAGCAGCAGGCGTGCGGTTTCCGTCATCGCCGGGAGCGTATCGGGAGTCCCGGCGGGCGTCAGCGCCTGCGTCGGGAAAGTCAGTTGGGAGAGAGTTCGGCCTTGATGCGGCAGACGAGGCCTTGCGGCTGCCAGTCGAAGGTCACCTCGCCGCGCAGGTCGCGCAGGATGGTGTTCTGGATCACCATGGAGCCGAAACCGGTCCGGGACGGTTGCGTCACGTCGGGCCCGCCGGTTTCGCGCCAGGTCAGGTCGAGCCGCCCGTCGAGGGCGATACGCCAGCGCAGGTCGACGGCCCCGTCGGCCTGCGAGAGCGCGCCATGCTTGAGGGCGTTGGTCGCCAGCTCGTGCAACGCCACGGCGACGGACTGGGCCGCGGCCGGGTCGAGCCGGATCGACGGGCCCGCCATGAACACCCGCGCGGCGGTGGCGCCGTCGAGGCCGGCCAGTTCGTCGGCGACCAGTTGCGCCAGATCGACGCCGGTCCAGCGCGTCCGGGCCAGCAGGCTGTGCGCTCGCGACAGAGCGCGGATTCGTCCCTCCAGGACGATCTTGAAGTCCTCGACGGTCGCGGCCTCGGTCAGGCGGACGGTGGCCTGGACGACGGCCAGGAGGTTGTTGGCGCGGTGGTCGACCTCGCGCATCAGCACCAACAGGCGCTCTTCCGCCGCCTTCCGATCGGTGATGTCGATCAGCATGTTCACCGCGCCGATCAGGCGGCCGGCGCCGTCGTGGATCGGGGTCGGAAAGGGCTCGAAGGCGACGCGGCTGCCGTCCGGACGTTCGGCGATCGCCTCGACGCCGCGGATCGGCCGTTCTTCGCGCAGGGCGACCGCCATCGGGCACTCCGCGTGCGGCAGCGGCGTCCCGTCCGGCCGGAACAGCTTCCAGGTCACGCACCACTGGTCCGAACCGATCTGAGGCCGTCGACCGGCCAGGGCGACGGCGGCCTCGTTGTAGAAGGTGATCCGGCCGTCCGCGTCCGTGGTGTAGATGGCGGCGGGCAGGGCCTGGAGGATGTCACGGCATCGCGCCTCGACGTCGGAGGCGTCCGGGAAGGCCAGTTCCACGACATTCGCCGCCTGGCGGTGCGCTCGCGATGGGCCGAACAGCGAAAGGCCTCGGGGCTCCGAAGGCATGTCCTACTCCAGTACGCCGCCCCGAGCGGATATGCTCGATCGGTCCGGCTTGAGGGGGCAAACTCTCTTTCCGGCGTGAGGTTCCGTACGCTTCGACGGAACGGCTGCGACATTTGTTCGCCCGACAGGCGACCGCACCGGCTAGAAGATCGCCTTCTCCTCGCCCCACCAGAGCGGCGAGCGCGGAAGGTCGATGAAGCGTCGCTCATCCTCCAGTAGAAGCCGGCCCGCCTTGCGCGCGGCCTCCGGCTCGGCCGCGGCCATGTCCTCGAAACTGTCCCACCACAGCTGAGCGACGCCGTCATAGGGCTCGGGCGCGCCGCGGGACTGACGGATATCGGCGCTCGCCTCCGGCGCGAAACTGTGCAGCTGCACATAGCGGCGGATGCGCAGGACGTCCTTCACGCCGGCGACCAGCGGGGCGTGGGTGTTCAGCCAGTAGTCCTGGAAGGCCTCCCGCGTCAGTTCCGGTCGGCGGACCAGGCAGAAGGTCAGCTTGATCACAGCGCCAGCTCCACCACGACGGGGACGTGATCCGAGGGCTTCTCCTCGCCGCGCTGCTCGCGATCGATGTCGACCCGCACCAGCCGGTCGGCGGCCTGGGGCGAGAGCAGGGCGTGGTCGATGCGGATGCCGTTGTTCCGCTGCCAGGCGCCGGCCTGGTAGTCCCAGAAGGTGTAGGCGCCGGGGCCGCCGTCGACGGCCATGAAGGCGTCGGTCAGGCCCAGGTTCTGCAGCGCGCGATAGGCGCCGCGGCTCTCGGGCCGGAACAGGGCGTCGCCGAGCCAGGCGTCCGGCTTTTCGGCGTCCTCGGGGCGGGGGATGACGTTGTAGTCGCCGGCGATGACCAGCGGCTCCTCGTAGCGCAGCAGCTCGCGGGCGCGCCGGTTCAGCCGTTCCATCCAGGCCAGCTTGTAGGCGAACTTCTCGGTTTCGACGGGATTGCCGTTGGGCAGGTAGATCCCGACGACCCGGACCGGCGTCTCGCCGGAGACCACGGCCTCGATGTAGCGAGCCTGCTCGTCGGTCTCGTCGCCCGGCAGGCCGCGCCGGACGTCTTCCAGCGGCGCCTTCGACAGCATGGCCACGCCATTGTAGGTCTTCTGGCCGTGGACGGCGACGTTATAGCCAAGCCTTTCAAAAGCTTCGGTCGGGAACTTCTCGTCGACGCATTTGATCTCCTGCAGCACCGCCACATCGGGCGAAGCGCGCTCAAACCAGCCCAGGACGGTCTCCAGGCGGGCGTTGACCGAGTTCACGTTCCAGGTGGCGATGCGCATGGCGGGCTCCGATTTGGGCCCGGAGGCTAGGGCGCATGGCCAGGGCGCTCAAGAGCCGGACTGAGCCTTCACGAAGGCGGCGATCGCCTCGACCACGCCGGGCGCGATCGGGAGGGACGGATCGGCGTAGGTCGCGAGATTCGCCCGTCGATCGGCCGGCGCCGCCTTCAGCACATGGTTGACGCCCTCGATCGTGACCAGCTTCACGCTCGGCCGAGCCGCCTGCAGGCGTCGAGAGTCTTCGACCGTGACCTGCAAGTCGGTGGTTCCGGCGACCGCCAGGACCGGTCCCTTGTAGGCGGAGACCAGTCTGGCCGGGTCCTGCTTGAACATGACGATAAGGAAGTCCTGAACAGCCGGGTTGAAAAGCGGCGACAGCGCGGGAGGCATTCCCGCCGTGTCGACCTTGCGGCCGGCCTCGAGCTCATCGATGGCCTTCAGGGCCTGCGGCAGAACGGGAGCGTTGGCGGGATTGGCCTTGAGCTGATCGCGCAGGACCTCGCCGAGCGGCCGGCCGCTGGTCGAGACAAGCACCAGGCCGCAGAGGCCCCGACCGTGCTGAGCGGCGATCAGCGCCACGAGGCCGCCTTCGCTATGACCCAGGAGCCAGACGCATTTCGCGCCGGTCTCTGCCTTCAATTTCGCCGCCCAGGCGTTCGCGTCGGCGGCGAGATCGACGACCGTCACCTTGTTCGGGTCCCGCGCCGCGCCAGCGCTGGCGAACATGCCGCGCTTGTCCATCCGCAGGCTGGCGACGCCCTCGGCGGCGAGGCCTTCGGCGAGCAGGCGATAGGTCGATCCCCTGACGCCGAGGGGGTTGTTGCCGTCGCGGTCGGTCGGCCCGGATCCAGGCAGGATGACCACCGCCGGCGCCTTGGAGCCGCCTTCGGGCGCCAGCATCACGCCCTTCAGCGGTCCGTCGATCTCGACGAGGCGCTCGACCGGCGCGGCCTGGGCGGCGGGGGCGAGCAACAGCGCGCCGGCGACGATGACGGATCGGATCAAGACGCTGCCCCTCCACGAAACGGAGCCATGCTCTCGTTCCCGGAGGCGGGTGGCAAGTCCGGCTGGCGTGCTAGATCGAGAAGCTGACGCCGCAGCCGCAGCTCGACTTGGCGTTGGGGTTGTGGATGCGGAACTCGGCGCCGGCCAGTTCGTCCACGAAGTCGATCTCCGAGCCCTTGAGCAGGGCCAGCGAAACCGAGTCGACCAGCGCGGTCGCGCCGTCCTTCTGGATCTTCAGGTCGTCCGCCTCGGCGTTCTCGACCAGATCGAAGCGGTACTGGAAGCCCGAGCAGCCGCCGCCGTCGACCGCGACGCGGAGCATCAGATCGCGACCCTCGGCCTGACCGATGGCCTGGATGCGGCGGGCGGCTTGCGATGACAGCGTTACGTCCATGGTCTCAAGGCTGTGGAAAACTCTCGGGGTTCATATATGTGCAACCCCGCGCCTTCAGGGAAGGGGCGTCAATCAAGGCTCCCGCATGCCGCAACCGTTTCAGCCGCCCGTCCGCGCTCCCTACGCCGAGAATCCCGCCCTGTCGAAGGGCCGGCAGCATCCTGAGCCCGACAGCCGCACCCGCACGCCGTTCGCGCGCGACCGTGACCGCATCATTCACGCCACCGCCTTCCGCCGCCTGAAGGAGAAGACCCAGGTCTTCGTGGCGCACGAGGGCGACCACTACCGCACCCGTCTGACCCATTCCCTGGAAGTCGCCCAGATCGCGCGGTCGCTGGCGACGGCCATGGGCCTGGATTCGGACCTGGCCGAGACGGTCGCCCTGGCGCACGACCTGGGCCATCCGCCGTTCGGCCACGCCGGCGAGGACGCCCTGGACGACGCCATGCGGCCCTGGGGCGGCTTCGACCACAACGTCCAGACCTTCCGCGTGGTGGTGAAGCTGGAGCACCGCTACCCGGACTTCGAGGGCCTGAACCTGACTTGGGAGACGCTGGAAGGCGTCATCAAGCACAACGGTCCGGTCACCGATAAGCTGGGCCGCCCGAGCTGGAGCGCCGTTCGCGCGTTCGACAAGTCCTACGACCTCAAGCTGGGCACCTGGGCTTCGGCCGAGGCCCAGGTCGCGGCGATCGCCGACGACATCGCCTACAACAACCACGACGTCGACGACGGTCTGCAGGCGGGCCTGTTCCGTCTGGACGAGCTGTACGACGTGCCGCTGATCGGGCCGATCCTGCAGGCCGTGCGGGCCGAACGCCCCGACCTCGACGACCGCCTGACCCGCCTCGAGGCCGTGCGCCGCATGATCGGGGCCATGGTCGACGACGTCATGGGCGAGACGCTGCGCCGGGCGCACGAGGGTCGGGTCGAGACCGCCGAGGACGTCCGCAACCTGGGCCACGCCCTGGTCGCCTTCTCGCCGGACATGCACGAGGACCTGGCCCGGCTGCGCGCCTTCCTGATGGAGCGGATGTACCGCTACTGGAAGGTCAATCGCACCCGCAGCCAGGCGCGCCGCATTATCGCCGAGATGTTCTCGTTGTTCATGAGCGAGCCGGAGGTCCTGCCTTCGGAATGGTACGCCCTGTCGCAGAACCGCGACGAAGCGGGCCGGGCGCGTATCGTCTGCGACTACATCGCCGGCATGACCGACCGCTACGCCATCGAAGAGCATCGCAAGCTGTTCCAGCTGGAGACCTGGACGTAGCGACCTGAGGTCGCTGGTCGGCGGGGGAAGCGCTTCGATACACTGACGCCCTTGGCGCGCGATTCGCCGCCGCGCCTCCCTGTTTCTCGCTCCCTGGAGCTTTATCTCCCCATGTCCGACTCCGATCGCGGCGCCTACACGCCCCCCACCGATTCTCCGCTGTCGTTCGACGCCCGCCGCCCGGTGCGCGGCGGAGGCGGCGGCTCGACCTTGCTGATCAGCGCCGTGATCCTGATCGTCCTCGTGATCGGGGCCGGCTTCTGGCTCTACCGCGACGGTCAGCGCGGCAAGGACGACGCGCCTCAGCCGGTCGGCGCGACCGTCGCCGCGACCAAGAGCGAGCCCCAGGCCAAGGACCAGCCGGAAGCCGACGCCGCCGCCGGCCTGACCATCCACAAGGAAGAGGACGTGGCCGCGGTCGCGCCCGGCGAACCGACCTTCGCCCCGCCGCCTGAGCCGGTGCAGCCGCGTCCCGCGCCCCAACCGACCGCGCCGGTCCAGACCACGCCGCTGCGTCCGGCCACGACCACTCAGCCGGCGCAGCCCCCCGTGACGCCGCCGGCGCCCAAGCCGGCCCAGGTCGCCGTCGTCACGCCGAAGCCGACCGCGCCGGTCGCCCCGGCGGTGAAGCCCGCGACGCCGGCGGCCTCCGCCAGCGGCCCGGCGGCCGTGCAGATCGGCGCCTTCTCGTCACAGGCCCTGGCCGACAAGGGCTGGAGCGACGCCGCGGCCGCCGCTCCTGGCCTGGCCGCCGGCAAGGGCAAGCGGGTCGAGGCCGTCGACAAGGACGGCAAGACCCTCTACCGCACCACGGTCACCGGCTTCTCCAGCCGCGCCGACGCCGCCGCCTTCTGCGACCGCCTGAAGGCCGCCGGAAAAAGCTGCTTCGTGAAGTGACGCGCCTCGCCGCCATCCTGGGCTGCCAGGGAACGACCCTCTCCAAGGAAGAGATCGCCTTCTTCCGGGATGTGCGGCCGTGGGGCTTCATCGTCTTCAAGCGCAACATCGAGTCCCCGGACCAGCTTCGGGCCCTGACCACGGCGCTGCGCGAGACGATCGACGATGACCGCGCGCCCATCCTGATCGACCAGGAGGGCGGGCGCGTGCAGCGCATGGGGCCGCCGCATTGGCCGAAGTATCCGCCGGGCCGGGCGTACGGGACCCTGCCGACCAATGATCCGCTGGTCCGGCGCGAGGTCGCCCGGCTGGGCGCCCGCCTGATCGCCCATGACCTGGTCTCGGTCGGGATCAACGTCGACTGCGCCCCGGTGCTGGACGTCCCGGCCCCCGACGGCCACGAGATCATCGGCGACCGCGCCTACGGCCAGTCCGTGGCGGAGGTGGCCACGCTCGGCCGCGCCATGGCGGAAGGCTTCATCGCTGGCGGCGTGCTGCCGGTGTTCAAGCACTGCCCGGGCCATGGCCGCGCGCTGTCGGACAGCCACCTGGAGCTGCCGGTCGTCGAGACGCCCTACGAAGAGCTCGACGCCCGCGACTTCGCGCCGTTCAAGGTGCTGTCCGACATGCCGATGGCGATGAGCGCCCACGTTGTCTACACGGCGATCGACGCCCAGCGCCCCGGCACCGCCTCCAAGACCGTCATCCGGCAGGTGATCCGCGAGGCGATCGGCTTCGACGGCCTGCTGATGACCGACGACCTGTCGATGAAGGCGCTGAAGGGCGGCTTCAAGGCCCGCGCCAAGGCGGCGTTGGCCGCCGGCTGCGACATGATCCTGCACTGCAATGGCGACATGGGAGAGATGAAGGCCGTCGTCGATGGCTGCAAGCCATTGAAAGGGCAGGCGAAGCGCCGCGCCCAAGCGGCGATGGCGCGGCTGTCCCGGGTTCCGGAGCCGTTCGACGTCGCCGAAGCCCGGGCCCGGTTCGACGCCGCCTTCGAGGGACGCTACGCCACGGCATGAGCGACGCCTCCTTCCAGCCCAACCTCGACTTCCAGGCGGCCAGCAACGCCGCCGAGGACGGGGATGCGCTGATCGTCGACATCGACGGCTACGAGGGCCCGCTCCACGTCCTGCTCGCCCTGGCCCGCAGCCAGAAGGTCGACCTGCTGCAGCTGTCGGTCACCAAGCTGGCCGACCAGTACCTGTCGTTCGTGAAGCGGGCGCGCAGCCTGCGGTTTTCGCTGGCCGCCGACTATCTGGTGATGGCGGCCTGGCTGGCCTACCTGAAGTCGCGCCTGCTGCTGCCGCGCACCGAGCGACCCAAGGCCGACGAGGCGCCGGCCGAGGAGATGGCCGCCCAGCTCGCCTTCCGTCTGGCCAAGCTCGACGCCATGCGCCGCGCCGTGGAGGCCCTGCGCGATCGCCCGCAACTGAAGCGCGACGTCTTCGTGCGCGGCGATCCGGAGGCGGTGAAGATCCTGTCCTCGAACCGCATCGAGGGCGACCTGTACCAGCTGATGAGCGCCTACATCAGCCAGCGGAAGAAGGAACAGGACCGCAGTTATCGGCCCTATATTCCGGTGGCCTACGGCCTGGAGGACGCGCGCGACCGACTTCGCGGCATGCTGCACGAGCTGGCCGTCTGGACTCCGCTGGACGGGGTCGCGCCGCACGCCCACGACCCCGACGGCCCGAGCCCGGCCAGCTATGTCGCCTCGACGCTCGCGGCGGGACTGGAGCTGGTCAAGGAAGGCGAGATGGAGGTCCGCCAGCTGGAAGCCTTCACCGAGCTCTACATGCGCAAGCGCAAGTCGCGGCCCGCCGACGAAGGAGCGATCCTGTGAGCGAACCGACCCTGATCGAGCGGGCCATCGAGGCGCTGCTGTTCGCGGCCGCCGAACCGCTCTCCGTCGAGGACCTGGCCCGGCGTCTGCCGGAGGGCGCCGACGTCCCCTGGGGGCTGGAGGCGCTGCGCCAGCGCAGCCAGGGCAGGGGCGTGGAGCTGGTCCAGGTCGCCGGCCGCTGGCGGTTCCAGACGGCGCAGGACCTGGCCTATCTGATGACCGAGGAACGCGAGGAGCCGCGCCGCCTGTCCAAGGCCGCCCAGGAGACCCTGGCCATCATCGCCTATCACCAGCCGGTGACCCGGGCCGAGATCGAGGCCGTGCGCGGGGTCCAGGCCAGCAAGGGCACGCTGGACGTGCTGCTGGAGCTGGGCCTGGTGCGGATGCGGGGGCGCCGGCGCACGCCGGGGCGGCCGGTCACCTACGGCACCACCGACCTGTTCCTGGAGCACTACGGCCTGCCGTCGCTGGGCGACCTGCCGGGTATGGCCGAGATGAAGGCCGCCGGCCTGCTCGGCCTCGACCTGCCGCCGGGCTTCGAGGTGCCTGACCCGTCGCGTCCGCCGCTGGAGGAAGAGGACGTGCTCGACTTCGAGAGCGCCGCCGACGATTCGCCGGAGTTCGTGCAGGACTACGTCGGGGAAGAAGAAGAGCGGTAGTGCGTGGTTCGAGACGCTCGCTTGAAGCTCGCTCCTCACCATGACGCATGCTGAATTCGTCGTCCTGAGGAGCGATCCCTCAGGATCGCGTCTCGAAGGACGCACGGATCAAAGGGTCACAGCCGTTTAATTTGGCCACCGGCCGCGCATCCGCCTATATTGCCGGCCAAGGTTAGAACGATGCGGATCGCCGGGGCGCGATCCGACCATAGGAGCATCCCCGCCATGATGGGTGGAATGAGTTGGATTCACTGGCTGATCGTGATCGCGGTCGTGGCGCTGCTGTTCGGCGGCCGCGGCAAGCTGTCCGGTCTGATGGGTGACGCCGCCAAGGGCATCAAGGCCTTCCGCGACGGCCTGAAGACCGAGGACAAGGTCGACGAGACCCCGGCCCAGCCGCTGCCCCGCACCGAGTCCGAGAAGGACAAAATCGTCAGCTGATCGCTGGCGATTTCAATCCGTCCTTGATCGTGGCCCCTGCGCGGGCCTAAGGCCGCGTGATGCTACCCGAAATCGGCGCCACAGAACTCCTGGTCATCGCGGCGGTCGCCCTGATCGTCGTTGGTCCCAAGGACCTGCCTCTCCTGCTGCGCAAGCTCGGCCAGTTCGTGGCCAAGATGCGCGGCATGGCCAACGAGTTCCGCGCCAGCTTCGACGAGATGGCGCGCCAGTCCGAGCTGGACGAGCTGCGGCGCGAGGTCCAGGCCCTGCGCAGCGGCCAGTTCATGGATCCGGTGCACCAGGCGGCCGAGGATGCGCGCGACGTCGGCGTCGACCAGGTCTTCGCCGATATCGACGCGGGACTGAAGGGCGGCGACGTCCAGCTGCATCCGCCGATGAGCTACCAGATCGACGCGCCGGCCGAGCCCGCGCCGGTCGCCGAAACGCCGAAGCGCAAGCGGGCGCCCGCCAAGCCGAAGGCGGCGGCTGAGGCCGCCCCCGCGAAGAAGGCTCCGGCCAGGAAGGCCTCGCCCAAGAAGACCGAGACCGAAACCGTCTCCAAACCGCGGGCCGCCCGCAAGAAGCCGACCGGAATCGTCTCGTGAGCGACGACAACCTGAGCCCCGACGAAGCCGACATCGAGGCGTCGCGCGCACCGCTGCTGGATCACCTGATCGAGCTGCGCAAGCGGCTGATCATCTGCGTGATCGCGCTGGTGATCGGCTTCGGCGTCTGTTTCGGCTTCGCCGACCACATCTACACCTTCCTGCTGCAGCCGTTCGTGAAGGCCGGCGGCCTGATCGCGGCGCAGAAGGCCGGCATCAAGCACGGTCCGTTCGACCTGCTGCAGGTGATGATCGGCCTGAAGGAAGCGCCGAAGATGGACGCCCAGACGGTGAAGATGATCTTCACCGCGCCGCTGGAGTTCTTCTTCACCAAGCTGAAGATGGCCGGCTTCGGCGCGGTGATCGTGACCTTCCCGGTGCTGGCCTGGCAGGTGTACGGCTTCGTCGCCCCGGGCCTCTACAAGCGCGAGCGGAAGGCCTTCCTGCCGTTCCTGGTCGCCTCGCCGGTGCTGTTCCTGATGGGGGCGGCGATGGTCTACTTCATCATGCTGCCGTTCGTGATGTGGTTCTCGCTGAGCCAGGAAGTCACGACCGCCACGGTCAGCGTCGCCCTGGTGCCCAAGGTGTCGGACTACCTGACCCTGGTGACCACGCTGCTGCTGGCTTTCGGGCTCTGTTTCCAGCTGCCGGTGGTGCTGTCGCTGCTCGGCCTGGCCGGGATCGTGACCAGCAAGATGCTGCGCGAGATTCGCCGCTACGCCATCGTCGCGGTGTTCGTGGTGGCCGCGCTGTTCACCCCGCCCGACCCGATCAGCCAGCTGATGCTCGCGATCCCGATCTGCCTGCTCTACGAGGTCTCGATCTGGTGCGTGTGGCTGATGGAGCGCCGCCGCGCCCGCGAAGACGCCGCCGCTGAAAGCACGGACATCGTCGCGACCTAGGCGGGCTTGGTCGTTTTCTTCTTAAGGCCGCGGCGGTCGAGTTCCGCGAGTACAGACTGGCCAAATTTTGTGACTGAGCTTCGCCGATAGCGAGCCCCTGGCACTTTCTCGTTCTCCATCACGCCGTGAACGATCAGTTTCGGTGCTATTTTTCCATACATGAACGTCTCAGCGTCGGAGCTGTTTATGGAGTTGGTGGCGCCGTTTATGAGATTTTCTCTATTCGAAACAAAGAAATGAAGGGCGGTAGTTTCCCAATCTTCCCCTGTCGCCATGACATTTGCAGGAACTGTTATTTTCTGATCGTGAAGAATGTTTATGGTTTCTTGGACCTTGTCCGATGGTTTCTCTTTGGTGCTTTCAATTCTTTTTTCCGTGGGGCTTTCCTTTAGAATTCTATTCTCTTCTCGTAGCTTCTCTATTTCTTCCGTTAGTGCCTTTACGTTGGGAATTTCGGAACGAGAAACCCATCCAGATAGGTCGGCTTTCGCGGCGAAATCGGACAAGCTTTCGTGTACGGCAAGTTTGATGTCTTTCTCGTCTGAGAAGAAAGACGATATATTTGATAGAACTTTTGTTCTGAATTCTTTCAATTTTGAAGGGTTTTCACCCTCCATAACCTTTGACCCTTCGGATTTTATGCGATCCTCAAGCGCTTGGTCGTTTATAACTACGGAAAATAGGGGTTTTCCCTCCGACACTGCATAGTCATATTCAAGCTCTGTATAGCTAAGACTGCTACTGGGTTCTATGGAGCCGTACCTTCCACCCAGAATGAGCATGTATACGTCGGACTCATCTATCCATCTTTTGATTGTATCCAGCTGGGATTTGTCGCCAGCGGTAAAAAGCTCCATTCCTGCGGGTATGTGCCCCGCCTTGAGGACCGCCAGAACTGCAGCTTGTCTTTCGACTAAGAGGTCTGAGTAGGTGCTGGAGATAAAGACTTGCAGCTTTCGTTTCATGGGGAGCCTTGCTGAGTCGTAGTCGTGACATCTTGCCGTCCACTCGGGCTGAATGCCACTTTGGATTGCGCCCCCCTTTCGGAGGGAAAGGCGGATCGGTCGTGGGGCTTCTAAAAGTTGCCGACGCGCCCTAGAGAAAGCCCCTTACTTTCCCGAGCGCAGAGCCATGCACGACATCAAGGCCATCCGAGAGAACCCCGCCGTCTATGACGCTGGCTGGGAGTCCCGGGGCCTGTCGTCTCCGACGGCGCGGATCCTCGACCTCGACCAGGCCCTGCGCGCCGCCCAGACGGCGGTGCAGTCGGCCCAGTCGCGCCGCAACGAGGCCAGCAAGCAGATCGGCGCCGCCAAGGCCCAGAAGGACGAGGCCAAGGCGGCCGCCCTGATGGCCGAGGTCGAGGGGCTGAAGGCCGAGATGGCCGCCCAGGCCGAGATCGAGGCCACGGTGGGGGCGGAGCTCCGCGACCTGCTCGCCAGCCTGCCGAACATCCCCGACCCGCAGGTTCCGGCCGGCGCGGACGAGACCGGCAACGTCGAGCAGCGCCGCCACGGCGACCCGCGCCGTCTGAACAACCCGCGCGACCACGTCGACATCGGCGCCGGCCTGGGCGGCATGGACTTCGAGGCCGCCGCCCGGATGAGCGGCTCGCGGTTCGTGGTGCTGAAGAAGGGCG
The DNA here is from genome assembly GCF_002749615.1 of Caulobacter mirabilis. Taxonomy (GTDB): domain Bacteria; phylum Pseudomonadota; class Alphaproteobacteria; order Caulobacterales; family Caulobacteraceae; genus Caulobacter; species Caulobacter mirabilis. The sequence continues at coordinate 1,762,438 of NZ_CP024201.1, forward strand.
TCGCCCGGCTGGAGCGCGCGCTCGGCCAGTACATGCTCGACCTGCAGACCACCGAGCACGGCTACACCGAGGTGAACCCGCCGGTGCTCGTTCGCGAGCATGCGATGTTCGGAACCGGTCAACTTCCCAAGTTCGAAGACGATCTTTTTTCGACCTATCGAAGGAAGAGTTCGAGCGAGGTGACGACAGAGATCGCCGCCGGAACTAATGCTCTTTTGGCTGGCGCTTCAGACAAGCTCTACCTGGTCCCCACCGCGGAAGTGTCCCTGACCAACCTCGTCCGCGAGCAGATCACCGACGAGGCCGAGCTGCCGCTGCGGCTGACCGCCCTGACCAACTGCTTCCGCTCGGAAGCCGGGTCGGCCGGGCGCGACACCCGCGGCATGATCCGCCAGCACCAGTTCCAGAAGGTCGAGCTGGTGGCGATCACCACGCCCGAGCAGTCGGCCGCCGAGCACGACCATATGGTCGCCAGCGCCGAGGAGGTGCTCAAGCGCCTGGGCCTCTCGTTCCGCACCATGCTGCTGTGCACCGGCGACATGGGCTTCTCGGCCCGCAAGACCTACGACCTCGAGGTCTGGCTGCCGTCGCAGAACACCTACCGCGAGATCAGCTCGGTCTCGAACTGCGGCGACTTCCAGGCCCGGCGCATGGACGCCCGCGGCCAGAAGCGGGGCGAGAAGGGCACGCGCTTCCTGCACACCCTGAACGGCTCCGGCCTGGCCGTCGGCCGCACCCTGGTGGCGGTGCTCGAGAACTACCAGGACGAGGGCGGCCGGGTGGCCATCCCCGACGTGCTGGTCCCCTACATGGGCGGCGTCACCCACCTGGAACCCGAAGCGTGATCTCCTTTGTTTCCGTTCTCCCGGCGAAGGCCGGGACCCAGTGTCGGCCTCAGAGCTGTGCAATGAACCCTGACTTCGGCGCTCCCGACTGGGCCCCGGCCTTCGCCGGGGAAACGGTGAAGGGATGAGAATTCTCCTCACCAACGACGACGGCATCCACGCCGAGGGGCTGGAGACGCTGGAACGGATCGCCAGGGCCCTGACCGACGACGTCTGGATCGCCGCGCCCGAGTACGAGCAGTCCGGCGCCGGCCGCGCCCTGACCCTGTCCGACCCGCTGCGGGTGCGGAAGGTCCGCGACCGCACCTGGGCCGTGGAAGGCACGCCGACGGACTGCGTGATGATGGGCGTGCGCGAGCTGGTCGAGGGGGCCAAGCCCGATCTGGTCCTGTCGGGCGTCAACCGCGGCCAGAACCTGGCCGAGGACGTGACCATGTCCGGCACGGTCGCCGGCGCCATCGAGGGCATGGCCCTGGGCATCCCGTCGATCGCCCTGTCGCAGGCGATGACCTATTTCCACGACGAGGTGACGGCCCATTGGGAGACCGCCGAGGCGTTCGGCCCGGGCATCGTCCGCCGCCTGCTGGAGGTGGGCTGGCCGGAAGACGTGATCATGAACGTCAACTTCCCGGCGCTGCCGCCGGAGCAGGTGACGGAGGTCGAGGTGACCCGCCAGGGCTTCCGCGACAACCACATGCGGACCTTCGAGAAGCGCACCGACCTGCGCGGCCGCAACTACTACTGGATGGGCTTCACCGGTAAGCTGTCGCAGCCGGCCGACGGCACCGACCTGCGGGCGATCTACGACGGCAGGATCTCGGTCTCGCCGCTGCATATCGACCTGACCCACATGCCGACGGTCAACAATCTGAAGGGGGTGCTCGGCGGCGCCCCGCCCAAGGCCTGATGAGCGAAGAGCCGGACACGCCCCAGACGCGCATGGCGCGCCTCATCCTCGCCCTGAGGTCCCAGGGCGTGACCGACCCGCGCGTCCTGGACGCGATCGAGAAGACGCCGCGCGAGCTGTTCACGCCGGACCTGTTCAAGGAGCGGGCGTTCGAGGATTCGGCCCTGCCGATCGCCTGCGGCCAGACCATCAGCCAGCCTTTCATCGTCGGGCTGATGACCCAGGCCCTGACCATCGAGCCGCGGGCGCGGGTGCTGGAGATCGGCACCGGCAGCGGCTACCAGGCCGCCGTGCTCTCGAAGATGGCCCGGCTGGTCTACACGGTCGAGCGCTACCGCACGCTGATGCAGGAGGCCGAGAGCCGCTTCAAGGCGCTGGGCCTGACCAACATCATCACCAAGTTCGGCGACGGCGGCGAAGGCTGGGCCGAGCAGGCGCCGTTCGACCGGATCATGGTCACGGCCGCCGCGCCCGAGGAGCCCAAGAAGCTGCTCGCCCAGCTGAAGCCCAACGGGGTGCTGGTCGCCCCGATCGGCAAGGGGCCGGTGCAGAGCCTGCGCCGCTACGCCGGGGACGGGCAGGGCGGCTTCAAGGTCGAACTGCTCGGCGATGTGCGCTTCGTGCCGCTGCTCGACGGGGTCGCCCGCGAGCTCTAGGCCGGCCGCAGACCAAATTTGGTCCCATATCCCGCCCATGTCACGGCGCGAGGGACGCTCTATGCTGCGCCCTTCGACGGACAATCGGAGTGAAGCATGTCGAGCGAATTTTCCCGCCGAGAGGCGCTCGCTTCGATCGGCGCCGTGGTGAGCGCGGAAGGCTCCGCGCCGGTCCGCGGTCCGGACGCCACCCCCCGGGGCGGGGCGGTCATGAATCTGGATCTGTGGGCGCGCTTCGAAACGATGCAGGCGCCGCTCGATGTCGGCGTCGTCCAGACCGGAGGCTACGCGTCGCCCGGCGTCGGCGGCGCCCGATATGTTCTGGACGAGGACCAGCGGAGCGGAAAGTCGTCGCCCGCGCGACGGCGAAGCGCCAACGGTCGATGGTTCAAGCTTTCCGAACAGACCCTCTCGCCGACGATGTTCGGCGCGCGCCCTCACCATGCCTCGCCGCCCTCCGACACGGCGGCCTGGCAGGCGGCCCTCGACTACGCCGCCGATCAGGAGGGGGTCGTGATCGATATGGCCGGCGGCCGCTATCGCTGCGGCCCGCTCGTCGTCCGCCAAGGCTGCAGGCACCTCACCATCGCCAACGGCTATCTCGAGATCGACGGCGACGTCACCTGGCTGAAGGGGGCCGAGGGGGCTGACCGCATCACCTATCTGGCCGTCGAGAACGTGTTCTTCGACCACAGCGGCGCGAGGACGGTTCAGAGGCCGATCATCGACGCATCCCTGTTCTCCTATGCGCGGTTCTCGAGGCTCTGGGCCTACAACGCCAAGCAGAATGTCTCCGTTCTGATCCATGTGGCCGGAAGCTACTCCGTGGGGCCGTACTACTGCGTCGTGGATCAGTGCTACTGCGGCGGCTTCTATGCGGGCGTTCATCTGGCCGCCGCCAAGCGCGTTGAGGAGACCGCCAACAACTGGACGATCTCCGAGTGTCGTTTTCAGCCGAACCGAGGTTTCTTCGGGGTCATCGTCGGTCATCGCAATCAGAACGTCCGCATTCTCTCGAACGCCTTCGAGAACGTGCAGGGCGGCTGCGGCGTTCGCAACGACGGCGACGGAACGGTGCTGATCGGCAACCGGTTCGAGGGACTGGCGACGGGGATCCACCACGGAGCCCAAGCCTCGGGCTGGTCGGAGATCGGCAGCTATCACAACAGCAACCAGCAGGACCGCGTCTTTGAAGGCGGCGCCGAGGGGCGCGGCGTCCTGCTCGGCGACTACGACACGAACACCGGGGCGGGGCGCCCGTCCTATCTGGCGAAGGCCTTGGCCGTGAACGTCGGTGTCGGGCGGATCAATCCCTGGGCCGCCGTCCATGTCGGCGGGGGCGCGCTGCAGACCGGCGATCCGGGATTTCCAGAATCACCGGCGGTCGGATCGGCCTTCAGCTACGCCAGTCCCGCCCTCGGACATGTCGACGGCGGCCGCGGCGGGGTGAATGATCGCACCTTCGTGAACGGCTCCGGGGCGGTCGCGGGATGTATCCCAGCCGGCACCGTCGGCCTTGATTGGAAGGGGCCGGTAAGTTGGATGCCGGCTCGACGTCAGACGCCGACGCAGAAGGGGCAGATGGCCTTTGAGCTCACGGCGGACAACAAGATCACCATCCGCGTTCGGGGGGCGGACGGAGTTGTTCGCGCGGGGTCGATTACACTTGCGTGAGGTCCGTCGGCGGTAGTGTTACCCAGCGTCGTTAACCGTTTTCTGGCTTGAAGCGCGCCGCGAATTCCGCTTCCTACATACATCCGAATAGGCTTGCGAATGTTCGTCGGACGTCCGCGGAAGTCTGAAATTTGCCGCGTTTTCGAGTTGCGTGCTGTCGTGCTGACGCTCGTATCTCGGAGGCGGGTTTTGTTCGGCGCGCTTAAACAACGCACGGAGCGGCGATGACCCCCAAGATTACCCGTACCGCCCTGGTCGCTGCCGCCGCGACTGTCCTGACCGCCTGCGCCTCGACGGCGCAGTATCCGATCATCGAAGGGCAGCAGCCCGGCACGGGGCCGCAGCCTGCCCGACCGAACTATCCGGTGCACACGCCGCCGCCGCCGGCCGAGAACATGCCCGACCCGCAGGCCCGCCCGACCGAGACGGTCGAGAGCGGGAGCCTGTCGCCCGCCGCCCGCCCCGCGCCGGTCGAGAGCAGCCAACTGCCGCCGCCGCCCGAGGTCGAGGAGGCGCCGCCGCCGCCTCCGCCGCCCGTGCGCCGCCCGCCGCCCGCCCCGGTGACCAAGACGATCACTCTGGCTCCGGGCAAGGTGGTCGACGCCGACGGCCGGCCCAAGACCTACACCGTCAAGGAAGGGCAGGGGCTCGACGCCGTCGCCCGGGCCATGGGCTCCAGCCGCGCCGAGCTGGCCAAGATCAACGGCCTGAAGGAACCCTATCGGCTGAAGCCCGGCCAGACGCTGAAGGGGCCGGCCGCCCGCGCCAAGGCCTATGTCGTGGCTCCTTCGGACACCCTGTTCGCCATCGGCCGCCGGTTCGGCGTCAGCGTCCAGGCCCTGGCCGAAGAGAACGAGATCGAGACCAACGCGCCGCTGCGGGTCGGCCAGAAGATCAAGCTGCCGGAGGGCTTCAAGGACGCCGGGCCGATCAAGCGCACGGTCACCGTGACGCCGGAGCCGGAGCCGGAACCCGTCGCGCCGCCGCCGGTCGTCCGGCCGACGCCGCGGCCGGAGCCGGTTCGTCCGGCGCCCGAGCCTGTCCGACCGGCTCCCCAGCCCGAGCCCGAGCCGCTCCGCCCCGCGCCGCCGGTCACGCGGCCGACGCCCGTTCCGCCGGTCGCCAAGCCTGAACCGCAGCCCCTGCGGCCGGCGCCCCGTCCCGAGCCTGTGCGTCCCGAGCCGGTCCGGCCGGAGCCGGTGCGCCCCGAGCCGCCGCGCGCGACCGTTCCGCCGCCCGCGACGACGCGGCCGACGGCGCCGTTGCTGCCGACCGATCGTCCGCCGACCCAGAGCGATGCGGAGATCGCCGAACTGGGCCGCGGCCGCTTCCAGTGGCCGATCCGCGGCGAAGTCATCTCGGGCTACGGTCCGAAGGGCGCCGGCCGCCGCAACGACGGCATCGACATCGCGGCCTCGGCCGGCACGCCGGTGCGCGCCGCGGCGCCTGGCAAGGTGGTCTATTCGGGCGGCGACGTGCCGGGCTTCGGCACGACGGTGCTGGTTCAGCACGAAGACGGCTGGGTTACGGTCTATGGCAACCTGCAGAAGTCCGAGGTCCGGATGCAGCAGAACATCCCGGCCGGCTTCCAGATCGGCACGGTCGGCCAGAGCGGCGGCGTTCCCCAGCCGCAGCTGCACTTCGAGGTCCGCTACTCGCCCTCGCCGAAGTTCAAGGCCAAGGCCGTCGACCCGTCGCTGGTCCTGCCGCGGTGACCTCGCGGGGACATGCTCCCGCAGGGTGCGTGTCCCCTTCGGCTTACGCCGGCAGGTTCTTCCCCAGCTCCCCGGCCAGGTCGCGGATGAACTGGAAAGCCACGCGGCCGGATCGGGAGCCGCGGAGCTGGGCCCATTGCAGGGCGCGACGGTCGAGATCGGGAACCTTCAGGTCGAATCGCTCGGCGTAGCTGTGGATCGCCGACAGGTAGGCGGCTTGATCCATCGGCGGGAAGCCGATCCACAGACCGAAGCGGTCGGAGACGCTCACCTCTTCCTCGGCGTCCTCGGCCGAGGCGATCATGCCGCGGTTCTCGGCGTGGTCGCGGGGCATGAGGTGACGGCGGTTCGAGGTGGCCACGAACAGCACGTTCTCCGGCGGGCCGGCGACGCCGCCTTCCAGCGCCGACTTCAGAGCCTTGGCCGCGGCGGCGCCGTCCTCGAACGACAGATCGTCGCACAGGACCACGAACCGCTCGGGCCGGTTGCGCAACAGGTCGAACAGCGGGGGCAGGGCGGCGACCTCGTCGCGGTCCACCTCGACCAGCTTCAGCGCGGGAAAGGCCTCGACCATACTCATGAAGGCGGCCTTGGTCACCGAGCTCTTGCCGGTGCCGCGCACGCCCCACAGCAGGACGTGGTTCGAGGGCAGGCCGCGGGCGAACCGCCTAAGGTTCTCCAGGAATCGGGTCTTCTGGTTGTCGATGCCGACAAGCAGATCCAGGGCCAGCGGATAGTCCGGCGCGCCTACGAAGGCGCCGCCCGCCGGCTCGTGCCGGAACAGGTGCGCGACTGAAAAGTCCGCGGGCGACGGCGGCGGGGGCGCCAGGCGATCCAGCGCCTCGGCGATGCGGGTGATCAAAGCCTGTGTCTTATCGTCCATACCCGGCGGCTTAACGGGCCCGGCGCGGATTGCAAAGCGCAGGGTCAACGCATAGTTTCCGCCGACCTACGGGGGACGGTCACGGCTGCTCCCCGCGCTTTATCATTTCTCGGAGACGACATGCCTGCCGGCGACGCCTCGAACATCCTGATCCAGATCGCGCCGCTGGTGCTGATCGTGGCCGTGTTCTACTTCCTGATGATCCGTCCGCAGCAGAAGCGGATGAAGGACCACCAGAACATGATCACCAACCTGAAGCGTGGTGACAACGTGGTCCTGTCCAGCGGCCTGATCGGCAAGATCGTCCGCGTTGAAGACAAGGAAGTCGGGGTCGAGATCGCCCAGGGCGTCACCGTGAAGGTGGTGCGCGGCATGATCGCCGAAGTCCGCGCCAAGGGCGAGCCCGCGGCCGCCAACGACGCCAAGAACTGATCTTCTAGGGTCTCCCGCGCATGATGGTCTTGTCACGCTGGAAGGTGATCGTCGTTCTGGCGGCGCTCCTGTTCGGCATTCTCTTCACCTTGCCGAACGTCCTGCCGGCCTCGGTGCGGGAATCTCTCCCGCCGTTCCTGCCCAAGAAGACCCTGAACCTGGGTCTCGACCTGCAGGGCGGCTCCTACCTTCTGCTCGAGGTCGACACGGCCGCGCTGCAGAAGGAAAAGGCGACCAACCTGGTCGAGGACGTCCGCAAGATCCTGCGCGACCAGCAGATCAGCATCGGCGACGTCCAGCAGACCGCCACCAGCGTCTCGGTGCGGATTCCCGATCCGGCCCAGCGGAGCGCCGCCCAGAGCGCCCTGTCGCGCCAGCTGCCGCAGCCGCTGAAGAACGGAGCCGGCACGGACCTGACGGTCAGCCGCCAGGGCGACGACCGCATCCGCCTGGCCTTCACCGAGCAGGGGATGAACGAACAGGCCATCTCGGCGGTCGATCAGTCGATCGAGATCATCCGTCGCCGGGTGGACGAGCTGGGCACCAAGGAGCCCGCGATCACCAAACAGGGCGCCAACCGCATCGTGGTCCAGGCCCCGGGCGAGAGCGACCCCGAGAAGCTGAAGGAGGTCATCGGCCAGACGGCCAAGCTGACCTTCCAGATGGTCGACACCTCGGTCTCGCTGCAGGACGCCGCCGCCGGTCGCCTGCCGCCGGGGTCCGAGCTGCTGCCCAGCCTCGACAAGTACCAGCCCGCCTACGTTGTCCGCCGCCGCGCCGAGGTTTCCGGCGAGATGCTCACCGACGCCCGTCAGGTGAACAACCCGCAGACCGGCGCCAGCGAGGTGTCGATCCGCTTCAACAGCCAGGGCGCGCGCCGCTTCGGCGACATCACCACCAAGAACGTCGGCAAGCCGTTCGCCATCGTCCTCGACGGCAAGGTCATCTCGGCCCCGAACATCAACAGCCCGATCACCGGCGGCCAGGGCGTGATCACCGGCAGCTTCACGGTCGAAAGCGCCAACAACCTCGCCATCCTGCTGCGCGCCGGCGCCCTGCCGGCCCCGCTGAAGGTGGAAGAGCAGCGCACCGTCGGGGCCGAGCTCGGCGCCGACGCCGTCGAGGCGGGCAAGATCTCGACCATCGTCGGCTTCGTCTCGATCCTGGTGTTCATGCTGCTGGCCTACGGCTTCCTGTTCGGCGGCATCTCGGTCATCGCCCTGCTCGTGAACGGCCTGATGATCATCGCGGCCATGAGCGCGACCCAGGCGACGCTGACCCTGCCCGGCATCGCCGGCCTGATCCTGACCCTGGCCGTGGCCGTCGACGCCAACGTGCTGATCTACGAACGGATGCGAGACGAGGTGAGAGCGGGGAGGCCATTGCTCTCAGCGATGGACGCCGGCTTCTCGCGGGCCATGGAGACCATCATCGACGCCAACCTGACGACCCTCATCGCGGCGGCGATCATGTTCTTCTTCGGCGCCGGCCCGGTGCGCGGCTTCGCCTGGACCCTGTCCATCGGCGTGTTCACCTCGGTCCTCACCGCGGTCCTGGTCACCCAGGTCCTGCTCGCCCTGTGGTATCGTTCGGCGCGTCCCAAGACGCTGCCGATCCTCTGAGGTTCGTGCCATGTGGCCTCTGATCAAGATCCTTCCGATCAAGACCAACTTCCGCTTCGTCGCCTTCGCGAAGGCGGCGGGCGTGGTCTCCGCCCTGCTGTGCGTCGCGTCGCTGGCGGCCGTGCTGTTCCCGTTCCAGCCGCCGTGCGGCGGCCTGAACTGCGGCATCGACTTCCGCGGCGGCACGATCCTCGAGTTCACCACCGAGCGGACGCCCGGCGGCCCGGGTCAACAGATTGACCTCGCCAAGGTGCGCGGCGCTCTGGCCGACAAGGGCCTCGGCGACGTCGGCGTTCAGGCCTTCGATGAGGGCAAGAGCGTCATGGTCCGCTTCGAGACCCCGGCGGGCAAGGACGCCAACGCGGTGAAGACCGACGTCCGCCAGACCCTCGAGAAGACGCTCGGCCAGCTGAAGTTCACCAACGACTCCACGGTCGGAGCCAAGGTGTCGGGCGAGCTGTTCACCAACGGCATCCTGGCCCTGCTGGTCGCGATCGGCCTGATGCTGATCTACATCTGGTTCCGGTTCGAGCTGCAGTTCGGCCTCGGCGCGGTGATCGGCCTGTTCCACGACGTGCTGATCACCTTCGGCTTGATCGCGCTGTTCGACATGGAGTTCAGCCTGACCACCATCGCGGCGATCCTGACGATCATCGGCTACTCGATGAACGACACCGTCGTGGTCTTCGACCGCCTGCGCGAGAACCTGCGCAAGTACAAGAAGATGCCGCTGAAGGAAGTCATCGACCTATCGGTGAACGAGACGCTGTCACGGACGATCATCACCGGCCTGACCGCCATCCTGGCGCTCGGCGGCCTGGCGGTCTTCGGCGGCGAGGCGCTGTTCGGCTTCTCGGTGATCATGATGTTCGGCATTGCGCTGGGCACCTACTCGTCGATCTACGTCGCCGCGCCGGTCATCCTGCTGTGGGGCGTCAAGCGCGGAACGGTCGAGGAAGAGGCCACGCCGATCAAGCTCGGCGCCGCCTCGCGGCCCTGATGGCGGCCCTCCGCCAGCCCCCGTCGATCGACGCCTGGGGCGGCGGCGGGTTCCGGGTCGCCGGCGAATGGCGGCCCGGTTCGCTGCTGGTGCTGGACGACGTGGCGCGGTCCTGGCCGGCCACATCGCTGGCCGCGCTGACTCCCGCCGCCTTCGACGAGGTCCTGGCCAACCGCTCGGCCGTGGAGTTCGTGCTGCTGGGGACGGGCCTCCACCAGGCCCTGCCGCCGCGCGAGGTCCGCGACGCCCTCAAGGCGGCCGGCGTCGGTCTGGAGTTCATGTCCACCGAGGCCGCCGCGCGCATGTACAACGTGCTCGCCTCGGAAGGCCGCCGCATGGCCGCCGCCCTGATCGCGGTCTGACCCCCTCTTGCGAGCCCCTCTCAGGAGGGGCCGCAACCCTTTACCGGCTCGAACGAACGGGCCTATAGCAGAGTCCTAGGGTAGGATTCTTCAGGGGGTTGAAGATGGCCGGGCTGCTGTCGAACTTCAGAAACACCATCATCCTCAGCGTGATCCTCGCGCTGGCGATGATCTTCGCCTACTTCCAGCTGGCCGGCGGGCCGAGCATCCTGTTCTGGCAGGCCGTGCTGCGCTGGATCCACACCTTCTTCGGCATCCTGTGGATCGGGTTGCTCTACTACTTCAACTTCGTCCAGATTCGGAAAATGCCGGAGATCCCGGCCGAGCTTAAGCCGGCGGTGTCGAAGTACATCGCGCCGGAAGCTCTGTTCTGGTTCCGCTGGGCCGCTCTGGGCACCTGGGTCGTCGGCGTCATCCTGGCCATGATCAGCGGCAAGCTGATCTCGGGCTTCACGCTCGGCGCCTCGGAAGGCTTCGTCAACCAGGGCAACATCCTGCTCGGCATCGGCATGTGGCTGGCGACGATCATGTTCATCAATGTCTGGGCCTTCATCTGGCCGAACCAGAAGATCGCCCTGGGCATCGTCGAGGCCGACGCTGACGCCAAGGCCAAGGCCGCCAAGACCGCGATGCTGTTCTCGCGCACCAACCTGCTGCTCAGCATCCCGATGCTGACCGCCATGACGATGACGCAGACGCTCGGCTAACCGGCCGACATCGACTAGAGAGAGCCCGCCGGACCGATCCGGCGGGCTTTTTCTTTGAGTATGGCCGACGACCTCGACACCACCGTCCGCGACCACGCCCCCGACCGCTGGCTCTCCAGCCGGTTCGTGGACGACCTGGCGGCCCGCGCCGACCTGATCGCGCTGTATGCGCTGGATCACGAGCTGACCCGCATCCCAAGCGTGGCCAAGGATCCGCTGATGGGCGAGATCCGCATGACCTGGTGGATCGAGGGCCTGGAGGAGATCGCCGCCGGCAAGCCGCCCCGCGAGCATCCGGTGCTGAAGGCGGTCGCGGCCTCCGCCCTGCCGGCGGAGGCGCTGGCGGCCCTGGCGGAGGCGCGGCTGGGCGACCTGGATGGGCCCAAGGAGGGCGAGGCGCTGCTCAAGCACGTCGACGCCACGGAGGGGCTGATCATGGCCCTGGCCGCTCGGCGACTGTCGCCCGAGGCCATCGCCAACCAGGTGGTCAGCGCGGCCCGCGCCTATGGTCTGGGCAAGCTGGACGGGCAGGTGGCCCTGGCCGCCCTGAAGGACAGCGCGGCCGAACTGAAGACCCTGCCGGTCGCGGCCTTCCCCGCGGTGGCCCACGCGACCCTGGCGGGCCGCTATGCGCGCAGCAAAAACCCGGGCGCGCTGGAGAAACGCGCCCGGGTCCTGCTGGCCGTCCTGAGAGGCCGGATCTAGGTCGCCGCCTCGCGGATCTCGCGGGCCAGCGCCTCTATGAGCTCGAAGTACTCGGTTCTGCGTTCCGGCGTGAACAGCAGCCGATCCCAGGCCTCGATACGCTTTCTGAGCGCCTCCACCTCCGGAATGTCGTGGTCCCAAGAGGTGAAATCGTCCCACTCATAGCCGTGCACCCGGCTCTCCAGGAACCGCTCGATGAGGTCGGCGACCTCACCGGCGTTCCGCGGCGCGCCTTTCGCTCGACCAGGACGACCCACTATTTGGCGGCCGTGTACTTGTTCAGCCAGCCCAGCACCTCGCCGTGCCACTGGACCGAGTTCTGCGGACGCAGGACCCAGTGGTTCTCGTTCGGGAAGTAGAGCAGGCGGCTGTCGACGCCCTGGCGCTGCAGGGCGGTGAAGGTGCTCAGGCCCTGTTCGGTCGGGATGCGGAAGTCCAGGCCGCCCTGGACGACCAGCATCGGCTTCTTCCAGTTCTGGACGTGGTTGACCGGGTTGAACTTCTCGATGTTGGCGGTGGCGTCCCAGGCCTTGCCGCCGTTCTCCCACTCGGTGAACCACAGCTCTTCGGTGCCGTAGGCCATGGCCCGGCTGTCGAAGACGCCGTCGTGGTTCACCAGGCACTTCCAGGGCTCGTTCCAGTTGCCGGCGATCCAGTTGACCATGTAGCCGCCGTAGGAGGCGCCGAGCGCGCAGGCACGGTCGCCGTCCAGGAAGCTGTAGGTCTTCAGCGCGTGCGCCCAGCCCTTCTGCAGGTCTTCCAGCGGGCGGTCGCCCCAGTGCTGGCTGATCGAGTCGGTGAAGGCCTGGCCGTAGCCGGTGGAGCCGTGGAAATCGACCATCACCACCGCGTAGCCGGCGCTGGCGTAGGTCTGCGGGTTCCAGCGGTAGCTGAAGCCGTTGCCGAAGCTGCCCTGCGGTCCGCCGTGGATCAGGAAGGCGACGGGGTAGGTCTTGGCCGGGTCGAAACCGATCGGCTTCACCAGATAGGCGTGGACGGTCTCGTTGTTCCAGCCGGTGAAGGTGAACTGCTCGGCCTGGCCCATCTCGACGCCGGCCAGCTTGTCGGCGTTGGCGTCGGTCAGCTTGACCGGCTTGGCGCCCGGCTTGAAGCCGATGCTGTACAGCTGGGCGGGCGAGGCCAGGGTGTCCTGGCTGTAGACGATGCCCCTGGCGCTGACGTCGAAGGCGCCGACGTGGCCGGGTCCGGTCAGCGGCGAAACCTTGGCGGTCTTCACGTCCACGGCGAACAGGCGGGTCTGGCCGACGTCGCCGGCGACGGCGTAGATCGTCTTGCCGTCCGGAGCCCAGGCGATGGCGTCGGCCGAACGGTCCCAGGCCGGAGCCAGCTCGCGGGTCGCGCCGGTGGCGACGTCGCGGATCATGATCCTGTAGCGGTCGGCCTCGAAGGTCGGGCGCTTCATGGCGCGGTAGGCGACCTGCTTGCCATCCGGCGAATAGGCCGCGCCCGTATCCCAAGCCTCGTTGGCCTTCGTGGTGTTGACCGGCGCCGCCGAGCCGTCCGCCGGCGTCGTGTAGAGGTCGAAGTTGGTGCTCCAGGGCTCGCTCTTGCCGGCCAGACGGGCGGCGAAGACCACCGACTGGCTGTCGGGCGTGAAGGTGAACTCGCCGTCGTCGCCGAACGGCTTGGACGGGGCGTCGCCGTCGAAGCCCTTCATCACCGCGACCGGCTCGCCGGCCGTGGCCAGGCGCTTCTCGTCCAGGTTCAGAACGTAGAGATGGTTGCGGGTCCCGTCGGCCCAGGCGTCCCAGTGGCGAACGAACAGCTTGTCGTGGACCTGGCCGGTGCTCTTGCGCGCCGCGTCGGCGGCCTGGCGGTCGGCGGTGCACTGCAGGGTGTCGCAGTCGGGGAAGACGGCCAGGCTGACGGCCAGCCTGCCGCCGTCCGGCGAGACGCGGAACGCGCCGACGTCGAACGGAAGCTTGGTCACCTGGCCGGCGGTCTCGACCCCGACCTCGGTGCGCCAAACCTGGCTGGAGCCGCCGCGGCTGGACAGGAAGTAGACGGTCTTACTGTCGGGCGCCCAGCGAGCGCTGTTGGCGCCGCCGTCGGACGCGCCGAGCCGGCGCGGCGCGGGGGTCTTGGCGGTCAGATCGACCAGCCACAGCGAGGTCGTGGCCTTGTTGGCGTCGTAGTTGACCGTGCGCTGGCTGTAGACGACGTAGCGGCCGTCCGGCGACACGCGCGGATCGCTGATCCGGTCCAGCGTGGCCAGGTCCTTGGCGGTGAGGGGGCGGGCCTCGGCGGCCGTGGCCAGCGTGAAGCAGGCGGCGCCCGCGAGCAGCAGGCGAAGAGCAGTCTTCATTCCAGGTGTTTCCCGACAAACGTTGCGCGTTTGGCGCGGGACACTACTGCCCGCTTCCCCGGTTATCCAGGGGGTGGGGCAGGGCTTTGCGCGACCGGCGGTTTCCAGGGCGTCAGGCGCGGGATCCAGCGCGGGACGTTGGCGACGTATTCGGCATAGTCGTCCGGGAAGGCGATCCGCAGGGTCGGCTCCTCGTAGCCCAGCACGAACATGTGGGTGATCAGCCAGATCGCGACGGCGTAGGCCAGGACCGGCAGGCTCAGGAACATGACCGTCTGGCCGATCAGCATGGTCAGCACGGCCACGTACATCGGATTGCGGACGTGCCGGTACAGGCCCGTCGTGATCAGGGTGTGCGTCGGCGCGATCGGGGCGGGCGTCCCGTGCCCCTCCAGCGCGAACCGGGCGAAACAGGCGATCGAGGCCGCCAGGCCCGCCAGGACGATGGCGGCGCCGACGATCACGAACGGCGTGACGCCGTCCGGCAGCTGCCAGCGCGTGAAGCCCCAGGGGATGAAGCCGACGATGACGCCGGGCGCGACGAAGAAGAAGATGACCGTTCCGACGATGGCGCGGCGACGGTCCATGTCCGCTACTCCGCCGCCGCCGGGACCGCGTCGGCCAGCCAGCGGTCCAGATCGGCCACGGCCCGCTCGCTCATCAGCCGCTTCTTGGCGCGGCCGCGGTCAGCGTTCTTCATGCGCTGGCCGTCCTCGGTCCGCTTGGGCGCCTCCATCGGCGGCAGCAGACCGTAGTTGATGTTCATCGGCTGGAAGCCGTGCTTGCCGCCGTCCAGATGGCCGCCGGTGATATGCGCCACGAGCGCGCCCAGGGCCGTGGTCGGCGGCGGAGCGACGATGGGTGCTCCCAGGCGTTCGGCGGCGGCCAGGCGACCGGTCAGCAGGCCCAGCGCCGCGCTCTCGACGTAGCCCTCGACGCCCGTCACCTGGCCGGCGAACCGCAGGCGGGGATCGGCCTTCAGCCGCGCCTGGTCGTCTAACAGCCTGGGGCTGTTCAGGAAGGTGTTGCGGTGCAGGCCGCCCAGGCGGGCGAACTGCGCGTCCTCAAGGCCCGGGATCATGCGGAAGATGTCGGCCTGGGCGCCGTGCTTCAGCTTGGTCTGGAAGCCGACCATGTTCCACAGGGTGCCCAAGGCGTTGTCCTGGCGCAGCTGGACCACTGCGTAGGGCTTCACCTCCGGCTGATGGGCGTTGGTCAGGCCGACCGGCTTCATCGGGCCGTGGCGCAGGGTCTCGCGGCCGCGCTCGGTCATCACCTCGATGGGCAGGCAGCCGTCGAAGTAGGGAACGTTCTCCCACGCCTTGAACTCGGACTTCGGCCCGGCCAGCAGGGCGTCGATGAACGCCTCGTACTGATCCTTGTCCATCGGGCAGTTGATGTAGGCGGCGGCGTCGCCGCCGGGGCCTTCCTTGTCGTAGCGCGACTGCCGCCAGGCCTTGGTCATGTCGATCGAGTCGAAATGCACGATCGGGGCGATGGCGTCGAAGAAGCTGAGGCTGTCCTCGCCGGTCAGGTCGAGAATGGCCTGGGCCAGCTTGGGCGAGGTCAGGGGCCCCGTCGCGATGATGACGTTGTCCCACTCGGCCGGGGGGATCCCGTCGATCTCCTCGCGGACGATGGTGACCAGCGGATGGTTCGCCAGCCGTTCGGTCACGGCGTCGGAGAAGCCGTCGCGATCCACGGCGAGCGCGCCGCCGGCCGGCACCTGATGCGCGTCGCCGCAGGCCATGATGATCGAGTCGAGCCGACGCATCTCGGCGTGCAGAAGGCCGACCGCGTTGTACTGCCAGTCATCGGAGCGGAACGAGTTGGAGCAGACCAGCTCGGCCAGGCCGTCGGTCTGGTGGGCGTCGGTGCGCACGCCGTCGCGGCGCATCTCGTGCAGGATCACCGGAACGCCGGCGCGGGCGATCTGCCAGGTCGCTTCCGAGCCGGCCAGTCCGCCGCCGATCACATGGACGGGTTTGAAGGTCATGGCGGACAGATAGGCCGAAAGGGGGCGTCGGGGAAAGCGGGCCAACTGGCGCAGGGGAAGGTTTTGTGGTCGTCTCATGGCCTCGACGGGGCTTCGAAGGCCGGGGGAGGGCGCGAAATGGCCAATCTGGATGTGGTGCGGTCGGCGACGGCCGGCTTCGGGGTGATCGCGCGCAATCCGCTGGCCGTGGTCGTCTGGGGGCTGGTTCTGCTGCTGGTCAGCATCGCGCCCGCGATCCTGATCATGGGCGGCTTCCTCTCCTCGATGATCGGCATCGCCGCGCAGCAGGACGCGGGCGTGGAGCCGGATCCGGAAGCCGTCATGGCGATGATGGTCCCGATGATGGCGGGCTATCCGCTGCTCTTCGTGACCTCGATCCTGGCCCGGGTGATGATGACCGGCGCGATCTTCCGGTCGGTGCTGGAGCCCGAGGCGCGACGCTGGTTCTACCTGCGGCTCGGGGCCCAGGAACTATGGATGGGGCTGGTGATGGTCGTCCTGGCGATCATGGCCGGAATGCTTTTCTCGGTGCTGTGGCTCTTCGGCGCCATCCTGGTCGGCGGCGTCGCCGTCGCCTCCGGGGCCCTGTCCTCGTCGGAACCGCCGGTCTGGCTCGCGCTCGCCGTCCTCCTCATCGCGCTGGCCGGCCTTGGCGGGCTGATCTGGCTGGCGCTTCGCTTCTCCATGGCCCTGCCGATGAGTTTCGCCGAGCGCCAGTTCCGGCTGTTCGAGTCCTGGAGCTTCACCCGCGGAAAGGTCGGCGGCCTGTTCCTGATCGGCCTCCTGGTCGCGGTGATCGTCTTCGTCCTGGAAATGGTGCTGGTCGCCGTCGGCTTCCTGGTCTTCGGCCTCGCGCTGGTCGAGGTGATCGGCGTCACCGGCGGGGACGAGAAGGCCGTCGAGGCCCTCTTCCAGCAGCCGCCGCAGGTCTGGATGGCCGCCGTCGCGCCCTGGCTGGTCATCGGCGGGGTCGTGCTCGCGGTCGTCGGCGCGGCGCTCACGACCCTGGTCACCGCCCCCTGGGCGGAGGCCTATCGGCAGATCAAGGGGCCGACGCCGGACCCGGAGCCGCAGCCATCGGCGGCCTGACGCGGCGGCCCCTGTCGCCGAGGCCTCTTCTCGGGGCATAGTCCGCGCTGGGCGGTTCCGGGATTCGCGCCCGGAACCCGGCAGGAGGCTGGATTGGCGAACACGGTATCGGCAGGCGAAGGCGCGCGCGCCGGCTACGGCTTCATCCGTCAGGCTTGGCGCGGCGCGCCCGGCGCCCTGGTTCTGAGCGCGGTCGCCGCCGCGGCGTATCTGTACGTGGACTTCGCGGGGCTGGGGCGTGGGGCCCTCGCCGCTACGCTCCTCTTCAGCGTCGCGGTCGGCGTGATCGCTCAGGGCGCGCTCCTTCGGCTCGCGCTGAAGCTCGACGGCCTGGGTCCGGCGGGGCTGCAGTGGCGGGGCCTCGAGACCCGCCTGCTCGGCCTGACGCTGCTGACCGCGCTGCTCTTCGCCGTGGTCGTTCTGGTGCTGATCATTGTGATCCTCTGCGTCGTTCTGGGCCTGTCGATGGCCGGCGGCGGCCGGGCGATCGTCGACGACGCCGACTGGATCGCCTCGCTCGGCGCGCCGGGCGCGATCGCTCTGGTCGTCATCAGCCTGGGCGGGGCCGCCTTCATCATGTGGCTGTCGTTGCGCCTGTCCCTGGCGCCGGCCGCGACCGCCGTGGCCGGGCGCATCCAGCTGCTCAACACCTTCGACCTGACCAAGGGACGCGTCTGGCCCATTCTCGGCGCCTTCATCATCGTGGGCCTGCCGATATTCGCGATCGCGTTCGTCGGCGGAGCCCTGTCGGCGATGGGGGAGGGGGCGGCCCCCGGCGGAGCGGCCTTGGCGGTCGCCGTCGTTTCGGGTCTGCTGACGGCCTTCGTCTATACGCCCGCGGCGATCGGCCTGATCGCCTATCTGCACGGGCGGCTCGCGCCCGCGGGAGATGCCCGGTGACCCAGATCCGCCCCCTCGACGCCGCGCTGGAAGGTCTGCGCATCATCCGCCACAAGCCGGGCCTGGTCCTGGCCTGGACGGGCTTCTACCTGCTGTCCGCATTGGGTCTGATCGGCGTGTTGCTCGTCGGCCTGGGGCCGAAGGTGATGACCCTGGCGCCGGTCGCTCAGGGCGGCGAGCGCGACCTGGACCAGCTGTTCGCCCGTTTCGGCCTGTCGGCGGTCGTCGCGTTCCTCGCGGCGATCATCCTGACCACGATGCTGGCCGGCGCCGTGTATCGCTCGATCCTGCGGCCGGAGGAGAAGCAGCACTCCTATCTCCAGATCGGCGGCGATGAACTGCGCCTGCTGATCCTGAGCCTGGTCGTCGTCTTCGCGGTGGCCGCGATCAGCGCCGTCTATGGGGGCGTGGTGTTCGGCCTGGCCAATCGCCTGTCGGGCTTCGCCTATGGTCTGGTGACCTTCCTGGCTTCGGTCGGCGGGGTGGTCCTGACGCTGTGGTTGGCGGTGCGGCTGTCGCTGTCGGCGGCGATGACCTTCTCGCAGCGCAAGGTGCGGCTGTGGCAGGCCTGGAAGCTGACGCGAGGCCATGCGCCGCGCCTGCTCGCCATGTGGGGCCTGACGGTGGTGTTCGTCTTCGTCGTCACGATCGTCGCGGCGACGTTGAGCTGGGTCGTCGCCGGGGTGCTCGGCTTCTTCACGACCCTGGCCCAGATCGACCCCGGCAACCTCAGCCATCTTTCGCCGGGCGTGGCCCTGGCGGTGCTCGGCCAGCTGCTGATCCAGCTGGCCATCCAGGTGCTGGTGTTGGTGCTGCTTCTGGTGGTGGCCTACGCCCCGCCGGCGCGCGCCTATCTGCAGCTGAAGGATCAGGCCTGAAACCTCTGGCGCGCCGACACGAGGCGCGCCAAGCTGTCCACTGCTGCAAGCGAGGGGAACCACCGTGATCGCTACAATCGACGCCGCTCTCACCGGCTTCAGGATCGCGCGCGAAAAGCCGATGACCCTGCTGTGGTGGGCGGGCTTCTACTTCGTCTTCACCCTGGCGACGACCGTGCTCATGGTGCTGACGGCCGGACCGGAACTCATGCAGTTGCAGTCCGCCGACCCGAGCACGACAGACCCGATGGCCTCGCTGGCTCTTCTGGGCAAGGTGGGGCCGATGCTGTTGGTCCTGCTGGCGCTTTCGGCGCTCTACTACGGGATCACGTTCAGCGCGGCCAACCGGGCGGTCCTGCAGCCCAGCGACGATCGGATGGGCTATCTGCGGTTCGGCGCGCCGGAATGGCGGCAGACGCTGCTGACCTTGCTGATCTGGGCGGTGTTTTTCGCGGCGCTGTTGGTGCTGGCCGTGGTCGGCGGTCTGATCGTCGGCATCCTGAGCGCGTTCAGCATGGTCGCGGCCGTGGTCCTCGGCATAGTGGTCTTCTTCGGCGCCTGGGCCGGGCTGATCGCGCTGGGGGTGAAGCTGTCGCTGGCCAGTCCCCTGACCCAGGTCACCGGCAAGATCGACCTGGCGGCGAGCTGGCGTCTGACCCGCGGCCATTTCTGGCCGATGCTCGGCGCCTATGCGGTCGCGGCTATCCTGACGCTCGTGGTCACGCTGCTTGTGGCCGCGATCTTCTTCGTCGTCGCCCTGCTGGCGGGCGGGATGGATCTGGTGGGCCAGGTCATGGAGCCGGACCTCAGCGCGCTGGCGAACGTCCTCACGCCGGCGCAGCTGGTCTACTACCTCGGCTCGTCCATCCTGACGGCCCTGACGAGCCTGATCTGGATCTGTCCGGCGCCGGCGATCTATCGCCAGCTGACCCAGGGCGGGGCGACGTCGGCGGAGGGCTAGGCTGCGGCGCTCGGGCGGGCCGAGACGCGGGCCCGCCAGTCCGCCAGCCGGGCCGCTTCCTCTGGAAGATCCAGGCCAATGAAACTCGCGAAGTCGATGGTCGTCAGGGCGACGATGTCGGCCATGCCGTAGGCCTCGCCGGCGATGAACGGCCGGCCGTCGGCCAGTTCGCCGTCCAGCCACCGGGCGGCGCGCCCATAGTGGGCCCGGTTGGATTCGCCGAAGTCCTTGTGCTGCTCGATCAGGCTGGCGGTCAGCGGATGGGCGTGCCGCCAGAACATGCCGACCGGCACGGTCAGCTGGAACTCGATCCGCCGTGTCCACATCTCGACCTGCGCCTGCTCCAGGCCGGTGCGGCCGAACATCGCCGGCTCGGGATGCAGGCTTTCCAGGTAGCGGCAGATGGCGACCGTCTCGGAAAGGGCCGTGCCGTCGTCCAGGACCAGGGTCGGCACCTGACCGAGCGAGTTGCGGGCCAGATGGTCCGCCGCCTTGTGCTCCCGCTTGCGCAGGTCCAGCCGCTGCTGGGGCAGGTCGACGCCCTTCTCGGCCAGGAAGATACGGACCCGGCGCGGGTTGGGGGCCGGATTGTTCTCGCCGTACAGGATCATCTCGCTCCCCTCGTGTTTTCCGGAAGTGTCGGGCCTTGCGGGCGGCCGTGCAAGCCGACGAGTAGGCGCCGCACGCGCTTCTGCTATTGAGGGCGCCGATCGAGCAGGGAGTACGCGCATGATTTCCATCACCGACGCGGCGTTCAGCGGGTTCCGCGCGGCGCGCGAGCATCCGCGGGCACTGCTGGTCTGGATCGCCGCCTTCTCGGTGTTGCTGTTCGCCTTGACCGCGATCGCGGTGTCGATGGGCGGACCGATGCTGATCCGCTTCCTTGAGCTGGCTCTGCAGCCGAACCCCGATCCCGCCCAAGCCACGGAGGTGATGGCCAGGATCATGCCGATGGTGCTGACCCTGATCCCGCTGCTCTGGGGGATGAACGCCATGGTGCAGACGGTGGTTTGCCGCGTGGTCCTGCGGCCGGCCGAGGGCCGCGCCGCATTCCTGGGTCTTGGACGCGACGAACTGCTCCAGCTGGCGGTGGTGATCCTGACGGCGCTGATCCTGTTCGCCGTCAACAGCGTGACGAGCGCGGCGGGCGCGATCTTGGGCGGCTTCTTTCAGGCGCTGATGAACGGCGCGGGGTTCTGTCTCTGGGTCGTGGTGTCGGTGAAGCTGTCGCTGGCCAACGCGGTCACCTTCGACACCGGCCGGATCGGGATCGGCGCCTCGTGGCGGCTGACCACGGGCCGGTTCTGGCCGATCCTGGGAAGCTACCTGTTCGCCATCGTGCTTTCGATGATCGTGTTCGTCGCTGTGATGGCGATCTTCTCGGCGGTCGCGGTCGTGGTTCCGGGGCTGAGGCCGGAGCAGGCGCCTGACCTGTCCTCGGTCGGAGCCTACTTCACGCCGGTGCAGCTCTTGTCGCTCCCGTTCGCGGGGGCGGTCGCGACGCTGACGTCGCTGATCCTCTACTGCCCGGCCGTCGAGATCTACCGGCAGCTCAAGGCCGCCGGCGCGGCGCCCGCCGCCGTCTAGGCCCGCTTCTTCCGCTTCTCGCCGGCTCGCTCGCGGTGCTTCTTCAGCACCTCGGCGAGGTAGCGGCCCGTCCAGCTTTCCGGCGTCGCGGCGACCTGTTCCGGCGTGCCGACAGCCACGATCTGGCCGCCGCCGTCGCCGCCCTCGGGCCCGAAGTCGACCAGCCAGTCAGCCGTCTTCACGACGTCGAGGTTGTGCTCGATGACGACCACGGTGTTGCCCTGTTCGACCAGTTCGTGGAGCACTTCCAGCAGCTTGCGGGTGTCCTCGAAATGCAGGCCGGTGGTCGGTTCGTCGAGGATGTAGAGCGTGCGGCCGGTGGCCCGTTTGCTGAGCTCCTTGCTGAGCTTCACCCGCTGCGCCTCGCCGCCGGACAGGGTGGTCGCCTGCTGGCCGACGTGGATGTAGCCCAGGCCCACCCGCTTCAGGGTCTCCATCTTGTCGCGCACCGGCGGGACGGCCTTGAAGAAGTCGGCGGCCTCCTCGACGGTCATGTCCAGGATGTCGGCGATGCTCTTGCCCTTGAACAGGACCTCGAGCGTCTCGCGGTTGTAGCGCTTGCCCTTGCAGACGTCGCAGGTGACGTAGACGTCGGGCAGGAAGTGCATCTCGATCTTGATCAGGCCGTCGCCCTGGCAGGCCTCGCAGCGGCCGCCCTTGACGTTGAAGCTGAACCGGCCCGGGCCGTAGCCGCGCGCCTTGCTCTCCGGCAGCTGGCTGAACCAGTCGCGGATCGGCTGGAAGGCGCCGGTGTAGGTGGCCGGGTTCGACCGCGGGGTGCGGCCGATCGGGCTCTGGTCGATGTCGATGACCTTGTCGAAGTTCTCCAGCCCCTCGATCTTCTCATGCGGGGCGGGGGCGTCGCTGGCGTTGTTCAACCGGCGGGCCGCGGCCTTGTAGAGGGTCTCGATCGTGAAGGTCGACTTGCCGCCGCCCGACACGCCGGTGATGCAGGTAAAGGTCCCGACCGGGATTTCAGCGGTGACGTTCTTGAGGTTGTTGCCGGTGGCGCCGACGACGCGCAGCACCTTCTTCTTGAAGATCGGGCGACGGTCCTCCGGCACGGCGATCTCGCGCGCGCCGGTCAGGTACTGGCCGGTGATGCTGTCGGTGTTGGCCATGATGTCGGCCGGCTTGCCCTCGGCGATCACCTGGCCGCCGTGGACGCCCGCTGCTGGTCCCATGTCGATGACGTGGTCGGCGGTGAGGATGGCCTCCTCGTCGTGCTCTACGACCAGCACGGAGTTGCCCAGATCGCGCAGGCCCTGCAGCGACTGCAGCAGGCGGGTGTTGTCGCGCTGGTGCAGGCCGATGGACGGCTCGTCCAGCACATAGAGCACGCCGGTCAGGCCGCTGCCGATCTGGCTGGCCAGACGGATACGCTGGCTTTCGCCGCCCGACAGGGTGCCCGAGCCGCGCGACAGGTTGAGGTAGTCCAGGCCGACGTCGACCAGGAACTTCAGGCGATCGTTGATCTCCTTCAGGATCCGCCGGGCGATCTCCATCTGCTTGTCGGTCAGCTGGCCGTCGAGCGACGCGAACCAGTCGCGGGCCGGGCGGATGGCGAGGCCGGAGACCTCGGCGATGTTCTTGCCGGCGATCTTGACCGCCAGGGCCTCGGGCTTCAGGCGGGCGCCGTGGCAGGCGTCGCAGGGGGTGTCGGACTGGAAGCGGCCCAGTTCCTCGCGCACCCAGCTGGAGTCGGTCTCGCGCCAGCGGCGCTCCAGGTTCGGCAGCACGCCTTCGAAGGGCTTGTTGACCTCGTACTTCCGGGCGTTGTCGTCGTAGACGAACTTGATCTTCTCGGTCCCGGTGCCCTGCAGGATCACCTCATGGGCCTTGGCCGGCAGGTCGTGCCAGGGCTTGTCCATCGAGAAGCCGTAGTGGCGCGACAGCGCCTGCAGCGTCTGGGTGTAGAGCGGCGACGGCCCCTTGGCCCAGGGCGCGACCGCGCCCTTGTGCAGGCTCTTGTCCTTGTCGGGGATCACCAGGTCGGCGTCGAAGGCCAGCTTGGCCCCCAGGCCGTCACAGACCGGGCAGGCGCCGAACGGGTTGTTGAACGAGAACAGCCGCGGCTCGATCTCGGTGATGGTGAAGCCGCTGACGGGGCAGGCGAAGCGTTCGGAGAACATGATCCGGCGCGGCTCGGTCTCGCCGTCCTTCACATCCGCCCACTCGGCCGTGGCGATGCCGTCGGCCAGCCGCAGGGCGGTCTCCAGGCTGTCGGCGTAGCGCTGCTCCAGACCGTCCTTGGTGACCAAGCGGTCCACGACCACGTCGATGTCGTGCTTGTACTTCTTGTCGAGCTCCGGGGCGTCCTCGATCGGGTACAGCTCGCCGTCGATCTTCAACCGCTGGAAGCCGGCCTTCCGCCACTCAGCGATCTCCTTCTTGTACTCGCCCTTGCGGCCGCGGACGACGGGGGCGAGCAGGTACAGCCGCTCGCCCTCGGGCAGGGCGGTCAGCTTGTCGACCATCTGGCTGATGGTCTGGCTCTCGATCGGCAAGCCGGTCGCCGGCGAGTAGGGGATCCCGACCCGCGCCCACAGCAGGCGCATGTAGTCGTGGATCTCGGTCACCGTGCCGACGGTCGAGCGCGGGTTGCGGCTGGTGGTCTTCTGCTCGATCGAGATGGCCGGCGACAGGCCTTCGATCAGGTCCACGTCCGGCTTGCTCATCAGTTCCAGGAACTGGCGCGCGTAGGCCGACAGGCTCTCGACGTAGCGGCGCTGGCCCTCGGCGTAGATGGTGTCGAAGGCGAGGGACGATTTTCCCGACCCGGACAGGCCGGTGATCACCACCAGCTCGCCGCGCGGGATGTCCAGACTCACGTCCTTGAGATTGTGCTCGCGCGCGCCGCGCACGCGGATGAAATTCAGCTGTTCGGCCATGACCTGTCGGGAACGCTTGAAGCCGGGGAGGGAGCCCGGCGCAACGACGATATGTAGTGCCCAGAGTCGGAATTAACACAAGAACAATGTGCGAACGAATGTCGCGGGCGCGCAACCTCGCACGGCCCTGCTGACATTAGATGTCAGCAGGGATCGGCTCCGGTTTTCGTAGCATGCCCATCAGCCGGTCGGCGTTCGCGTCGCAGGCCAGGCCGTCGGGCGAGGCCTCGATGCCGGCGATCAGAGTCAGCAGATCTTGGCGGACCGTGCGCAGGTGGACCTGCATGGCCTCGATCTCGGCGACCTTGGCCTTCAGGGCCCGGAGAAGCGCCTCATGATCGCGGGTCGCCTGGTCCCGTTTGGGCAGCAGGCTGCGGATCTCGTCCAGGGAGAAGCCCGCGCGCTGGCCGCGGGCGATGATCTGCAGCGTGATCAAGGTCTGGGGCGGGTAGTCGCGATAGCCGTTCAGTCGCCGCTCGGCTGGCTCGATCAGGCCGCTGGCCTCGTAGAAGCGGATGCGCGACGCCGTCAGGCCGCTCTGCAGGGCGAGTTCGCCGATTTTCATCGCCGGGTCTCCGATAGGGCTTGACCTTAAAGTGAACTTTAAGCCTAGGGTCGCAAGCCTCGTCAATGAGGTATGACCCGTGTCTCCCTTCGATCCTCTGACCCTGCCGAACGGCGCCGTCGTCCCCAACCGTATCGCCAAGGCGTCGATGGAGGAGAACATGTCCGACGCCGGCCTCGGTCCGTCGGCGGAGCTCAAGCGCCTGTATCGGGCCTGGGCCGAGGGCGGCTCCGGCCTGATCCTGAGCGGCAACGTGATGATCGACAGTCGCGCCATGACCGGTCCCGGCGGCGTGGTGCTGGAAGACGATGCGCGACTGGACGATTTCCGCGAATGGGCCCGCATCGGCCGGGCCGGCGGCGCACAGTTCTGGCTGCAGATCAACCATCCGGGCCGCCAGATGCGCGCCGACATGGGGCAGGAGACCCTGGCGCCTTCGGCCGTGGCCCTGGACCTGGGCGGGGCCTCGAAGATGTTCCCCATGCCCCGCGCCATGACCGAGGCCGAGATCGCCGAGGTGATCGCCCGCTTCGCCCGAACCGCCGCCTTGGCCGAGGCGGCGGGTTTCACCGGCGTCCAGGTTCACGCGGCGCATGGCTACCTGCTCAGCCAGTTCCTGTCGCCTCTGGCCAACAGGCGCGCGGACGACTGGGGCGGGTCGCTGGAGAACCGCGCCCGTCTGCTGATCGAGTCGGTGAAGGCCGTGCGGGCGGCGGTGTCGCCGGGCTTCTGTGTGTCGGTGAAGCTGAACTCGGCCGACTTCCAGCGCGGCGGCTTCGCGCCGGAGGAGGCGCGCCAGGTGGTCGAGATGCTGGCCGGACTTGGCGTCGACCTGATCGAGCTCTCCGGCGGCAGCTATGAAGCCCCGGCCATGCAGGGGGAGGCCAGGGACGGTCGGACCCTGGCGCGGGAGGCCTACTTCCTGGAGTTCGCCGGCGAGATCGCCGCGAACGCGACCGTGCCGGTGATGGTGACCGGCGGCATCCGCCGGCTGCCGGTGGTGCGGCAGGTGCTGGACGGCGGCGTGGCCATGGCGGGGATCGCCTCGGCCCTGGCGCTGGAGCCCGATCTGCCGAACCGCTGGCGGGCGGGGGAGGACCGCAGCCCGCAGCTGGCGCCGATTTCCTGGAAGAACAAGATGATGGCCGCAATGGCCTATATGGCGATGATCAAGGTCCAGCTTCACCGGGTCGGCGCGGGTCGGGCGCCGAAGCCGAAAGTGTCGCCGCTTTGGGCCATCGTCGGCGACGTCCTGCGGACCTCGAAGCGGACGAAGCTGTACCGGCGGCGGCTGGCTGCTTAGCACAGACAGGGGACACGCACACTGCGGGAGCATGTCCCCGGCCGAACCGCCCCGACGGTGGACTCCGGGCGCGGGTCGCGGTTCTCTGCCGCCATGTCCCGCTTCGCCCCCCGCACCCAGCTCGAGACCCACGAGGTCGCCAACCAGCCGCGGCCTCTGGTCGACGTGAACCTGTTCGACAGCGACCTCGCCCTGCGCGACGCCGCCGTGCGCGAGGGCGGCGGCTGGGTCGTCGCGCCGCTGTCGGCGCTGGGCGCGGAGGCGGGGTCCGAGGCGGTGCTGGAGCTGGGCGACCAGGCCAACCGCTATCCGCCCGAGCTGACGGTCTTCGACCGCTACGGCCGCCGCATCGACGAGGCGCGGTTCCATCCGAGCTACCACCAGCTGATGGACGTCGCGATGCGGCACGGCATCCACGATATCGCCTGGCGGACGGACGGTCCCGGCGGCCACGTCGCCCACGCCGCCATGCTGGCCCTGCTGACGGAGGCCGAGAGCGGCGTGCTGTGCCCGATCAGCATGACCTACGCCTCGGTTCCCGCCTTGCGCCACCAGCCCGACGTGACCCAACCCTGGCTCGACAGGTTGATCGGGGGGACCTACGACGCGCCGCTGAAGCCGGTCGCCGAGAAGCGCGGCGTCACGCTCGGCATGGCCATGACCGAGAAACAGGGCGGCAGCGACGTCCGCGCCAACTCGACCAGGGCGACCCCGATCGGAGACGGCCTCTACCGGCTGGTCGGGCACAAGTGGTTCTGCTCGGCGCCGATGAGCGACGGCTTCCTGACCCTGGCCTACGCCGAGGGCGGTCTGACCTGTTTCCTGGTCCCGCGCATCGCGCCGGACGGAAGCCGCAACGGCATCCAGGTCATGAGGTTGAAGGACAAGCTGGGCAACAAGTCCAACGCTTCCAGCGAGATCGAGTATCACGACGCCGTCGCCTGGAAGCTGGGCGAGGAGGGGCGGGGCGTGTCGGTGATCATCGACATGGTCCACCACACCCGGCTCGACACCATGGCCGGCACGCTCGGCATCATGCGCCGCCCGCTGGCCGAGGCGGTGAACCACGTCATGGGCCGCCGCGCCTTCCAGAGGACCCTGATCGACCAGCCGGCCATGCGCGGCGTGATCGCCGACCTGGCGCTGGAGTACGAGGCGGCGGCGCTGCTGACCATGCGCGTGGCGTCGGCCTTCGACGGCCAGTCCGAGGGCGAGCGCGCCTTCGCCCGGCTGGCGGTGGCCCTGGGCAAGTACTGGCTGACCAAGCGTTGCCCCAACTTCGTCTACGAGTGCATGGAGAGCCACGGCGGCGTGGGTTATGTCGAGGAGACGCCGCTGCCGCGCTACTTCCGCGAAAGCCCGCTGAACGCCATCTGGGAAGGCTCGGGCAACGTGATCGCCCTGGACGTCCTGCGCACCCTGCACCGCGAGCCGGCCGCCCTCGAGGCCTTCGCCGCCGAGGTGGCCACGGCGCGCGGCGCGGACGTCCGACTGGATGCGGCGGCCCAGCGGCTGACCGACCGTCTCGCCGGCTCGGTCGGCGAGGGCGACGCCCGCCGTCTGGTCGAGGATATGGCGCTGCTTCTGCAGGGAACGCTGATGGCGAAACACGCCTCGGCGCCGGTCGCCGACGCCTTCCTGGCCAGCCGCATCGGCGGCGACTGGGGCCGCAGCTTCGGCGCCCTGCCGGCCGGCGTGGACGTCGACGCCATCGTCGCCCGCCAGACGGAGCCCCTGGCCTAGATGTCGAAGCTTCTCCGCTGCGCGACCCTGATCGCCGCCATCGGCTTGGTCGCGGCCGCCCCGTCCGCGCGGATCGATCCCGCCCGTCTGGCCGGCTTCACCGACCTCTACGCCCCGCAGGTCAAGGGGAAGGACTACGAGCTGTATCTGGCGTCCTACAAGGGCGAGGATATCCGCGGGGACATCGTCCAGCGTCGGCGCGGCGACTGGGTCAAGGTCGAGGCGCGCGAGGGCAAGGGCCTCAATGTCCAGTACATCCACATCCCAACGGGCGTGGTCATCGAGCGCGCCGGCGACTTCCTGAACATCCGCTCCCCGGAGAGCGCCCCGACGCCGGGGATCGACTACGCCAGCAAGAAGACCAGCCGCTCCTGGACGGCCGCGGGCCAGAAATGCCGCATCTGGGAGGTCTATCGCGGGGTCGACGCCGGCTACACGATCTTCACCCGTTTCGGCTGCCTGACCGGGGACGGGATCGAGGTCGCCCGCTGGACGACCGGTCGCGCCGGCGGCGACGTCGGCGAAAAGACCACCGGCTACCACCTGGTGCGCCGCAAGCTTCAGGACGCGGACGTCCGGCCTTCGGCGCCGACGTTCGATCTTGCCGTCTGGCTGGCGGGCGCGCCGAAGCCGAGCGGCGCCGACTTCGAGGTCGTGCTGAAGGCCGAGCAGGGGCCCGAGCGGATGACCATCCGTCGGCAGGGGGACTGGATTTTCAAGGAGACGGTGAACGCGGACGGCTCACGCGACCTGTTCACCGACGGCGACGGCGGGGTCTCGATCAGCGCCCGCATCGGCGCGGGCGGCCGGCCGCTGAGCTTCACCGCCCGCAAGCAGCCGCCGATCGACCTGCCGCCCGACGTGCGGTCGCAGGAGCCCGGACGCGAGATCCTGGGTCTGAAATGCGAGTGGTTCACGCCGGCCGTGGCCGTGGCCGACGCCGGCTACGCCGAATGTCGGACCGCGGACGGCGTGATCCTGGCGGTTTCGCGAAGCGGCCGCGCCGGCGACGTGACCTACGTCGCCGACAGCGTCAGCCGGCGGCCGCTGGCGACCGCCGACCTGCTGCCTCCGGGCTGGCTGCTCGACCCGGCGCGCTGGGGCGCGGGCGTTTAGCGCCGGTCGATCCGCGCCGCGAAGCAGCCGCGCCGAGCGTAGTGGGCGTGCAGATAGGCGGTGTTCGGCGCGGCGAGCAGGCGTTCGATCAGCGGAACGGCGGCGGCGCCCTCGACGATCTCGGCGTCGATCATCATGTCCTGGGCGTCGAAGGCGCGGATGGCCAGCAGGCGGGCGGCCAACGCCGGCGGCAGGACGCCCTCGAAGCGCGCCGGGACGGTCGCGCCCTCGCGCACGAAGATGGCGTGGCGGGCGCGATACGGCGTGTCGGCGGACTGGTGCTCGTGGTTCAGCAGCAGCACGGTCTCGCCCGGTTCGGCGTCGTCCAGCGTGACGCGGCAGGGAAAGCCGGGTTTGGCGTCGGCGCGGTAGCGGATGGCGCCGGCGGCGGCGAGCGCGGCTTCGTCGGCATGGAACAGATGTGCGAACGGCTCCGGCGACAGGCCGGCGACGACGAAGGACATGGGATGGGCTCCGGTTGGTGTTTCCGGACCCTGAGGCGCGACCCAGAGCGAAGCGACCCGGTTCTTGCGCTACGGTTGAAGCTCGGTCGGGTCTTGGACTTTCAAAGTGTCAGCTGAGCCCTTTCCACCTGGTCGTCCCGGCGAAGGCCGGGATCCAGCTCGTAGGGCTGTGATTTGACGTGAAATCTCCTGTCGCCGAGCCTGAAGCTGGGTCCCGGCCTTCGCCGGGATGACCGGTAGAGAGTACGAACCCTACGGCGCTACCGCCGGTACCGTTCGCCGACGCCGAGCATGACGTTGTTGGCGTTGGCGACGCCCAGTTCCAGGCTCTCGGCGATGCGGCGCGCCCGGACCATGACGTGCTCCGCTCCGGCGGGGCTCAGCAGCTCGCGGGCGGTCGCCTCGAACAGCGCCAGCCAGCGGTCGAAATGCTCGGCGTCGACCGGCAGCCGCATATGCTTGGGCATCGGGCGGCCGTTGTAGAGGCCGGTCGACAGCGCCACCGAGCCCCAGAACAGCTTCATCTGCGCCAGGTGCGGACCCCAGTCGTCGATCTGGGCGGCGAACACCGGGGCCAGCAGGTCGTCGGCGCGGACCTTGTCGTAGAAGCGTTCGACCAGCTGGTCGATCAGCGCCTCGTCGATGCCGGTCTCGGCCTTGGCGCGGGCCACGGCGGCCTCGCGGCGGGCGCGGGCCTCTTCGGGCGTGTACGGGGTGGCGTGGAAGGGAAAAGGCTCGGTCACGGGCGGTAGATAGGGGCGATCCGGCGCCGGCGCCATTGCGCTTGATCAAACCTCGCCTATGTTCACCGCTCCGGCGCAGGGCCGGTCGCTGATGGAGGCTCCGATGATCGACAGGACGGAAAACCGCTTCGCCGTTTCCGCTTCCCTGTTCGTGAGCCCCCATGTCTACGCAGACCTTCTTCACCCTGGACTCCGTCTCCGCGGCCACGCCTGACGGCCGCGTCCTCTTCGACAATCTGACCCTGGCCGTCGGCCGGGAGCGCACCGGCCTGGTGGGGCGTAACGGCGTGGGCAAGACCACGCTGCTGCGGCTGCTGACGGGTGAGCAGATTCCCGCCGCCGGCGTTGTCGGACGCGCCGGGCGCGTCGGTCTGCTGCGCCAGACTCTTGAGCCGCCGCCCGGCGCGACCGTGGCCGACGGGCTGGGCGTCGCCCAGCCGCTGGCCGTCCTGGCTCGGATCGAGGCGGGCGACGGCGGACCGGCCGACTGGGACGTCGCCGACTGGTCGCTGGCGGGTCGCATCGAAGACGCGCTGCAGCAGGTCGGTCTGGCGGGTCTGTCGATCGATCGCCCCGCCGCCTCGCTCAGCGGCGGCCAACTGACGCGTCTGTCGCTCGCCGCCCTGCTGGTCGCCGAGCCCGACGTGATCCTGCTGGACGAGCCGACCAACAATCTCGATGTCGAAGCGCGCGGCCTCCTGATCGACTTCCTGCGCCGCTGGAAGGGCGGGGCGGTGGTGGTCAGCCACGATCGCGCCCTGCTGCGCGAGATGGACCGGATCGTCGAGCTGTCGACGCTGGGCGGGCGGGTCTACGGCGGCAACTATGACCTCTACCTGGAGCGGCGCGACCTGGAGCGGGAGGCCGCCGAGCATGATCTGGCCGTGGCCGAGCGCGACGCCGCCCGGGTTGAGCGCGAGGCGCAGCGGGCGCGAGAGAAGCAAGCCCGCCGCGACGCCGCCGGCCGACGGTTCGCCTCGCGCGGCAGCGAGCCGAAGATCTTGCTGGGCCGCAATGCCGAGCGGGCGGAGAACACCGCCGGCCGCCGGGAGCGCCTCAACGAACGCCAGCGCGAAGGGGCCGGCGAAACGCTGGCGGAGGCCCGCGCCGGCGTCGAGCGGGTGAGGGCCCTGGCCTTCGATCTGCCGTCGTCGGGCCTGCCGGACGGTCGGACCGTGCTCGCGTTCGAGGAGGTCGGCTTCGGCTATGGCGAAGAGACGCCGGTGCTGTCGGAAGTGTCTTTGAAGATCGTCGGGCCGGAGCGGGTCGCGGTGACCGGGCCGAACGGCTCGGGCAAGACGACCCTGATCCGCCTGGCGTCCGGCGCGCTGGAGCCGACGGCGGGACGCGTCGTACGGGGCGTGCGGTCGGTGCTGCTGGACCAGAAGGCGGCGGTTCTGCGCGACGAGGAGAGCATCCTGGACGGCTTTCGCAGGATCAATCCGGCGGCGACGCTGAACGACGCCCACGCCGCTTTGGCGCGGTTCCTGTTCCGCAACGCCGCCGCCCATCAGATGGTCGGTTCGCTGAGCGGCGGGGAGCGGCTGCGGGCGGCGCTGGCCTGCGTCCTGTCATCGCCGGAGCCGCCCCAACTGCTGATCCTGGACGAGCCGACCAACCACCTGGATCTGCAGTCGATCGAGGCGGTCGAAGGCGCCGTGGCCGGCTACGACGGGGCGTTGGTGGTGGTCAGCCACGACCGCGACTTCCTGGAGGCGGTCGGGATCGAGCGGGAAGTCGGGCTTTCCGCCGGCGCCATCCGGGCCGGATCGTAGCGGAGGGCCGGGACCCCGTTTCGGTCGAACGCCTGGGTCCCGGTTCGGCCTGCGGCCGTCCGGGATGATCTATTGAACGATCTGGAAGGTCGCGTTGGCGCGGGCGCAGGGGACGCCGTCGGCGGTGACCAGGGCGCTAGCGAAACAGAGGTTTTTGCCGCGCTTCACGACCGTCGGCTCGACCTGCAGCCACTGGCCGATCCGGGCGATGGCCAGGAAGTCGAGCGCCAGGTTCACCGTCACCAGGCCGCCCGCCTTGGCGATCCCCAGGCCGCAGCTGAGGCCCATGGCGTTGTCGGCCAGGGCGCTGATGAGGCCGCCGTGGGCGAAGCCGCGGCTGTTGGTGTGGGCTTCCGCGACCCGCAGGCCGAGCTGGAGGGCGTCGTCCGTCCGTCGGCTGAACAACGGCTCCCAGGCGTCGGTGACCGGGCTTTTGCGGGCGTGCGGCGTGAAGCCCTCGGGAACGGCGGTCATGGTCATCAACCTTCTATTGATGTAGACCAGTCTATATAGATTCCGATGCCAGCCCAGCCCAAACATCGCGCCGCCATCGTCGCCGCCGCCGCCGGCCTGTTCCGCCGCAACGGCTACGCCGCCACGGGGCTCAACGACATCGTCGCCCGCAGCAAGGCGCCGAAGGGGTCGCTGTACCACTACTTCCCGCGCGGGAAGGCCCAGATCGGCGAGGCGGCGGTCCTCGCGGCGGGGGCGCTGGTCCGGGACACGCTGGAACGCCTCGCGGTCGAGCAGCCGGACGCGGCGGCTTTGGTCCGGGAGTATGTCCGCTGGCTGGGGATCTGGATGGCCCAGTCCGGTTGGCGGGACGGTTGCCCGATCACCACCGTGCTGCTGGAGACGGCGGCCGAGGACGAGATCATCCGGGCGGCCGGACGCGAGGCCTTCGCCGGCTGGGTCGAGGTCCTGACGCGCAGGTTGGAGGCCGACGGCGTCGCGCCTGAGCGGGCCAAGTCCCTCGCCGGCGTGGCCGTCTCCGCCCTCGAAGGCAGCCTGATCCAGGCCCGCGTCGAGCGTTCCGAGGCGCCGATCGCCGCCGTCGGCGAGATGCTGGCCGAGCTGTTCGCCGCCGCCCGCTATCCCTTGGGAGGCAGGGCGTAGGCGATGACGTAGTCGCCGCGATCAGGCGACTGCCGCGAGCCGCCCGCGAAGACGATGACGAACTGCCGCCCGCTTTTCGGGGACAGATAGGTCACCGGCGTGGTCTGGGTCCCCACCGGCAGCCGTCCGCGCCACAGCTCCTTGCCCGTCGCCGTGTCGTAGGCGCGCAGGTAGTAGTCCAGCGTGCCGGCATAGAAGACCAGGCCCGAGCGGGTGGCCATCGGCCCGCCGACGGTCGGCATCCCGACGGGGATCGGCAGACCCATCTTGATCCCTAGCGGCCCGGTGTCGCGGACCGTGCCCAGTGGTGATTGCCAGACGATGCTGCGGGTCGCCAAGTCTATGGCCGTGAGCGTGCCATAGGGCGGCTTCTGGCAGGGGACGCCCAGCGGGGACATGAAGTTGCTCTTCGCCGCGCCGTAAGGGGTGCCGCGCTGGGGCGACAGGCCGTCGTGCGAGGCCGCGGCGCCGGCCTTGTCGGCCTGGGCGCGCGGGACCAGCTGAACCTTCTGGCCCGAGCGGGTGTCGTTGACGATCAGATAGCCGGAGCGCTCGTCGATCGCCGCGCTGCCCCAGTTCATCCCGCCATAGTAGCCGGGCCACTGCAGGCTCGGGATCTCGCCGGGCGCGGTGAACTCGCCATGGTAGCGCAGCTTGCGGAAGGCGATCCGGCAGACGAGCTGGTCGAACGGCGTGGCCCCCCACATGGAGGCTTCCGTGAGCGGTTCGACCCCGATCGCCGGCATGCCGACCGAATAGGGCTGGGTCCTGGCGGTCCAGTCGCCGGGCGCGGCGCCCTGCGGGACCGGCTTGTCCTCGACCCGGGCCAGCGGCGCGCCGGTGCGGCGGTCGAGCATGAAGATCTGGCCGCGCTTGGTGATCTGGATCAGCGCCGGCGTGCCGTCGGCCAGGTCGTAGAGCGCCGGCTGGGACGGAACGTCGTAGTCCCACAGGTCATGCCGGACGGTCTGGAACGTCCAGCGCGGCCGGCCGGTGGCGATGTCCAGGGCCACGATGGATGAGGCGTACTGCTCGTCGAACGGCCGCCGGTGGCCGCCGAAGAAGTCGGGCGTGGCGTTGCCGGTGGGGATGTAGACCAGGCCCAGGGCCGCGTCGAAGGCCGGGGTCGACCACATGTTCGGCGTGCCGCGGGTGTAGCTCTTGCCCTCCGGCGGCAGCTTCGTGATCGACGGATCGCCCATGTCCCAGGCCCAGACCAGCTCGCCGGTCCAGGCGTTGAAGGCGCGGATGACGCCGGACGGCTCGCCGACCTCGACGTTGTCGAGCACCCAGCCGCCGATGATGACCAGGTCGCCGACGACGGTGGGCGTCGAGGTCTGGAAATAGAAGCCGGGCTTCACCTCGCCCATGCCCTGTTTGAGGTCGACGGTTCCGGCCTTGCCGAAGCCGGGGCAGGGGGCGCCCGTCTCGGAATCCAGCGCGATCAGGCGGGCGTCGATGGTGGTCAGCAGGATGCGCTTGTCGCAGCTTGCCGCCGGCCGGGACGCGAGCAGCGGCGTCTCGTAGTAGCCGACGCCGCGACAGCGCTGCCACAGCGGTGAACTAGCCTTCGGGTCGAACTTCCAGCGCTGTTCGCCGGTCTCGGCGTCCAGGGCGTAGACGATGTTGTGCGGGGTGCAGACGTACAGCTTGTCGCCGACCTGCATGGGGGTGTTCTGGTTCTCGGCCCCGGCGTTCGGCGGGCCGCCAACGGGCGCGTCGCCTGTACGGAAGGTCCAGGCGACCTTCAGCTTGTCGACGTTGCCGGGATTGATCTGGGTGAACGGCGCGAACCGCGTGCCGCGCGGCGTGCGGCCGTAGTAGCGCCAGTCGTTTCCGCCGGGGTCGGGCGCCGAGGCCAGGGCCGGCAGCGGCTGCCGGGCGGGGATGATCGGACCCATCCGGAAGGCGTGTACGATCGTCCAGACGAGGCCGAGCGCCACGAGCGCGGCGACGATCCGGGTGGTCAGGCGGCTCGGGAAGGCGGGGCCGACGCGCAGATAGGGCGCCGCGAGAAGCACGCAGACCCAGATCAGCGACGGCGCGAACAGCCGCGACACCAGGGGCCAGAAGTCGAAGCCGACCTCCCAGACCGCCCACAGGATCGTGACGGTCATCACCGTGCAGTAGAGCCAGGCGCCGGCGCGGTTTCGAAGGGCGATGAAGGCGCCCGAGGCGACCAGCGCCAGACCGACGGGCGCGAAGTACCAGGAGCCGCCCAGCGAGAGCAGATAGAGCCCGCCGACCAGCAGATAGAGCCCCGCGAGCGCGACGACGGCGCCCAGGGCGAGGATGGCCAGCGTTCCGGCCAGGCCCGGACGTCCGTTGTCGCTCATCGTCCGGAGACTCCCTGTCGACACCCTGCGACCTTTGCGCGCGCCGCCTGGGCGTGCAATCGGGTCTCTCCCTGATGCCGCCGCGCGCAGCAGGCGAAGCCCCGCACGCCCGTGCGGGGAAACATCATGTTTTTGACACGCGTCTGGGATAACGCCGTTGTCTTCCGGGGCGGTCGTTGGGGAGCCGGCACATGCGGACGCTCGCGATCCTTTCGCGCAAGGGCGGCACGGGCAAGACGACGCTGGCCCTGCATCTGGCCGTCGCGGCCCGCGCGGCGGGGCTGTCGGCCCTGATCGCGGACCTCGACCGGCAGCATTCGGCGATGGAGTGGGCGCGGGTGCGCGGTCCGGTGGGGCCGGCGGTCGAGCCGGTGAAGCCCGGCGCTCTGTTCACGCGCCAGCAGGACGCCCGCCGCCAGGGCCTGGACCTGCTGGTCGTCGACACCGGCCCGAACATCGAGGGCGACGTCGAACAGGCCACGCGCTGCGCCGACCTCTGCCTGGTCGTGACCCGGCCGAACTTCTTCGATGTGCGGGCCGTCGCCGACACGGCCGCCCTGGTCGAGCGGATCGGCCGGCAGGGCGTCTTCGTGCTGAACCAGGCGCCGCCTCGGCGCAGCGGGGTCGAGGCGCCTGTCGTGGTCGAGGCCGCCGAGGGGTTGCAAGGGCTCGGGCTGCCGCTGGCGCCGATCGGGCTGCGCGCCCGCGCCGCCTACCAGCAGGGCGTGGCCATGGGGCTGACGGCGCAGGAAATCGACCCGGCCTGCCTGGCGGCGCGGGAGGTGACGGCGCTCTGGCGCTGGGTGGCCGCGGCGCTCTGGCCGATGCCGGGGCTGGAGCGCCGGCCGGAGCCGGCGGACGACGTCAGGCCCGTTTGTTCAGCGTGATCGCGCGGGCGTCGCCGGCGTGGGGATTGGCGGCGGGGCCGTAGCCGGTTCCGCTGGTCCGCTGGGAGGCGACCTCGTCGGCGATGGCGCGGACCAGGCCCTCGGTGATGGTGCGGGCGGCTTCGATCGCTCTGCCCTGGCGCGCCAGGACGGCGTCGAAGGCTTCGGTCGACCGCATCAGCCGCGCGCGCTGCTCCAGCGGGGCGGCTTCGATCATCGCCGGCGCGGCCCGCACCTTCTGCGACTCCAGCCGGTAGATGTTGGCCAGCCGGGTCATCTCCTCCATCGACTCGGCGGCGTCCTGCGGACGGCGCTGTTCGAAGGCCTGGCACTGGGCGGCCATCATGCCGGTCAGGCGGTCGGTGAGGATGATCAGCTGTTCGACGCGGTCGGCGGCGTCGCGGGCGTCAAGCGCCATGGACGTTTCCTTCTGAACTGAGACCCTGGAGCTTGAGCATTTCGCGCTGGACGGAGTCGGCGACCCCGACGCCGCCGGATTTGGCGATCTGTTTGCCGATGGCGTCGGTCAGGAACGAGCGCCACATGCCCTCGGCCTGGCCGCCGCCGAACGGACCGTCGGTGGGCAGGCTGTCGAACATCGGCTTGAGCATCGCGGCGATGAACGAGGCCTCGAAGTCCTGGGCCGTCTTGGCGATCTGGCCGCGCTTGGCCAGATCGGCGGCGGAGCCGGCCGTAGGCTTGCTGAGATAGAGACTGGTCGGAGCCGTGATCGTGGCGTCCATCACATCACCTCGATGTCGGCTTGCAGGGCGCCGGCGGCCTTGATCGCCTGCAGGATGGAGATCATGTCGCGCGGCGTGACGCCCAGGGCGTTCAGCCCGGCGACCAGGCTGGACAGCGAGGCGCCGTTCTTCAGCGTGATCAGCCGGCGGCCGCGCTCCTCGTCGACGCTGATCGAGGACTGGGGCACCACCGCGGTCTGGCCGCCGCGGCTGAAGGGCGCCGGCTGGCTGACCAGCGGGGTCTCCTGGACCGAGATGGTCAGGTTGCCCTGGGCGATGGCGACGGTGCTGATCCGGACGGCCTCGCCCATGACGATGACGCCGGCGACCTCGTCGATGACCACCTTGGCGGGGGTGTCGGCGTCGATCTCCAGGTTCTCCACCTGGGCCATGAAGCCGACCATGTTCGAGCCGGCCGGCGGGCGCAGGGTGATGATGGTCGGGTTCTCGGCGTAGGCCGAGCCCGGGAAACGGGTGTTCACCGCCTGGGCGACGCGCTGGGCGGTGGTGAAGTCGGGATTGCGCAGGGTCATGCGCATCTGGCCCATGCCGGCCAGCTGGAAGCCGGTCTCGCGCTCGATGATCGCGCCGCCGGCGATGCGGCCGGCGGTGGGCACGCCTTTGGTCACCGAACTGCCCGAGGCGCCGGAAGCGGAGACCGAGCCGGTCTGCACCGTGCCCTGGGCCACCGCATAGACCTGGCCGTCGGCGCCCATCAGGCCGGTGACCAGCAGGGTGCCGCCCTGCAGGCTCTTGGCGTCGCCGGCGGCCGAAACGGTCACGTCGACGGTCGAGCCGGAGGCGGCGAAGGGCGGCAGCTTGGCGGTGACCATCACCACCGCGGCGTTCTTGGTGTTGAGGTTGGTCTCGCGAACGTTGACGCCGAGACGCTCGAACATCGCCTCGAGGCTCTGGCGGGTCATCGGGGCGTTGCGCAGGTTGTCGCCGGTGCCGTTCAGGCCGACGACCAGGCCGTAGCCGGTCAGCAGGTTCTCGCGCACGCCCTCGAACTCGACGACGTCCTTGATCCGGGACTTCGCGAAGGAGGGGGCCGCTACGGACAGGGCCAGGGCCGCTACAATGACGCCGACAATCGAAGAACGCATCAGGACTCCCGCCCGGCAGGCTGCACTGCGCGCGTCCATGCGAGAACCGGGCCAGGAAATTCCTCAGCGTTTTCAGTCGGAAGGTTGGTTAAGGGCGTCTGGCGCCGCCCCTTCGGCAGAAATTGCCCGGCATTAACCATACCGCAAGCGGCGCGGCGGACATTGAGCGGCGACCAAAGAGTTCAGGAACGCGCGTCGCCATGAAGGTTACCAGCACGAGCGGAGCCGGTTCGGCAGGCGGGGCCAAGGCCGCGCGTCCGGCGGCCGGGCAGGGAAGTTTCGCCCTGCCGTCGACGGGCGGCGGGGTCGAAGCCGCCGCGGCCGCCGCGCGTACGGCGGGCGTGTCGGCGGTCGGCTCGCTCGACGCGCTGCTGGCCCTCCAGGACGTCGGCGGGCCGCTGGAGCGGCGCAAGCGGGCCGTCGGCCGCGCTGGCCGGATCCTGGACGTCCTGGACGAGGTGAAGCTGGCCCTGATCGACGACGAGCTGTCGCCGACCTCGCTGGATCGCCTGCTCCGCGCCATCCGAGAGGAGCGCCAGGGGACCGACGACCCCCGCCTGGAGGGGGTTCTGGACGAGATCGAAACCCGCGCCGCAGTTGAGCTTGCGAAGCTCGAACAGGCGAAAGTTGCGGCATGAACGCACGCTGAGCACGAGGTTCATTGTACGCGGACCCGCGTTTGCTATAAGGCCACGCTCGCGTGAGCACTGCGTAGAGGGGGCTTGAGGCGTCAATGCAGACGGCTACGGTTCTAAAAGTCAGTGATTATCGTCCTTCGGACGACGAACCCTTCATGAACGAGCGACAGCTCGAGTATTTCAAGCAAAAGCTGCTGGACTGGAAAGAGGACATCCTTCGCGAATCTCGCGAGACGGTGAACCATCTCCAGAAGGAAACCGAGAACCATCCCGACCTGGCCGACCGAGCTTCCTCGGAGACTGATCGGGCTCTGGAGCTTCGGACCCGTGACCGGCAACGGAAGCTGATCTCGAAGATCGACGAGGCCCTGCGCCGAATCGAGGACGGGTCCTACGGCTACTGCGAGGAGACGGGTGAACCGATCGGCCTCGCCCGGCTGGAGGCCCGCCCGATCGCGACTCTGAGCCTCGAGGCCCAGGAGCGGCATGAACGTCGCGAACGGGTCCATCGGGACGACTAAGCTTACAGCCTACCCCGCCGGTTTCTTACCGGCGGGGTAGTGTCTTTTCGGGGCGGGGCGTGGCCTGATCGGGGTTCAGAACCCTGGAGCCGCCGCATGTCCGCCGCCGAACCCGTCCGTCTCGCCACTCTCGCCGCCGCCCAGCGGTACGTCGACGCCTGGGTCGCGGGCGACTTCCCGGCGATGATGGCCGCCTATTCCGACGACTTCGTCCTGCACTGGTTCGGCCAGAACCCGTTCGCCCGGACCTATGAAGGGCGCGAGGCGGCGATCGGCGCCCTGATGGAGTTCACCCGGCGCACCGGCCGACGGCTTCTGGCCGTGGTCGACGTGATGGCCGGCGCCGAACGGGCGACGGTGATCGTGCGCGAGCAGATCACCGTCGGGGAGGAGACGCGCGAGATCGAGCGGACGCTGGTCTACCGCGTCGCGAACGACCAGCTGGCGGAATGCTGGGTCTACGACCAGGACCAGCGGTTCATCGACCGGGCGCTCTCCGCTTGACTTGGCGGCCTCTAGAGCCGACCTAGCCCGGCTCTAGAAGAGGACTGCTATTCTCATGACCGTGAAGGTCCGTTTCGCTCCGTCGCCCACCGGGCGTCTGCACGTCGGCAATATCCGCACCGGC
The DNA here is from genome assembly GCF_002749615.1 of Caulobacter mirabilis. GTDB lineage: Bacteria > Pseudomonadota > Alphaproteobacteria > Caulobacterales > Caulobacteraceae > Caulobacter > Caulobacter mirabilis. The sequence continues at coordinate 1,802,258 of NZ_CP024201.1, forward strand.
CTGATCAACTGGCTGTACGCCAACGGACAGGGCGGCCAGTTCGTGCTGCGCATCGACGACACGGACCTGGAGCGCTCGACCAAGGAATACGAGCAGGGGATCGAGACCGACCTGACCTGGCTGGGCATGGGCTGGAGCGAGCGCCACAACCAGTCCGCACGCTTTCCGCTGTATCAGGAGGCCGCCGAGCGCCTGAAGGCGACCGGCCGCCTGTATCCCGCGTATGAGACCCAGGAAGAGCTCGACCGCCGCCGCAAGGTGCAGCTGTCGCGCGGCCAACCGCCGATCTACGACCGGGCGGCCCTGAAGCTGACGGCTGAAGAGCGCGCCGCGCTCGAGGCCGAAGGCCGTCGTCCGCACTGGCGCTTCCGTCTGGAAGGCAAGCGGGTGAAGTGGGAGGACCTGGCGCGCGGCCACTGCGAGGTGGACACCGCCTCGATGTCGGACCCGGTGCTGATCCGCGAGGACGGGCTGTTCCTCTACACCCTGCCGTCGGTGGTCGACGACATCGACATGGCCATCACCCACATCATCCGGGGCGAGGACCACGTCACCAACACCGGCGCCCAGATCGAGATCTTCGAGGCCCTCGGCGCGGCCGCGCCGGCCTTCGCCCACACCACGCTGCTGGTCGGCGCCGACGGCGAGGGGCTGAGCAAGCGCCTGGGCTCGCTGTCGATCATGGAGCTGCGCGAGAAGGGCTACGAGCCGCTGGCCGTGGTCTCGCACCTGGCCCGCATCGGCACCTCCGATCCGCTGGAGCCCGGAGCATCGATCGAGGCCCTGGCCGCGACCTTCAGCTTCGACAAGCTGGCCCACCGCGCCGCGCGCTGGGATCCGGAGGATCTGGGCAAGATCAACGCCGCCATCCTGCACGGCATGGACTACGCCGCCGCCCAGCCGCGCCTGGCCAACCTGAGCGCCGACCTGGGCGAGGCCTTCTGGACGGCGATCCGCGCCAACCTGTCCTTCTTCGGCGACGTGTCGGGCTGGGCCCGGGTGGTCGGCGGGGCGATCGCGCCGGTCGTGGCCGACGAGGACCGCGCCGTGGTCGAGGCCGCCCGCGACCTGCTGCCGGAGGCCATCGACGCCCAGACCTGGAGCGCCTGGACCAACGCGGTAAAGGAGAAGACCGGAGCCAAGGGCCGCGGCCTGTTCATGCCGCTGCGCAAGGCGCTGACCGGCCTGGACCACGGTCCGGACATGGCCTCGATCCTGCCGCTGATCGGCCGCGAGAAGGCGGCGAAGCGCCTGGCGGGCGAGACGGCCTAGGCCGGATCCTCGCTCGCCGATCAGGCGAGTTCCGCTACTTGTGCGTGCGGCTGAATTGCCGCAAGCTTGCCCTCAGGTTGCAGATCGGGGGCGAGGCATGCATCAGGCGAAAACCCGCGCGCGGCGCGGACGGTGGGTTCTGGCGGGCGCGCTGGCGCTTGGCGTTTCGGGCGCGGCGCTCGCGCAGTCCGGGGCGGGAGCCGGCTCCGGGCAGACGGTCGGCGCGCCGCCGCTGCTGACTCTGACGCCGCCGGGCCCCAAACCTCTCACCGGAATGGGCGTGGCGCCGCCGTCGGCGGCCGACGGACCGGAGGTCCAGGCCAACCTGGACGTCGTCTACATCAACTCGCGGATCTGGAACCCGAACAGCAAGATGTTCGATCAGGTGCGGCTGCGCGCCTACCAGGACGCCACGCGGCCGAATGATCCGAGCCGGCCCTATGTGGCCCCGACCCTGGTGGCCAAGCCGGGCAACACGGTCCGCATCCTGATGCGTAACCTGCTGGACGCGGAGCAGGGCTGTCCCGGGCACGGGAGCGACATCAACGTTCCGCACTGCTTCAACACCACCAACCTGCATTCGCATGGCCTGTGGGTGAGCCCGGCGGGGATCAGCGACAACGTCCTGCGCACCCTGCCGCCGAACAAGGACTTCACCTACGAGTACGAGTACAACATCCCCGCCGACCATCCGGCCGGCACCTTCTGGTACCATCCGCACGTCCACGGCTCGACGGCGATCCAGGTGGCCAGCGGCCTGGCCGGAGCGTTAATCGTGAAGGGCGAGCGGCTGCCGCAGCGGGCGGCGGGCGGCGGCGTGATCCCGGGCGACGTCGACGTCCTGCTCAAGACCGCGCCGGACAAGACCTTCGTGATGCAGCAGATCCAGTACATCTGCCGCGATCCCAAGGCGCCGCCGGGACCGAGCGGCCTGCGGCCCTCGAAGACGCTTGGCCCGGGCGGCCCCTGGATCTGCGACAAGGGCGACGTCGGCGTGCTGGACGGATACGACGTCTTCGGTCCCAACTGGGGGAAGTCGGGGCGCTTCACCACGGTCAACGGCGCCACCACGGCGCTTCTCTCGCAGGACGCCCGCGTCGGCATGCCCGAGCGCTGGCGTTTCATCCACGGCGGGGTCGGCGACACCATTCGCGTGTCGATCCGCAAGCGGCTGGCGAGCGCCAAGGCGATCGACCTGACCAAGATCGCCGCGGCGAAGCAGGACGAGATCATCGAACAGCAGTGCGAGCCGACCAAGGACGCCGTCCCGCAATTCGAGATCGCCGCGGACGGCCTGACCCGGACCCGCGCCCTGGAACGGAGCAGCACCTTCCTGCAGCCCGGCTATCGCAGCGACGTGCTGGTCGCCTTCGACGAGCCCGGCGAATACTGCGTGATCGACGAGACGGTGAACGTCGCCACGCAGGGCGTGCAGGGCAGTTCCGAGCGTCGTCAGCTGCTGTTCCTGGTGAAGGTCGACGCAGGGTCCGGCAAGGCGGCCCCGCCGCGCGACCAGGTCGTCGACCTGTTGGCCTCGTCCGCGGAGCGCCTGGCCATTCCCGACACCGCCTTCAAGGCCGCCATCGTCAAGGGCCTGCGCGAGACCCTCGACCTGACGGCCTTCGCCCCGCACACGACGCTGGCGAACGCCAAGATCGACACGCATCAGACGCTGTTCTTCTCGCTCAGCAACGAGTCGACGAAGCCGTCGAAGGGCCCAGCGGTCGGACGCGTGGTCGGCAAGATGAAGCGGTTCGATCCGAACGACTTCAGCCGCACCCTGGTGCTCGGAAACACCGATGAATGGGAGTTGCGCATCGACCCGGAGGACGGGGTGAAGATCGGCCACCCGTTCCACATCCACGTGAACCCGTTCGAGATCATATCCGTGACCGGGCCGGGCGGCCGCGACCTGACCGCCGATCCAACGTCGCAGTACTTCGGGATGAAGGGCGCCTTCAAGGACACCGTCTTCATCGAGTACGAGGCCGTCGTGAAGGTGCGCAGCCACTACCGCCGGTACATCGGCGACTTCGTCCTGCACTGCCACATCCTCAACCACGAGGACGGGGGCATGATGGAGATGGTGCGCATCGCCGACCGGGGCGCGGACGGCAAGCCGCTGGTGCTCGGCCACGGCCTGATCGACGCGGGCGAGGGGACTCCCAAGTCCGGACACGAGGGGCACTAGCCGGCCGGCGTGGCTTCGCCCTTCAGCCGGCGCAGAATGGCGTCGCGGTAGGTCCGGCTGGCGACCAGTTCGGCGCCGCTCTCCAGCGTCAGCCGCCAGGCGCCGTCGGAGAGCGGCTGCGCCGTCTTCACGCGGGCCAGGTTGACCAGCGTCGAGCGGTGGCAGCGGGCGAAGACGGCGGGGTCCAGGCGGTCGGCCAGAGTCTGCAGCGTCTCGCGGATCAGGCCTTCGCGACCGGCCCAGTGGACGACGACGTAGTTGCCGGCAGCGCCCAGCCACTCGATCTCGGCCGTGTCGATGGCGGCGCGACGGCCGCCGAGGCTGACCAGCAGACGGGGTGAAGGCGTCGCCTCTGTCTGTGCGGCGCGGGCGGTCGAGAGCAGGGCGCTCAGGTCGTCGGCCCGCGCCTGGGCCTCGCGAGCGCGGCGGTGATGGGCGGCGGCGAGGGCGACGGCGACGATGGCGGTATAGAGCAGGATGGCCACCGGCAGCCGGGCGAGGGTCCTGGCGGCGAGGTCGCCGGTCCGGCCCGCCATCCCGGCGTCGATCAAGCTGGCGACGAACGCTTCCAGGGGGATGCAGACCAGCCCCGCCATGATCAGGGCGGCCAAACCTCCCGCTCCGCCGCCGAAACGGCGCAGCAGGAGCCAGACCAGACCGGCCGCGGGCAGCCAGGCGGCGTAGATCGAGCCCTGCCAGAGCAGGGAGGCTCCGACCCCCAGGTCCGGGTCGGCTCGCCGTGCGAACCAGGCGGCCGAGACCGTGGTGGCCAGCCAGCTGTAGGCCGTGAAGGCCCAGACCCAGGTTGCGGTCGGGAGCCGTTTCAAGCGCTCGCCAAGCCGCGCCGACGTCGGGCCGCCAGGACGGTGATCCAGCCGATCGCCAGGACTTGGAACAGGATCGACGGCCAGAGCTGACTCCATGGGGTGGGAAGGGCGGTCAGGAAGTTGCCGGAGAAGGCGCTGAGGACCGCGCTGTAGGCGCCCAGCATCTTCGCCAGATGCTCGTAGGTCCAGAGGTCGGGCGAGAACGGCCAGTCCGTGGGGCGGAGGAAACGCCACAGGTCCCAGCCGCCGAGCAACAGGGCCGAGGTCGCCAGGGCCATCGTGACCGCGACCCCGCCGCCGCCGGTGCGACCGTTCGCCAGCAGCGCCAGGATCCACAGTCCGACGCCGACGGCCGCCAGGGTGACGGCCCAGTCGATCGGTCGGGCGCGGTCGCCGGCGCGCAGATCCGGCCGCTTCCGGCCCAGGACCCTGAGGCCCGAGACCAGGCCCAGGGTGGCGGTGGCCGAGAGCGCCGTGAAGTAGGCGCTGAAACGGAGCGCCGTCATCAGCCAGGCGCAGACCAGCAGGACAGCCATCAGGCCGGCGAAGACGCGGCCGGACAGTCGGTGGGCGCGCGAGCCCTTGCGGGTCAGCAGCGGCGCCAGGCCGCCGAGCGTCGCCAGCAGGCCGCAGCCGACATGCAGGACGAGGGCGGGTTTGAAGAGCAGGTCCATGGCCGCTTCCAAGACCGGCGCGGCGGCGTCGGCCAGCGGTCCTGGGACCAGTTGCGGCCTGGCGGGACGAAAGCCGCCAAGGCAAAGGGCGGCCCCGTCGCCGGAGCCGCCCTTGTTCGTCGGTCTGGAGGGGCCTAGGCGCCCTTGGCGGCGGCGTTGCAGGCGGCCAGGGCCTCCGGGGTGAAGTCTTCGCCACGGTAGCTGAAGGCGGTCAGCTCGCCGAGCTTGCCGGCCAGCTGGCGGCAGGTGCGATCAGCCGGCACCGCCTTGACCTTGGCCGAGCGGCAGACGTCGACCTTGCACTTCCAGACCGCGCCGTCGAAGATCAGGGTGTCGCGGGTGGTCTTCTCCTTGAGGGTCAGCCACCCGCCCTGGGTCGTCTGTTCGGCGGCCATGGCGGAACCCGCCAGGGCCAGCGCCGCGACGGCGCCGAAAGCAAAAGCACGCATAGTCGTCTCCTATCCCCGCGCCGGAGGGGAGTCCGGCGCTCTTGATGTCGGGATAGTGAGTTTCTAATTGAAACTAAGTCAAGCGCGCCGTATCGGGATGCACGGCGTCGGCGTCCCGCACCACGCTCATCGAGCGGATCGCGGGGACCACGTCCTCGACCTTGTCGACGGAGCGCCAGGCCTTGGCGAAGTCGGGCGGCGAGAGGCGTTCGCGGATGGTGTGCTCGAACAGCTCGAACAGCGGATCCCAGAAGCCGCGCGGGTTGTAGAAGACGACCGGCTTCTCATGCAATCCCAGGCGTTGCCAGGACAGCAGCTCGACGATCTCCTCCAGCGTGCCGATCCCGCCGGGCAGGACGACGAAGGCGTCGGAGCGCTCGAACATCATCATCTTCCGCTCGTGCATCGAGCTGACGATCACGGTCTCGACGTCGTCGAAGGGCTGCTCGCGGCCGCGCAGGAAGTCGGGGATGATTCCCAGCACCTTGCCCCTGGCGTCGTGCGCCCCGCGCGCCGAAGCGCCCATCAGGCCGACTCCGCCGCCGCCGTAGACGAAGCGCATGCCGGCGCGAGCGATCTCGGCGCCGACCTCGTAGGCGGCTTCGAGAAACTCGGGGTCGGCGTCGTTCGACGAGCCGCAATACACGCAGACGGAATCCAGGCGTCCTGGCTGGTTGGGCATCCCAAAGGCTCCGGGAAGAAAAAGGCGCGCTTGCGAGCGCGCCGTCGAATACAGATGTGAGTCTACAATCGGATTTACGACGAGGGGTTTCAAGAGACGTGACGGTTCGGGCGTTGGCGCTGGCGGGTCTGATCCCGCTTCTCGGCCTTGGGGCCTGTGAACGGGGCGCGTCGCGGCCGGAGCCGGGCAAGCCCGCAGCGGGCGGCGAAGCCGGCTATGTCGCGCCGCCGATCGTGCTGGCCGCTCAGCCCTCGAGCAACGGCGTGGTCCTGTCCGGCGCCGCCGCGCCGAACGCGGAGGTCAAGCTGGGCGCGCCGAGCGGCGAGGTGATCAGCGCCAAGGCGGACGGGAAGGGCGCTTGGACGGCTGTCGTGCCGGCGTCCGACAGCGTGCGCTTCTACGGCCTGCTCATGGGCGTCGAGGCGCGCGTGGTGCAGTCGGAGGGCTATCTGGTCCTGACGCCGAACAGCGCGGCTCAGCTGCGCGCCGGGGCCGGCGCCAAGGTGATCGCGCCGGCGTCGCGGCGCCCGCGCATCCTGGCGGTCGACTATGACGGCGGCGGCGGGGCCGTGGTCTCCGGCGTGGGCACGCCCAGCGCCCTCGTCGGCCTGCGGGTGGATCGCGCCGCCCGCGGCGAATCGACGGTGGACGTCCAGGGGCGGTTCGCCATTCCGCTGGTCCAACCCCTGGCGATGGGCGTCCATGAGTTCGAGGTCGCGGCGGAAGGCGGCGAGGATGTCGCCGCCGTCGAGATCAGCCGGTCGACGCCGCCGACGGACGGTCCCTACCGGGCGACCCGCCTCCCGTACGGCTGGCGGATCGACTGGAGGACGCCCAGCGGCGGACTGCAGACGACTCTGCTGCTGGACCAGGGCGGCTGATGCGCGGCTTCGCGGTCCGGGACGCTTCGACGGCGGCTTCTGTCGAGGCCAAGGCCAAGCCGGTCACCGCCCTCAGGGACCTGTTCTCGCTGGTCATCCGGTCGCGGGCCCCGGGCCTGCGCTGGCGGCTGACGACGGCGCTGGGGCTGACGCTCGCCGGCAAGATCGCGGGCGTGTTCGCGCCGCTGCTGCTGGGGGCGGCGGTCAACCGGCTGACGGCCGGGCAGGGGGCGGCGGTGCAGGTCAGCGTCAGCTTCGCGGCCCTGGCCGCCGGCTGGGCCCTGATCCGCTTCCTCTCCTCGGCCGCGCCCCAGGCCCGCGACGCCATCTTCACCCCCGTCGCCCAGGCCGCCCAGGCCCGGGCGGCGTCGGAGACCTTCGCGCACGCCCTGGCGCTGTCGATCGACTTCCATCAGACCAAACGGACGGGCGCCCTGTCGCGGATCATCGACCGCGGCGCGCGATCGATGGATTTCCTGCTGCGGGCGCTGGTGTTCAACCTAGGCCCGACTGCGATCGAACTGGTCATCGCCGCGGGCGTCCTGGCCGGCGCCTACGACTGGCGGTTCGCGCTGACCACCGTGATCACCGTGATCGTCTACGTCGTCCTGACCTTCGTCGTCTCGGACTGGCGGATCGCCCATCGCCGGGCCTTGAACGAAGCCGACGCCGAGGCGGCCGGCCGCGCCGTCGACGCCCTGCTGAACTACGAGACGGTCAAGGCCTTCGGGGCGGAGACACGCGCCGTCGCCGACTACGGCCGGGCGCTGGAGACCTACAGCGCCGCCCAGGTGAAGGCGACCAACAGCCTGACCCTGCTCAATGTTCTGCAGTCGGCGATCATGAGCCTGGGCCTGGGCGTGATGGCGATCATGGCCGGGTTCGAGGCGGCGGCCGGGCGGATGGGGCCGGGCGACATCACGGCCGCCATCCTGATCCTGATGAACCTCTACGGGCCGCTGAACATCCTCGGCTTCGCCTACCGCGAGATCCGCCAGTCGTTCATCGACATGGAAGCGATGATGGACCTGCGCCGGCAGGCCCCCGACATCGCCCAGGCGCCGGACGCCGACGACCTGCCCCTGGCGGAGGAGGGACGCGGCGGCGCGGTGGCCTTCGAGAGCGTCTCCTTCCGTCACGGCGCGCGTTCGGAAGGCGTCGCCGACATCAGCTTCATCGCCCGGCCGGGCGCCACCGTGGCCCTGGTCGGGCCGTCCGGCGCCGGCAAGACCACCCTGGTTCGCCTGGCGCTGCGCATGATCGATCCGCAGGCCGGGCGGATCACGCTCGACGGCGTCGACCTGAAGCAGCTGAAGGTGGCCGCGCTGCGCGAGGCGGTGGCGCTGGTGCCGCAGGACGTCGCTCTGTTCAACGACACCCTGGGGGTGAACATCGGTTTCGGCCGGCCCGACGCGGCGCCGGAGGAAATCGTCGCGGCGGCCGAGGCGGCCGAGCTGTCGGCCTTCATCGCCGGCCTGCCGGAAGGGCTGGAGACCCGGGTCGGCGAGCGGGGCCTGAAGCTGTCGGGCGGCGAACGCCAGCGGGTGGGCCTAGCCCGCGCCCTGCTGGCCGATCCGCGGGTGCTGATCCTGGACGAGGCCACCAGCGCCCTGGACAGCCGCACCGAGGCGGCCATCCAGCAGACCCTGCGCCGGGCGCGGAAGGGCCGTACCACCCTGGTCGTCGCTCACCGCCTGTCGACCATTGCCGACGCCGACGAGATCCTGGTCCTCAAGCGCGGCCGGATCGTCGAGCGCGGCGCTCACGCCGACCTGCTGGCGCAGAACGGCGAGTACGCTGCGTTGTGGAAGCGGCAGACGCGGGGGAAGTAGAAGAAGCCGAGGGACATGCACCGTAGGCGCGTGTCCCTGCTGTCCCAGGCTCTTAATGAGAACGGGGACACGCACCGGAGGTGCATGTCCCCGTCCGCGCTACTCCGCCGCCTTCGGCAGGACGATTGGGGTGTCGTCCATGGCGTGCTCGTCGCTGCGCTCGCGCTGGCTCCAGGGGCGGCCGCGGACCCAGTGGTAGATGTTCCGGAAGCGCCGCGACAGCGTCTTGGGCGCGGCCAGGGCGGACGGGGTCAGGAACAGGGTCAGCAGGGTCGAGAAGCTCAGGCCCCAGACCACCGCGCCCGACAGCTGCACCCACCAGTCGGAGCCGGGCGACTTGTACTCCAGGTGCGCGCCGCGGAAGTTCGGGTGCAGCTGGAACATCAGCGGCAACAGGCCGATGACCGTCACCACCGTGGTCAGCATGACCGGGCGGAAGCGCTGGACGGCGGCGCGCATGGCGGCCTCGTCGGGCGCGTAGCCCTGGCGTCGGAGCTGGTAGAAGGTGTCGACCAGCACGATGTTGTGGCCCACCACCACCCCGGCCAGGGCGACGACGCCGGTCCCCAGCATGATCACCGAGATGTAGGGGAAGGTGCCGCCCAGGTTGACGATCACCCCCAGCAGCACGCCGGCGACCGACAGGATCACCGCCGAGAGCGTCACCACGATCCCGTAGAAGCTGTTGAACTGCCACAGCAGGATGATGCCCATCATGAACAGGGTCGCGGCCATGGCGACCATGAAGAACTGGGCTGCCTCTGTGTTTTCCTCGTCGGCGCCGGTGAACTTCCAGCGGACCGACGGGTCGAGCGGGGCCTTCTCCAGCCAGGCCTTCATCTCGGCGATCTTGACGTTGGCGGCCACCCCCTCGGCGGCGTTGGCCTGGATGATCACCAGGCGCTGACCGTCGCGGCGCTGGATGGTCGTCACCTGTTGGCCGGGGTTCTGCTTGACCAGGTAGCTGGCCGGGACAGGACCGTTCGGCGTGGTGATCTTCAGCCGGTCGAAGGCGGCCAGGTTGCGGGCGTCGGGTGTGAAGCGCACGCGGATATCGAGCTCGTCCTCCGCATCGTCCGGCCGGAACCGGCCGACCAGCACGCCGTCGGTGATGAACTGGATGGCCTGGCCGACGCTCAGTACGTCGACGCCGTAACGGCCCGCCGCCTCGCGGTCGACGGCGAGGTTCATCTCGATGCCGGGCGAGGCGCGGCTGTCCTCCTGCTCGATCAGCTGTCGGTCGGCGGCGAAGTGCGCCTTGACCAGTTCGGCCGCCTTGTTCAACGCCTGCGGGTTGGCGCCGCGCAGCTCGACCTGCACGTCCTTGCCCTGCGGCGGGCCGTTCTGCGGCAGGCGGACCTCGGTCAGCACGCCGGGGACGTCGGCGATGCGCTTGCGCACCTCGGCGGTGATCTCGTTGCCGGTCACGCCCAGCGCTTGCCGCTCCTCGTGGTCGACGTAGTCGAGCGAGATCCGGCCGACAGTGTCGTTCGGCGGCGCGCCGAAGCCGCCGCCGCCGGTGAAGCGGCCGGCCGAGGCGTAGATCGACTCCACGCCCTTGATGTTCTGCAGCCGGGCCTCGACGCGGCGGGTCAGTTCGTCGGCCGCCTGGACCGACAGGTTGCCCCGCGCCTTGACCCAGACGGTGCTCTCCTCCGGATCGCTCTCCAGGAAGAACTCGATCGGGCGGGCCTTCAGGCCAATGCCCTCGAAGCGGCCGCCCTGCATCAGGCCGAAGATCATGACCACCGAGAAGAGGATGAACAGCGTGACGGCCGTCACCCGGAAGGGATGGTGGTTCGCCCACCACACCGTCTTGGCGTACCAGCCCATGAAGCCGGTCATCTGGCGCGGATCGCCCTGTTCGGACTTCTCGATCTCGGCCAGGTGCTCCTCGTCGACCCCGGCGGTGCGGCCGAAGATCGAACCGAGCGCCGGCGTGAAGATCAGGGCCACGAAGATCGAGGCGCTGAGCACCATGATCAGGGTGATCGGCAGGAAGCTCATGAACTTCCCGGGGATCGAGTTCCAGAACAGGAACGGGATGAAGGCGCACAGGGTGGTCAGCGTGCCGTTGAGCACGGGCCAGAACATGCGTTTGCCGGCGGCCGCGAAGGCCTCCTCGCGGTTCATGCCCTGGGCCATCTTCCGGTCGGCGTACTCCACGACCACGATGCCGCCGTCGACCAGGATGCCGACCGCCAGCACCAGGCCGAACATGACCATCATGTTCAGGGTGATGCCGAACGACTGCAGCAGCAGGAAGCCCATCATGAAGCAGAGCGGGATCGACATCCCGACCATCAGGCCGGATCGCACGCCCAGGCTGGCGACGATGATCACCATGACCAGGATGGTGGCGATGATCAGCCCGCTTTCCAGCACCGTCAGGCTGCGGCTGATGAACTCGCTGGCGTCCCAGGTGTAGTCGACCTTGATCGTGTCCAGGCCCTGGCTCTTCCAGCGCGTCTGTTCTTCGCCGACCGTCTTCCGGACCGCCTCCACCGAGTCGAGGATGTTGGCGCCCGAGCGCTTGACCACGTCGATCGAGAAGGCCGGCTGGCCGTTGAAGCGCGAGATGCGGCTTGGCTCCTTGAAGGTGCGGCGCACCTCGCCGATGTCGCCGATGGTGATCAGGCGATCCCCGTTCTTCTTGATCGGCAGGGCCAGGATGTCGGCGGGATCCTCGACCACGCCCGGCACCTTGACCGCGAACCGGCCCTGCTGCGTCTGCAGGTTGCCGGCCGGGACCAGCTGGTTGTTGCGGCCGATGACCATGGCCAGCTCGGACGCGGTGACGTTGGCCGCCTCCATCCGCACCGGGTCGATGGTCACTTCCATCAGCTCCTCGCGGCCGCCGCCCAGGTCGGTGCGCAGCACGCCCGGCAGGGTCTCGAGCCGGTCCTGCAGCTCGCGGGCCGTCTGGTAGAGGGTTCGCTCTGGCGCAGGCCCCGACAGCATGATGCCGATGAACGGATCATCGGAGACGTTGGCCTCCTCGATGATCGGCTCCTCGGCGTCCGGCGGGAACCGGCCGCGGGCCATGTCGACCTTGGCGCGGACGTCCTGCAGGACCTTGTCCTTGTTAAAGTTCACCTCGAACTCGAGGTAGACCATGGCCGCGTTCTGCACGGCCACGGCGTTCATCTCCTTGAGGCCTTCGAGCGACTGCAGCTCGCGCTCCATCGGCCGGACGAGCAGGCGCTCGGCGTCCTCGGGCGACACGCCGGGGTAGGGGACCTGGATCATCACGAACGGGATGGTGATGTCCGGCTCCGACTCGCGGGGCAGGTTCAGATAGGCCAGGAAGCCGAACAGCGAGGCGATCAGGGCGATGCCGAGAACCACCTTCCGCCGTTTGATGGCGCCGTCGATCAGGGCTGAGATCATCGGATCGTCTCCCGAACGGCGGCGTCAGCGAGCTGCCGCCGGGGCGGGAAGGCGGACCCTCTGCCCCTCGGACACGTAGGACTGGCCGACCACGATGACCTGGGCCGGGCCGCGCAGACCGGAGACCCAGACGCCTTGCGGCGTCTCGTCCAGCACCTTCACCGGAGCGAAGGCGACCATGTTCTGGGCGCCGACGTAACGGACGCCCTGGCGGCCGGCGGAGTCGAGCACCAGCGCCGCGGTCGGGGTCAGGTGGGCCGGACCGGCGCCGACGGTGATCTTGACGTCGGCGGAGAGGCCCGCGCGGGCCTTGGCCCCGGGGTTGGAGGCCTCGATCTCGACACGATAGGTGCGGGTGGCGGGGTCGGCGTCGCGGGTCACCAGACGGACGCGGCCGTGGATGACCTCGCCGGAGACCAGGGTGGCCGCGGCGGGCGCGCCGACCTGGATGCCGCCGACGTCGCGCTCGGCCACGTCGGCCACGATCACCAGCGGATCGAGCTGGATCAGGGTGCCGCAGGCCGCGCCCGGCGACAGATAGGTTCCGACCTCGGCCTCGCGCCGGTCGAACACGCCGTTGAAGGGCGCGCGGATGTTGACCTGGTCGAGCAGGACCTCGCCCTGGCGGACTTGGGCGTTGGCGCCGTCGAGGTTGGCCTGGGCCTGCAACACCTGGGTCTGCGAGCGATAGCCCTGAGCGGCCAGGCGGTCGGAGGCCTGCTTTTCGAGCTGACGGGTGCGCTGCAGGGCGCGAGCCTGGTCCAGGCTGGCCTGGCGGGCGTCGGTGGAGATCCGGCACAGGACCGTCCCCTTGGCCACGAAGGCGCCTTCGCGGGCCGGCGTGGCGGCCACCGGGCCGGCGGTCTCGGCGCGCACGACGACGGCCTTGTTCGCCTCGGTGCGGCCGCGCACCGCGACGACGTAGGGCCGGCTCTCCTCCTGGATGGTCTTCACCTGGACGAGCGGCAGCTGCGGCTTGGCCGCCTGGGCCTTCTCCTTGCTGGCGAACAGGCCGACGACGCCGCCGACGATGAAGAACAGGATGACCACGGCCAGGATGCCGCCGGCGACGAGATACGCAGGTTTGACTTTCATCGCTCTCCCCAAGCGCGCGCCCGGCGCGCTGGGTCGCGACGCGCGCCCGCAGCACTCCCCAGGAGCTTAATCTGAACAGTGTTAGATATCGTCGGTTTGCGGTGCGCCGCAAATGAAATTCCGGAAATGTTCCGAATTTTCGCGTTGTTGGCGCCACACCCTGTTACAGTTGAGGCACGGTCCTGCTCGGCGCCAAGGCGACGGTGGAAGTTCCGACCATCCCGGCCTATGACGTCGCGGCGCCTGGTTTTCGGCGCGGCGGAGACCGAGGAGACGGCATGCGATACCTGCACACCATGGTCCGGGTGAAGGACCTCGACGCCTCCCTGGACTTCTACTGCAACAAGCTCGGACTGGCCGAGGTGTCGCGTTACGACAACGAGGGCGGCCGCTTCACCCTGATCTTCCTGGCCGCGCCGGAAGACGTCGAGGCGGCGCGCGAGAAGAAGGCCCCGACCGTCGAGCTGACCTACAACTGGGACCCCGAGGACTACCAGGGCGGCCGCAATTTCGGCCACCTGGCCTATGCGGTGGATGACATCTACGCGGCCTGCCAGCGGTTGATGGACGGCGGCGTCGTGATCAGCCGGCCGCCGCGCGACGGCCACATGGCCTTCGTCCGTTCGCCGGACAACATTTCCATCGAGCTGCTGCAGAAGGGCGACCGCCTGCCGCCGGCCGAGCCCTGGGCCTCGATGCCGAACGTCGGGGTCTGGTGATGCGGCTGCTCGGACGCAAGGCGCTGGTCACCGGCGCCGCCCACGGCATCGGCCTGGCCTGCGCCCAGGCCTTCGCTCGCGAAGGCGCCGAGGTGGCGCTGGTCGACCTGGACGGCGAGGGCGCGATCGCCGCCGCCGACGCCCTGGCCGCCGAGACCGGCCGCCGGATGATCGGCCTGGCGTGCGACGTCTCCGACGCCAAGGCGGCCCGCGCCGCCGCGGCCAAGGCGGCGGAGGGGCTGGGCGGCACGATCGACGTGCTGGTCAACAACGCCGGCATCCTCAAGCCCGGCGACATCCTGACCACGACGCTGGAGGACTTCGACGCCGTCCTGGCGGTCAACATTCGCGCGGTGTTCGTGATCGGCCAGGCCGTGGCCCAGGCGCTGGTCGCCGCCGGCAAGCCGGGCTCGATCATCAACATGAGCTCGATCAACGCGGTGCTCGCCATCCCGGGCCAGGTCCCCTACGTGACCAGCAAGGGCGCGGTGAACCAGCTGACCAAGACCATGGCGCTGGGGCTGGCGGCCCATGGCGTGCGTGTGAACGCCATCGGCCCGGGCACCATCGCCACCGACATCCTCAAGGGCGTGATGACCGACGAGGCGGCCAAGAGGGGCGTCCTGGCCCGCACCCCGCTGAAACGTTTCGGCGAGCCCGAGGAGATCGGTCGCGTGGCGGTGTTCCTGGCCAGCGACGACAGCAGCTACATGACCGGCCAGACCATCTACCCCGACGGCGGCCGTCTGGCGCTGAACTACACGGTGGCGGTGGACTGACGGGAGCTCCCCGTGGGGACATGCTCCCGCAGGGCGCGTGTCCCCGGCGCGGCGCGAACTTCCGGGGAAGGGGACACGCACCACCTCGCGGAGCATGTCCCCGGAGCCTCCAGGCACGGAAGTCTTCCCGCGAGATTTCGGCCTCCACAACACGCTCGAATATGATAATCATTCGCAACTAACTGTTGCGAGTGATCCCATGTCCGTGCCGTCCTACCGCCTGTTCGACGTCGTCCTGACCCGGCGCGAGCGTCTCACCCCGTCGCTGTCGCGGCTGACCTTCTCCGGCGAGGAGGTGCGGCAGATGGCGACCCACGCCGCCGACCAGCGGATCAAGATCTTCTTCCCCGACGCCGACGGCCGGCCCGCCGCGCTTCCCAAGACCTCGGACTGGCTGACGGTCTGGAAGGGGCAGGACCCCGCGACCCGCGCGCCGATGCGGACCTACACGATCCGGGCTCTGAGGGCCGACTCCGGCGAGGTCGACGTCGACTTCGTGTTGCACGGCGAGGCGGGGCCCGCCTCGGCCTGGGCGACCCGCGCCGCGACAGGCGATACGGTGCAGATCGTGGCCCCGGTGCAGGGCTTCGAGGGGGAAGCCGGGGGCTACGAATGGCGGCCTCCGGAAGGGCTGCGACGGCTGCTTCTGGCGGCCGACGAAACCGGTCTGCCGGCCGCCGCCGGCATCCTGGAGGACCTCGCCGGCTGGCCGTCGCCGCCGCCGACCGAAGCGATCCTGGAAGTTCCGCTGGCGGCCGACCGCATCCCGCTGCCGTCCTGGCCGGGGCTGGTGGTCCGTTGGCTGGCGCGGGACGGCCGCACCGATCATCCGGCGCCGGGCGCTCTGCTGGTCGAGGCCGCGGAAGAGGCGCTGCCCGCTGTTCCGGACCGGAGCGAAGGCGAGGCGCTGGAGGACATCGACGTCGACACCCAGATCCTCTGGGAGAGGGGCGCGACGACCGCCGACGGCTTCTACGCCTGGATCGCCGCCGAGGCGGGGGCGGTGAAGGCGATCCGCCATCTGCTGATCCGCGAGCGAGGCGTCCCGCGCGCGGCGGTGAACCTGATGGGCTACTGGCGGCTGGGCCAGGTGCTTGACTAGCGCTGGGGTTTCACCGCCAAAGGCAGGTCGTCGAACAGCGTCGGACTCTCGCCGACCTTCGCGCCTTCGATCGCCAGCATCTTCAGCTTGGTCTCGACCCCGCCGGGGGCCGAGAAGCCGCCGGGCTTGCCGTTGGCCCCGAGGACGCGGTGGCAGGGCATCACGATCGGGAAGGGGTTGCGGCCCATGGCCTCTCCGACGGCGCGCGCGGCCTCGCGCGGCGCCCCCAGCCGCCGGGCGATCTCGCCGTAGGTCAGGGTCTCGCCCGGCGGGATGGCCCGCGCGACCGCGTAGACCCGCTGATGGAAGGGCGGGACGGCCGACATGTCGAGGCGAACGTCCAGGAGATCCGGCTTCTCGCCGGTGAGCAGGGCGGTGATGCCCGCGATCGCCTCGGCGACGGCGGGTGGCGGCTCCGATTCGGCCGCGTCCGGAAACCGGCGGCGCATCCGATTTCGCAGCGCCGATTCGTCGGACTCGGGCAGGTAGGTCCCGACCAGCCCGTCCGCGCCCCAGATCACGGCGCAGCGGCCGATGGCGGTGTCGAACAGGGCGAAGGCCGGAATGCTCATCGGCGGGCGCTACTTCTTGCCGTTGCCGGCGAAGGCCGCGGTCACGCCCAGGCCGATGTAGAGCAGCCCGCCGACGTAGCGCTCGAAGCGCAGGTAGCTCGCATTGCCTCTGAGCCAGCCGCCAACGGTCCCGGCCGCCAGGGCGTAGGCGCCGTCGGTGACCAGGCCAAGGAGGGTGAGCAGCACGCCCAGGACGACGATCTGCGACGCCACATGGCCCCGCCCGACGTCGACGAACTGGGGCAGGAAGGCGAGGAAGAACAGCGCCGTCTTCGGGTTGAGCAGGTTGACGATGAAGCCGTCGCGGAACAGCCGCCAGCGGCTGTGTCTCGGGGCCGGCGGCGCGCCGTCGGCCGCCGATGGGGTGGGGCTGAACAGCTTCCGCAGGCCCATCCAGATCAGATAGGCGGCGCCCGCGTACTTGACGATGCTGAACGCCAGCGCCGACGAGGCCAGAAGGGCCGAGAGCCCGAACGCCGCGGCGGCGACATGGACCAGCGTCGCGGCGTGGATGCCCAGGATCGACACCAGGCCCGCCGTCCGTCCCTGCTCGACGGATCGTCCGATGACGTAGAGCACCGCCGGCCCGGGAATCAGCAGCAGCACAAGGGCCGCGCCGACGAAGAGCCCAAGAGCGGCGGCGCCTGGCAGGACGATGTCCATTCGTGATCCCTTTTTGTCGTGGGACGTCACGATACCGGATATCCGCGGCGCGTCAGCAGGCGAGCGGTGATCGACGCTGGAGAAGAGGGAGATAAGCCGTGACGTTCACAGCTGATCTGAGATGGCTCCGCGGGTAGGATTCGAACCTACGACCAGCCGGTTAACAGCCGGCTGCTCTACCACTGAGCTACCGCGGATCAGGTGTCTCAGAAGAGGTGGGGGCTATAGCCGCGCTCGCCGGACTGCGCAAGCGCATTCGCGCGAGAAGCTGGGGACAAAAAAAGAGCCCGGCAGGGTGGCCGCCGGGCTGTGACAGTCGGTGATGGTGGGGTGTCTTCAAGGAAGACCCGGCCAGGGTGAGGCGACGTGGTTAATCAGGCGCTAACGAATGTCTCAGTCCCGGGCGACGAGGACGCTGACCGTCGCCTCGCGGACGATCCGCTCAGCGTTCGAGCCGAGCAGGCGGGTGAGGGTGGTGGGGTGGTGCGAGCCGACGATGATCAGGTCGGCCTTCCATTCCATCGCCTCGGCCAGCACCTCGCCGGCGACCGAGCCGGTGCGGACCACCGTACTGATCCGCTCGGGCGGCAGGCCTGACTTCTGCGCCCAGGCGTAGAGCTCGGCGTCGTGACGAGCCAGCTCCTCGGTGTCGAAGCTGTCGGGCAGGTAGACGTCGTACCGGAAGGAGCGCGCCGGCCGGACGTTGATCAGACGAATGCGGCCGAGGTCCGACGCGAGAAAGAGGGCCCTGGCCAGTTCGCGCTCGGTGTTGGTCGGATCGTCGATGTCGACGGCGACGAGGATGCTGCTGTAGGGCGGGGCGGACACGGAAGGCCTCCTGCGGTCGACGGGCCGGCAGCCTGCGGGACCGGCGCGCGCCTGTCCACCGAGAGCCCTATCTGACGTCGTCCGGCGCCAGGCCTTCGACCGTTTCCGGCGACGCCTCGCCCAGCACCTGGCCGGCGCGGACCGTCAGCTGCAGCATCTCCTCGTCCGAGAGCGGCGGCGGAGGGGGCGGCGGCGGAGGCGGGGGCGGCGAGAATATCGAAGTCAGATTCTCGAAGAGGCCGGGGCGCTCGGCCCAGCGTGGGCCGAAATTGTAGACGGCCCAGTACTTCTGAGCGGCCTCGCCGCGACTGACGCCGCTGTGGATCATGGCGTCGTAGAAGACCCGATGCGTCGCGCGCCAGGGCCGCACCTCGACGTCACAATAGTAGTCGTGGATGATCGAGGCGTCGCGGTAGGGGCCGCCGAACGGGTCGCCGACCAGGGTCCAGAGCACACGCGGGATCGAGGCTCCGTCGATCATGTGACCCGCGGGCGCGCGCCATCGCTTGCCGGCGGCGTCATAGAAGGTGAAGGCGCGCACCAGCTTCATCTTGTTGGTGCCTGCGGTCCATTCGGTCAGCGGCGGCCCGCCCTCGAAGCGGGGCAGGGGCGCGGCGTAGGCCGGTCCGGCGACCAGAAGTCCTCCGCCGACAAGGGCTGCGCGTCTGGAAATCTTCACCACGCCAAGCCTCCCCCAAGGATTGAGGCGCTGACGATGCGCTCGGCATGCGGGATTTGCAACGCGCACAAGGTCGCGTTTGGAAAGGCGCGGATTTGTGTCGGAAGGAGTTGGAGGCCTGACCCGGAATCGAACCGGGGTGCAAGGATTTGCAGTCCTCTGCGTAACCACTCCGCCATCAGGCCTCACGCTCGTCGACGCAGGCGGGCGCGTCGGGAGGGCGGGATGGCTACCAGAGGCGGCGGCGCGTTACAATGCCTTCCTGACGCCGCATTGCTTTGGGGCCGCCCCCGGACCTATAAGCCGCGCGACAACCGCCATCCGCAAAGAGTCTCGAGGATCGCATGAGCGCCGATTTCGCCGCCGCCCGGCTGACCATGCTGGACACCCAGGTCCGTCCGGCGGACGTGACCGACTGGGCCCTGCAGGACGCCATCGGCTCCGTCGCCCGTGAAGCCCTGGTTCCGGCCGACAAGGCCTTCGCCGCCTATGCCGACGCCGAGATTGAATATGCGCCGGGCCGCCGGTTGATGCGTCCGCGCGACGTCGCCAAGCTGCTGCAGACCCTGAAGCCGGAGAAGGGCGAGACCGCGCTGGCCATCGCCGCGCCCTACGCGGCGGCCGTGCTGGAATCGATGGGGCTCGCCGTCGACCGCCTCGAGGGCGAGGACCTGGCCACGACGCCGGCCGGCAAGACCTACGATGTCGTCATCGTCGAAGGGGCGGTGGCCGAGACGCCGGACGCCTGGACGGCGGCCCTGGCCCTGGGCGGCCGTCTCGGCGTGATCGAGCGCCGTGGCCCGGCCGGCAAGGCGATGCTCTATGTCCGGGCCGAGGACGGCGTCGGCGGACGGCCGGTGTTCGAGGCGGCGCCGTCCTACCTGGCGGGCTTCGAACCGGTTCGCGGATTCGCCTTCTAGTCGACCTTTTTGAAACACGACGGAAACGGCTGCGTGAAAAAAGCTTAACTCGCCCCGACTGGCGGCGAGGCTTAGAGGCGATCATATAGGGGCTCGCAGGGTTGCGAACCCGTGGGGATATTCGATGTCGAACAGTCGTCGGGCGGGCCTTCTCGCCGCCGTTTGCAGCGTAGGCCTCCTGGCCGGTGTGGCGTCCTCGGCGAGCGCCGAGACCCTGAGCGACGCCATCGCGCTGGCCTATCAGACCAACCCGACCCTCCAGGGTCAGCGCGCCAGCCAGCGCGCGCTGGACGAGAGCGTCGTCCAGGCCCGCACGGGTCTGCGTCCGACGGTGAACGCGGACGCGAACGCCTCCTTCAGCGACGGCGAAGGGGACGGCAACGCCCGCCGCACCAGCGGCGTCGGCATCGACCTGTCGCAGCCGCTTTACACCGGCGGCCGGGTCAGCTCCGCGATCAGCGCGGCCGAAGCCGACGTCCTGTCGGGCCAGCAAGGCCTGCGCGGCGTCGAGGCCCAGGTCCTGCAGACCGTCGTCACCGCCTATGTCGACGTACAGCGCGATCAGGAGCGCCTGCGCATCTCGACCGAGAACGTCGCCGTCCTGCAGCGCCAGCTCGACGAGGCCAGGGCCCGCTTCGAGGTCGGCGAGATCACCCGCACCGACGTCGCCCAGTCCGAGGCTCGCCTCGCCGGCGCCAAGTCGTCGCTGTCGGCCTCCCAGGCCCAGCTCGCGATCAGCCGGGCGTCCTACGCGGCCGTGGTGGGGCAGAACCCCGGCGATCTCGCCGCGGTTCCGGCGCTCGACAACCTCCTGCCCAAGTCGGTCGAGGAAGCTTTCGCCGCCGCGGAAGAGAACAACTCCTCGGTGCTGTCGGCGGAGTACGCCGAGCAGGCCAGCCGCGCCCGCGTCGCGGCCGCCCGCGCCGCCCGCCGCCCGACGATCAGCGCCGGCGCCAGCGTCGGCTGGGACGCCAGCACCGCCGGCGACCCTCTCGGTAACGGCAGCGGCGGCCAGTTCGACGACTACAGCCGGAACGTCACCGGCAACGTCACCCTGCGCATGCCGATCTTCACCGGCGGCCTGACCAGCTCGCAGATCCGCTCCGCCCAGGAGAAGAACAACGCCGACCGTCTGGCCATCGAAGGCGCCCGCCGGGAAGCGCTGCGCTCGGTGTCGCAGGCCTGGAACGGCCTGCTCGGCGCCCGCGCCAACCTGATCTCCAACGAGGAGCAGGTCCGGTCCGGCCGGATCGCCTTCGAGGGCGTCCGTCAGGAAGCCCAGGTCGGCCTGCGCACCACCCTGGACGTGCTGAACGCCGAGCAGGAGTTGCGCAACGCCGAACTGGCCCTGGTCAACGCCAAGCGCGACGAATACGTCGCGGCGGCGGGCCTGCTGTCGGCGATGGGCAAGCTGGAAGCCAAATACCTGACCCCCGAGGTCACGCAGTACGACGCCACGGCCAACGCCAAGAAGGTCAAGAGCGCGATCGGCTGGGTGCCCTGGGAGTCGGCGGTCGAGCTGGTCGACAAGGCCGGCGCGCCGCCCATCGGCAAGGCGCCGGCCGACGGCGCCGTGGTCAAGCCGAACTAGGACGGAAGGTCGCGAGTCCGGAAGGCGGTTCGGCGTTTGCAGGATCGCCTGCGGGCGCTTAGGCTGTCCTCTGGAATCGCCTCCGTCAGCCACGGCTCCCCCATGTCCGAACAGACCGCCCAAGAACCGACGATGGAGGAGATCCTCGCCTCCATCCGCCGCATCATCTCCGAAGACGATGCGCCGGCCGCCGCGGCCGAGCCTGCGCCGGCGCCCGAGCCGGAGCCGGTCTTCGCCGCCGAGCCGGAGCCCGCGCCGCTGTCGCCGGAAGAGGACGACGATGTCCTGGAGCTGACCCAGACGGTTCCGGCCGTCGAAGAGGTGCAGACCGTCGGCGACCTGGACGTCTACACGCCGGCCGCCCGCGCGCCGGAACCGGAGCCCGCCTGGGAGCCGGAACCCGAGCCGGTCGCCGCCGCGCCGGAGCCCGAGCCCGTCGTCGAGGCCGAGCCGGTCTTCGCCGCGGCCGCCGCGCCCAGCTACACGCCCGGCGCCGCCGCGATCTCGGGCGGCATGACCATCGAGGAGCTGGTCCGCAGCATCCTGGAGCCCAAGCTCAACGAATGGGCCGACCAGAACCTGGACGGCATCGTCCGCTCGATCCTGCGCGAAAAACTCGACCGAGTATTCCGCTAAGCCATAGAGGCCGGTTTTGCGACTGGCCTTGCCGCTTCGCGATCCTGATCATCCTTGATAGAGACCGGCGGCCGCTTTCAGCGAGCCGCCGTTTCCGTTTGCAGAACCGATATGCTTGAAAAGACCTTCGATCCCAAGACCGTCGAACCCCGTCTCTACGAAGCGTGGGAGACCTCCGGCGCGTTCAAGCCGACCGACGATCCCAAGGCCGAGCCGTTCAGCATCGTGATCCCGCCGCCGAACGTGACCGGCAGCCTGCACATCGGCCATGCGCTGAACAACACCCTGCAGGATGTGCTGATCCGCTTCGAGCGCATGCGCGGCAAGGCGGCCCTCTGGCTGCCCGGGACCGACCACGCCGGCATCGCCACCCAGATGGTTGTCGAGCGCCAGCTGGCTCAGCAGGGCAACATCGGCCGTCGCGACATGGGCCGAGAGGCCTTCCTCGAGAAGGTCTGGCAGTGGAAGGCCGAGAGCAGCGGCACGATCCAGAACCAGCTGCGCCGCCTGGGCGCCAGCGTCGACTGGTCGCGCGAACGCTTCACCCTGGACGAAGGCCTGTCCGCCGCCGTCCGCAAGGTCTTCGTCCAACTCTACAAGGAAGGCCTGATCTACCGCGACAAGCGGCTGGTGAACTGGGACCCGCACTTCCAGACCGCGATCTCGGACCTGGAGGTCGAGCAGAAGGAGGTCGACGGCGCCTACTGGCACCTGGCCTATCCGCTCGAGAACGGCGTCACCTACGAACACCCGATCGCGTTCGACGACGAGGGCAATCCGACTGAGTACGAGACGCGCGACTACATCACCGTCGCCACGACCCGGCCGGAGACGATGCTGGGCGATACCGCCGTCGCGGTCCATCCGGACGACGCGCGCTACAAGGGCCTGATCGGCAAGACGGTGAAGCTGCCGATCGTCGGCCGCTCGATCCCGATCGTCGGCGACGACTACGCCGACCCGACCAAGGGCGCGGGCGCGGTCAAGATCACCCCGGCGCACGACTTCAACGACTTCCAGGTCGGCAAGCGCCACGGCCTGGAGGCGATCAACATCCTCGACGCCTTCGGCAAGATCAACGAGAACGCCCCGGCCGACTACCTGGGCCTGGACCGCTTCGTCGCCCGCAAGAAGATCGTCGAGACTTTTGAGCAGCTCGGTCTATTGAAGGGCATCGAGAAGACCAAGCACACGGTCCCGCACGGCGACCGCTCTGGCGTGGTCATCGAGCCCTGGCTGACGGACCAGTGGTACGTCGACGCCGAGACCCTGGCCAAGCCGGCGCTGAAGGCGGTCGAGGACGGCAAGACGGTCTTCGAGCCGAGCAACTGGGACAAGACCTATTACGAGTGGATGCGGAACATCCAGCCGTGGTGCATCTCGCGCCAGCTGTGGTGGGGTCACCGCATCCCGGCCTGGTACGACGCCGACGGCAATTGCTACGTCGAGGAGACCGAGGCGGCCGCCAAGGCCGCCGCGGGCAACAAGGCGCTGACCCAGGACGAGGACGTCCTCGACACCTGGTTCTCGTCCGGCCTGTGGCCGTTCTCGACTATGGGCTGGCCGGAGAAGACCTCGGACCTGGAGCGGTTCTATCCGACCCACACCCTGGTTACCGGCTTCGACATCATCTTCTTCTGGGTCGCCCGGATGATGATGATGGGCCTGCACTTCACCGGCGAGGTCCCATTCCAGCGGGTGGTCATCAACGCCCTGGTCCTCGACGAGAAGGGCCAGAAGATGAGCAAGTCGAAGGGCAACGTCATCGATCCCCTGGATCTGATCGACGAGTACGGCTGCGACGCCATGCGGCTGGCCCTGACCTCGATGTCCGGCCAGGCGCGCAGCATCAGGCTGTCGAAGCAACGCGTTGAAGGATATCGCAATTTCGGTACGAAGCTGTGGAACGCCACCCGCTTCACCCAGATGAACGGCTGCGTCCGCGTCGAGGGCTTCGATCCCTCGGCCGTCGACCAGACGATCAACCGCTGGATCCGCGGCGAGGTGGTCAAGACGGCCGCCCAGGTCACCGCCGCGCTGGACGGCGCCGAGTTCGGCGAGGCGGCCGGCGCGCTCTACCGCTTCATCTGGAACGTCTTCTGCGACTGGTACCTGGAACTGGCCAAGCCGATCCTCAACGGCTCGGACGAAGCCGCCAAGGCCGAGACCCAGGCCATGGTCGCCTGGACGCTGGACCAGATCCTGATCCTGCTGCACCCGGTCATGCCGTTCCTCACCGAGGAGCTGTGGGCCAAGACGGCGGAGGAGGGCGGTCCGGCCCGCGGCAACCTGCTGATCGTCGAGACCTGGCCGGATCTGCCGGAAAGCTGGATCGACGCCTCGGCGGAGGCGGAGATCGGCTGGCTGGTCGACCTGGTCACCGAGATCCGCTCGGTCCGCGCCGAGATGAACGTGCCGCCGGGCGCCAAGGTGCCGCTGGTGGTTTCGTCGGCTGGTAGTGAGACCAGCGCTCGGTTGGAGCGCCACCGTGATCTCATCGTTTCTCTGGGTCGTCTGAATGGGGCGCTCGAAGGTGCGGCCCCGCATGGCGCCGTGCCGTTCGTGATTGGTGAAGCGACAGGTTGGCTGAACATCGCCGACTTCATCGACCTGGCCGCCGAGCGTACCCGCCTGACCAAGGAGATCGCGACCCAGGTCGGCGACATCGAGCGGGTCAACAAGAAGCTCGGCAACCCGGACTTCCTGGCCAAGGCCAAGGAGGAGGTCATCGAGGAGAACCGCGAGAAGCTGGCCGAGGCGCAGGCCGCCAAGGCCAAGCTGGAAGCGGCGCTCGCCCGCCTGCAAGGCGTGGGCTGACGGCGTCCGCGCGCGCCGGCGAAGGCTGGCGCGCGCGTTTCTACCTGATCAGCGGTTAGGTATCGCGGCGCGAAAGGGCGCCGTTGGGTCAAACAGCTGTTTACGGCGCTCCCGCGTCGTGCTTTGGACGGAGCGAAGGCGTCGCAGAACGCCGAGTCCATGACACGCTAGGGAGCACCGCATGACCGACGCCGCCGCGTCCACCCCCGCCTGGCCCGCCATGTCCATCCAGCAGGCCTACGCCATCCTCACGGCGCCGGGCATGATGACCGAGATGGAGGAGCAGGACGTCAAGGGCGTCCGCATCCGGGTCTGGAAGCACCTGCCGCCGGCCATCCGCGACGTGGTCTCCATCGGCCGCATGCACGGCGACCGGGTGTTCCTGGTCAACGAGGACGAGCGGGTCACCTTCGAGGCCTTCCACCGCGCCGTCGCCGCCTTCGCCAAGGTCCTGGCCGACAAGGGCGTGACCAAGGGCGACCGGGTCGCCCTGATCATGCGCAACCTGCCGGAATGGCCGGTGGCCTTCTACGGCGCGCTCAGCCTCGGGGCCATCGTCACCCCGCTGAACGCCTGGTGGACCGGGCCGGAGCTGGAGTACGGCCTGACCGACTCGGGCAGCAAGGTCGCCATCGTCGACGCCGAGCGGTTCGACCGCCTGGCCGAGCACTTCCCCAACTGTCCGGACCTGCAGCACGTCATCGTCGCCCGCGCGACCGAGGAGATCGCCCATCCCTACGTGTCCCGCATGGAGGACGCGATCGGCGGGCCGAACCACTGGATCACCCTGCCGGACGAGGCCCTGCCGGCCGTCGACATCCAGCCCGACGACGACGCGACGATCTTCTACACCTCGGGCACGACCGGGAAGCCGAAGGGGGCGCTGGCGACCCAGCGCAACGTCAACTCCAACATCATGGCCGCCATGTGCGTCGGGGCGCGCAGCTTTCTGCGCCGCGGCGAGCAGCCGCCCGCGCCCGATCCCACGCTGCCTCAGAAGGGGTCGCTGATCAGCGTGCCGTTCTTCCACGCCACCGGCTGCATGGCCGTGCTCAACCCCTCGCTGCTCGCCGGCGCCAAGCTGGCCATGATGCGCAAGTGGGAGCCCGAGCTGGCGATGCAGATCATCGAGCGCGAGCGGCTGACCAGCGCCGGCGGCGTGCCGACCATCGCCTGGCAGCTGATCGAGCATCCGGCGCGCGAGAAGTACGACCTCTCCTCGCTGGAGAGCGTAGCCTACGGCGGCGCGCCCTCGGCGCCCGAACTGGTCCGCAAGATCAAGGAGGTCTGGCCCAAGTCCCAGGCCGGCAACGGCTGGGGCATGACCGAGACCTGCGCCACCGCCACCTCGAACGGCGCCGAGGACTACGAGAATCGTCCCGACAGCTGCGGCCCGGCCGTGCCGGTCACCGACCTGAAGATCATGACCGTCGAGGCGCCGCATCGCGAGCTGCCGATCGGAGAGGTCGGCGAGCTGTGGTGCAAGGGGCCGCAGGTGGTCCGCGAGTACTGGAACAAGCCGGAGGCCACGGCCGAGACCTTCATCGACGGCTGGGTCAAGACCGGCGACCTGGCGCGGCTGGACGCCGAGGGCTTCTGCTACATCATCGACCGAGCCAAGGACATGCTGATCCGGGGCGGCGAGAACATCTACTGCATCGAGGTCGAGAACGTTCTCTACGACCACCCGGCGGTGATGGACGCCGCGCTGGTCGGGATCCCGCACAAGACCCTCGGCGAGGAGCCGGCGGCGGTGGTGACCCTGAAGCCGGGCGCCGAGGCCACCGAACAGGAACTGCGCGCCTTCGTCGCCGACCGCCTGGCCGCCTTCAAGGTGCCGGTGAAGGTCGAGTTCTGGCACGAGACCCTGCCGCGCAACGCCAACGGCAAGATCCTCAAGACCGAGCTGAAGAAGATCTTCGAGGGGGCTTGATGCCTATCGGAGAGCGGCTCAAACAGGAGCGGGTGGTCTATCGGCTGCTCGATCAGTTGGAGCGCGATCCCGACCACGTCGCTCTGGCTCAAGCCCTGACGCTCGATGCCGCGAAACCCCTGATGGGGCTTCGCGGTCGCCACGGCCTGTTCGGTTCGTCGGAGTGGTGGAAGTCGATCGAGGCCGGCCGAATAGTGACAACCCGCACCACGGGCGTGATCTCTCGTCTCTGGTTTGCCGGGCAGGACTCCCGTCAGGCCCCGAACACCGTCGACTTCATTGATGACGACGGGGTCCTGCATTCGCGGGGAATTTATCTTACCGAGCGAAGCGGCCGTCCGCTCTACGCGCTGGGGCGTCGGATTCAATACGTCGAGGCTCATGACGAGCTGAAGGCGCAACCCGCTGCCGATGGATCGACGGACTATGCCCGGATCACCATCGAAGTCGCGATCTCAGGGAAGATCGAGATCGACTAGTTCCGCTTCCTCCTTCGCCTGGCGCAAGGCCGCTTGACCCTCCACCTTGTGGAGGCCGTACGCCCCTGGCCATGAGCGAAGAGATGTACACGATCGGCGAGCTTTCGAGGCTCAGCGGGGTCTCGGTCCGGCGTCTGAGGTTCTACTCGGACAAGGGGCTGCTGCCGCCCGCGACGCGCACCGAAAGCGGCTACCGCCTCTATTCCGAGGCCGACGCGCACGGCTGGACCTGATCCGCGCCCTGCGAGGGGCGGGCGTCGGGCTGGCCGAGATCCGCCGCATCGTGGCCCGGAGGATGTCCCTCAAGGAGGTCCTGTCCCTGAGACTGGACGCCCTGGAGGCGGAGATCGCGGCCAAGCGCCGGATCGCCGCCGTCCTGCGGGCGACTCTTCGCGTCGAACGACCCGAAGAGACCGACCTCAGGAGGCTATGGACCGTGACCACCCTTTCCAACACCCAGTTCCGCGCGCTGCTCGAGCGCTTCTACGACCAGGCGGCCGGCGACGTCGCCATGGACGAGACCTGGAAGCAGCAGATGATCGAGGCCGGCTGCCCGACCCTGCCGGACGATCCCACGCCCGAGCAGATCGACGCCTGGACCGAGCTCGCCGCCATCCTCTCCGACACGGCCTATGTCGCCGAGATGAAGGCCGAGATGGCGAGGCTGTGGACCGGCGACTTTGACGCCGCCGCCTACGCCCAGGCCTCGGACGCCATCCTGGCCCGGGTGACGGCGGCGATCGGGCGCGGGCTGCCTCCGACTTCGTCCGAAGGGGCGGCCATCGCCCGCGACTGGCTGGACGCCTCGGCGAAAGCCATGAACCGCGTCCCGGACCCGGCCTTCCTGCGCTGGCACCTGGACCAGTATCGCAAGCATCACGGCCGGTCGCTGCGCTACCAGCAGCTGCTCGCCGTCCTGCGGGGCGAGGCTGGGGACCCGGCCGCCGCGGACGCCTGGCGCTGGATCCATGAGGCGATGACGCCCCTGTTGGCCGAGGCGGTCTAGTTCCGTCGCCGGAAGGTCGCCGCCAGCACGATCAGTCCGACGAGGCTGGTGGCGGCGGCGGCCAGGATCGCCGGGCGGTAGCCGCCGGTTGCGTCGAACATCCAGCCGGCGGCCGGCGGTCCGACCAGCGTGCCCAGGGCCACGCTGGTGTAGAGCAGGCCGATGATCCCGCCGACGCTGCGGCCGCCGAACGCGTCCATGACCAGGGCCGGCAACAGGGCCACCCAGCCGCCGTAGAAGACCCCGAAGGCGGCGGCGAACAGCATCAGCGGCCAGAAGCCGTCGAGCAGCGCCCAGGCCGCCAGCGAAGCGGCGACTCCGCCGACCATGGCCAGCAGGGTCGTCTCGCGGCCGAGCCGGTCGGCCAGCCCGCCGAGCAGGAAGCGGCCGGCCGTGCTGCCGACGCCGATAGCGCCCAGCAGCAGCGCCGCTCGCGCCGCCGGGACGCCGTGGTCCATGGCGTAGGGGACCAGGTGGACGAAAGGGGTGAAGACCCCGAACGCGCAGATCAGGCAGGCGAGGTACAGGCCGGCGAAGCGGCGGGTCCGCACCGCCTCGCTGACGGTGAGGCCGCCGGGCGGCGGCGCCGAGGCCAGGGCGGGAAGGCCGTCCGGCGCATAGCCGAGGCCGGCGGGGTCGTTCCTCAGCAGCAGGGCCGCGCCGAGACCGATCAGGCCGCAGGCGGCGCCGAGCAGCAGGTAGGTCGCTCGCCAGCCGACCTGCTCGACCAGAAGGGCGGCCAACGGCGGCAGGGCGAGGGTGCCGACGCCGATGCCGCTGACCGCCAGGCCCGAGGCCAGGCCGCGACGGCGGTCGAACCAGCGCTGCACCGCCCCCAGGGCCGGGACGTAGGCCAGTCCCACGCCGATCCCGACGCCCAGCCCGTAGGCGAGATAGACCTCGATCAGCGACCGGGCGAGGCCGGCCAGGGCCAGTCCGACGCCGAGCAGGATCATGCCGGCGGCGGCCACGCGTCGTGTGCCGAAACGGTCGGCCAGCGGCCCGCTGATCACGCCCAGGCTGAAGTAGAGGAAGCCGGCGATCGAGAAGACCAGGGACACCGAGCCGCGCGTCGCGCCGAAGGTCTGGCGCAGGGGCTCGAAGAAGGCGCTGAAGGTGTAGGCGCCGCCGAAGCCGACGAAGGTGACCGCGAAGGCGCCGGCGACAACGAACCAGCCCGGAAACAGCGGGAGAGCGGGACGGGACATGGTCTCAGGCCGCCTTCGCCAGGGCGCCGGGTCGACGGCGATGCCAGTTCGTCGCCGACTGGAAGGCGACCCCGGCGCGCAACAGCGTCGCCTCGGCCAGGTCCGACCCGACCAGCTGCACGGCCATCGGCAAGCCGCCCGGGCTCGCGCCGGCGGGCAGGGTGAGGGCGGGGTGTCCCGTCAGGTCGAAGACGCCGGTGAACCGCTGCAGGCCCTCGATCAGCTCCGGCTGTTCGCCCAGCGTCCGGACGGTCGCCAGGGTCAGCGGCGCGAACGGCTGCACCGGCGTCAGCAGCAGGTCGATGTCGCGGAACAGGGCCGAGACCGCGCCGCGCGCCGCCATCCGTCGCAACAGGGCTTCCTGATAAGCCGTGGCCGATGCCTGTCGCCCCCGGTCGAGCACGGCGGCGAGCACCGGGCCGTAGGCCTCGCGCTGCGAAGGGAAGGTTCCGGCGTGAGCGACGGCCGCCTCGACGGCGCAGATCAGGGCCCAATCGGCGACGGCTTCGGTCGTGTTGGGGAAGGCGACTTCGACAAGCCTCGCGCCAAGAGCTTCGAAGGTCGCGGCGGCTTCGGCCATCATGCCCGACACCTCTGGATCGGCGCCCGACGCGTTCCAGCGCGGGTCGATCCCGATGCGCAGGCCGCGGACGCCGCCGGCGATCTCGGCGGCATAGGCCGGAACAGGCTCCGCGCGGCTGGTCGGGTCGGCCGGGTCGTGGCCGGCGATCGCCTGCATCAGCACCGCCAGGTCCGCCGCGCTGCGGGCCATGGGCCCGACATGGTCCAGACTGGCCGCCAGCTCGACGGCCCCGTGGCGGCTGACCCGGCCCCAGGTCGGCTTCAGCCCGGTGACGCCGTTGGCCGAGCTGGGCCAGCGGATCGAGCCGCCGGTGTCCGAGCCCAGCGCTCCGAAACAGAGGCCGGCCGCGACCGCGACGCCGGGCCCGC
This sequence comes from Caulobacter mirabilis, assembly GCF_002749615.1. Classification (GTDB taxonomy): domain Bacteria; phylum Pseudomonadota; class Alphaproteobacteria; order Caulobacterales; family Caulobacteraceae; genus Caulobacter; species Caulobacter mirabilis. The sequence continues at coordinate 1,832,434 of NZ_CP024201.1, forward strand.
TCGACGAGATGCCGGTCCAGTAGTCGGGGTTCCAGGGGTTCACCGGCGGGGCCACGGTCGGATGGTGGTCGGCATAGGCGCCCTCGGTGAGCTGCTGCTTGCCGAGGATCACGGCGCCGGCGGCCTTCAGGCGGCGGACCACCGTGGCGTCATCGCCCGACCAGGCGTCGCGGCGCAGCGGCATGCCGGCCGCCGTCGGCGCCTCGACGGTCCAGAACAGATCCTTCACGCCCAGCGGCACGCCGTGCAGCGGCCCGCGCCATCGGCCGGCGGCGATCTCGGCCTCCGCCGTAGCCGCCTGGGCGAGGGCGCTGTCGGCGGTGACGACGACGTAGCTGTTCAAGGCGGGGTCGAGCGCCGCGATCCTGGCCAGCAGGGCCTGGGTCAACGCGAGGGGCGAGACCTCGCGATCGCGGATCAGGGCCGAGACCTCCAGCAGCTCCAGGTCGGTCAAGGCGTCTTGGGTCGTCATCGGGCCTCCTCGGTCAGACGGGCCGACCTCGGCCCGCGCCGGGAAGCAGATGGCGGCGCAGGGCGCCGCCGTCTGGCGGAAACCGGACTCCGATCGGACGCCTAGGCGCTGATCGGCGGCCGGCGGCCGGCCCAGGGCTGGGCGGCTTCCAGGGCGTAGGCCAGCTCGAACAGCAGGGCGTCGTTTCCCGCCTTGGCCGCGAACTGGACGCCGACGGGCAGGCCGTCCTTGGTCCAGTGCAGCGGCACGCTCATCGCCGGGGCCCCGGCGACGTTGTGCAGCGGGGTGTAGCCGACATAGTCCATCAGCCGCTCGGCCAGGGTCTGGAACGGCACGTCGCCCGAGACGAAGCCGATCGGCACGGGCGGCTTGGTCAGCACCGGCGAGACGATCACGTCGAAGTCCGCGAACCAGCCGTCGTAGGCCTTGGCGTCGCCGGCCAGCCGGCCGATGGCGGCGTCGACGGCGCCTTCCGGCGCCTTGGCGATCAGCTCGGCCATGCCCAGCGAGAAGGGTTCGGCCTCGGCCGGGGTCGGCGCCCGACCGATCAGCTTGGCGATCGCCTGGACGTCCATGGCCGCGCCGGCAGACCAGAGCGTCAGGAAGTCCTGGCCGAAACGCGCTGAATCGATTGGCCATTTGGTCTCGGAGACGCGGTGGCCCATGGCCTGCAGCAGCTTCACGGCGCCGTCCAGGCCGGCGCGGACCTCGGCGTCGGGCTGGCGGCCGTTGCCGCTGGCGCTCAACACGCCGATGCGCAGCTTCCGCTTCGTCGGCGTCGTGATCAGGCCGACGGGCTTGTAGGGCGCATCCGCCTCGGCGCGTTCCGTCGCGGCGAACATGGCGGCCGAGTCGCGCACGGAGTGGGTCTCGACGTGGTTCACCGAAAGGTCCACCACCCGCATGCCGGTGTTGCCGACCAGGCGGCCGCGCGAGGGCTTGAAGCCGAACAGGCCGCAGCAGGATCCGGGGATGCGGATCGAGCCGCCGCCGTCGCTGGCGTGGGCGATGGCGACGACGCCCGAAGCCACGGCCGCCGCGGCGCCGCCCGACGAGCCGCCGCTCGAATGACCAGGATTCCAGGGATTGCGCGTCGGGCCGTAGGCGAGGGGCTCGGTCGTCGGCAGGTAGCCGGCCTCCGGCGTCGCCGATTTGCCGATGACCACGAAGCCGGCCTTCAGCGCGCCGGCGACGTAGGGATCGGTGCTGGTCGCCGCCGCCAGGTTGTAGCGGCTGGCCGAGCCGTAGCGGGTCGGCAGGCCGGCGTAGTCGTCCAGGTCCTTGACCAGGAAGGGCACGCCCGCGAACGGCCCGGTCTGGCCGCCCTTCTTGGCCGCGTCGATCGCCCGGTCGTAGTCCGAGTTGACGATGAAGTTCAGCTTCGGCTGCAGGGTCTCGGCCCGGCGGATCGCGGCCTCGACCGCCTCGACGACGCTGATCTCCTTCTTGCGGATCCGGGCGGCGATCGCGGTGGCGTCCTCGGTCCAGGCGGCCGGCGCCGGCTTCGGAGCGGCGAGGGCCGGCGCGGCGGTCGCTGCGGCGGAGACGGCCAGCAGGCCGCGGCGGGTCAGATCGGTCATGTGAAGCCCTCCCATGGACGTCTTGGCGCGTCCGTTATCGGTGATCAGCTTGGCCGGTCGAACGGCGCTCCGCAAGCCGCTCGAAAGCTTGACGCCAGCGTCATCGGGGCAGACTCTCCGCGCCGACAGAACAATACGAGGAGGATATGATGGCCGACGGTTCGATGACCGGCGTGGGTTCGCTGAAGGGCAAGGTCAGCGAGGCGGAGTGGCAGGCGCGGGTCGACCTGGCCGCCCTCTATCGCCTGGTCGCGCTGCACGGGTGGGACGACATGATCTTCACCCACATCTCGGCGCGGATTCCGGGGCCTGAGCACCACTTCCTGATCAACCCCTACGGCATGTTCTTCGAGGAGATCACCGCCAGCTCGCTGGTCAAGATCGACCTGGACGGCAACACGCTGCAGGAGACGCCGTACTTCATCAATCCGGCGGGCTTCACCATCCACTCGGCCATCCACGCCGCGCGCGAGGACGCCATGTTCGTGATGCACCTGCATTCGGACCAGGGCGTCGCGGTCGCGGCCCAGAAGGACGGCCTGCTGCCGATCAGCCAGCATGCGCTGATCGTGCTGCCGCAACTCGCCTATCATGACTATGAGGGCATTGCGCTCAACCTTGACGAGCGCGAGCGTCTGGTGGCTGATATCGGCGACAAGCAGCTGATGCTGCTGCGCAATCACGGCACCCTGTCGGTGGGGAACACGGCGGCCGCATGCTGGATCGGAATGTTCTACCTGGAGCGCGCCTGCCAGCAGCAGGTCATGGCGCTGTCGGCCGGACGGGACGGGGTGCTGACCGCGCCCGAGGCGGCCCAGGCGGAGGTGCGCAGTCAGACGGGCCGGGGCATGGGGCCGATCGGCGGCCTGGCCTGGCCGGGCGCGCTGCGTCAGCTGGACCGGTCGCTGCCGGGGTACGACGTCTAACCCATCGTTTCGGCAGGACCTTCGCCGCCGCGGGCTTCGGGCTCGCGGCGGTTTTCGGTTGCGGCGAGGCCTGGGCCGGCGCCTGGCCGCTGCCGCCCGGGCGGAGCCAGGCGATCCTCAAAGTCGAACAGGCCCGATCCGACGAGGCCTACGACATCCACGGCGATCGCCATCCCGCGGCCGAGCGCGAGGAGACGATGCTCAGCCTCTACGTCGAGCGCGGCCTCACCCAGCGGGTCACGCTTCAGGGCAAGGCCGCCTGGATCGACGGCGAGGACGACGGCCGCGGATATGGCGGACGCGGGCCGCTGGAGCTGGGCCTGCGCTACCTGGCCTACCAGGACGCCCGCACGGCGGTGAGCGTCTATGTCGGCGTGATCGACGCGGGGAGGGGACGCAACGCCGGCTACGCCGACCCGGGGGTCGGCGGGACGGATGTCGAGGCGCGGGTGCTGGCGGGACGGTCGTTTCGTGTCCTCCAGAGGCCGGCCTTCGCCGAGGCGCAGGTCGCCCGACTCGCCCGCGCGGACCTCTCGGCGGAGACCCGGCTCGACCTGACCCTGGGCGTCGAGCCGACGCCGGACTGGCTGCTGATGGTCCAAAGCTACGCCGGGGAAGCCGACGTCGGGTCCCGCTGGGTGAAGCTGGAAACCTCCGCCGTCAGACGGTTCGGGGCCTGGCGCATCCAGGCCGGCTGGCGGTTCTCTTTAGCCGGGCGAGCGGGCCCCGCGGAACAGGGGCCGGCGCTCGGCCTCTGGCGCGCGTTCTGATTGTTTCAGGACTGAAATCCCCCGTCATCCCGTGGTCACGTCAATCCGGTTTACGCTGTCGATGATGCCTCTATATGTGCCGTCAGTTCGGGCCGGTCTCTCCGGCGTGGGGAGTCGTACTTAAGTGATCCGTCGGCACTTCTTCCTCTTCATCGCCGCCGCCTTCCTCGTCGTTATGCTCGTCGGCGGGGGCATCAAGCTCGCGTTCGGCGACGCCAAGCCCAAGGCGGGCGGAGGCGGGCCGGGCGGTCGCGCCGCCGCGGTGTCCCAGACCCAGGTCGCGGACCACGCCTTTGTCGACCGCATCGAGGTCCTCGGCGCCGCCAAGGGACGTCAGGCGGTCACCATCACCTCCAACACCACCGAGCTGGTCACGGCCGTCCGCTTCCAGGACGGCCAGCAGGTCGCCAAGGGGCAGGTTCTGGTCGAGCTGAAGGCCAACGAGCAGGACGCCGGCCTGATCGAGGCCCGCGCCCGGCTGGCCCAGGCCGAACGCGACTACAAACGCTGGAGCGAGCTGGCCGAGCGCGGCGTCGCGCCGCGCGCCACGGCCGAGCAGTATCTGTCGGCGCTGGAGACCGCCCGGGCGAGCGTCGCCGCCGCCGACTCCCGCAAGCTGGACCGCGTGATCCGCGCGCCCTTCTCGGGCGTGGTCGGCCTGACCGACGTGGCGCCGGGGACCCTGATCCAGCCGGGCGCCAAGATCGTCTCGCTGGACGACCTCTCGACCGTCCGCGTCGACTTCAACATTCCCGATCGCTACCTGCCGGTCCTGGCCGAGGGCGCGCCGATCGCCGCCAAGCCCGACGCCTGGCCGAACGAGAGCTTCAACGGTCGCATCGCCCAGCTGGACAGCCGCATCGATCCGGCCACCCGGGCCATCGTCGCCAGGGCCGAGTTCCCGAACCCGGCCGGCCGCATCAAGCCGGGCATGCTGATGCGCGTAACCATCGCTCACGGCGGTCGCCAGGCTCCGGCGGTGCCGGAGGCGGCGATCCAGTTCGAGGCCGACCAGGCCTACGCCTTCGTCATTGATCGGAAGGGCGAGGGCTCCGTCGCCCGCAAGCAGCCGATCCAGGTCGGCGTCACCCAGGACGGCTTCGTCGAGATCCTGGGCGGGCTGAAGCCGGGCGAACGGATCGTGGCCGACGGCCTCAACCGCATCCAGAACGGCCAGGCCGTCCGCGTCGGCGGCGGCAAGGGCGGCGCCAACGCCGGACAGCAGGCGGCCCGCTGATGCTGTCGGACCTGTCCGTCAAGCGTCCCGTCTTCGCGGCCGTCGCCGCGATCATCCTGGTCGTCATCGGGGCGGCGGCCTATTTCGCGCTGCCGATCCGTGAACTGCCCAACGTCGATCCGCCGGTGGTGTCGATCCAGACCACCTATCGCGGCGCCTCGGCCGAGATCATCGAAGAGCGGATCACCCAGGTGCTCGAGCGCCAGGTGTCCGGCATCCAGGGTATCGACCGGGTCACCTCGTCCAGCCGGGACGGGCGCAGCCAGATCAACATCACCTTCACGCTGAACACCGACCTGGAGACGGCGGCGAACGACGTGCGCGACGCCGCCAGCCGGGTGGTCAACCAGCTGCCCGACCAGGCCGATCCGCCGCAGATCGCCAAGGCCAACGCCGACTCCGCGCCGATCATCATCCTGAACATGACGTCGACGACGCTGAGCCCGCTTCAGCTCGCCGACTATGCCGACCGCTTCCTGGTCGAGCGGATGTCGACCATCCCCGGCGTGGCCACGGTCGGGATGAACGGCCCGATCTACGCCATGCGCATCTGGCTGGACGCCGACCAGATGGCCGCCCGCGGCCTGACCGTCGACGACGTCGAGACGGCGCTGAACAGCCAGAACGTCGAGCTGCCGGCGGGCGCGCTGGAGAGCACAGCCAAGGACTTCACCATCCGGGTCAACCGCGGCTACGCCAAGCCGTCGGACTTCGCGACCCTGCCGGTGAAGCCGGCCAACCTGACGGCCGCCGCCATCGCGGCCAACAGCAATGCCTACATCACCCGGCTGGGCGACATCGCCCGCATCGGCGAAGCCGCGGCCGAGCCGCGCCGCGTCTTCCGCGGCAACGGACAGGACCAGATCGGCCTGTTCCTGACGCGCCAGTCCCAGGCCAACGACCTGGCCATCGCGGAGGCGGCGAAGAAGGAGATCGACACGATCAACAAGACGCTGCCCCCGGGCACGCAGCTGATCCTCGCCGTCGACTCCTCCAAGTTCACCGCCGAGGCGATCCACGAGGTGTGGATCACCATGGGCATCTCGATCGCCCTGGTCGCCCTGGTGAACCTGATCTTCCTGGGCAGCTGGCGGGCGGCGATCATCCCCTCGGTGGTGGCCCCGATCTGCCTGCTGTCGACCTTCATCGTGCTGGCCCCGCTGGGCTTCTCGCTGAACCTGCTGACCCTGCTGGCGCTCGTGCTGGCCGTCGGCCTGGTCGTCGACGACGCCATCGTGGTGGTCGAGAACATCCAGCGCCGCATGGACGAGGACGGCGAGCCCGCGCCCGTCGCCGCCACCCGCGGCGCGCGCCAGGTGTTCTTCGCGGTCATCGCCACCACGATCGTGCTGATCTCGGTGTTCGCGCCGCTGATGTTCCTGCCGGGCTACATCGGCCGGCTGTTCGTCGAACTGGCCGTGGCCATCGCCGCCGCCGTCGCCTTCTCGGCCTTCCTCGCCCTGTCGCTGTCGCCGATGCTGGCCTCCAAGCTGCTCAAGCCGGCCAGCAATTCCGGCTGGCTGGCCCGCCGCGTCGACTACGTGGTCGACAAGGTGAAGCACAGTTACCGCAACTCGCTGGAGATGCTGCTCGACCACCGCGCCGGCGGCTGGGCCGCGGGCGGGGTGGTGATGGTCCTGGCCGGAGTGGCCGGGGCGCTGTTCCTGCTGCTGCCGCAGGAGCTGGTGCCGGCCGAGGATCGCGGCCGCGTCGACATCCAGATCTCCGCGCCGGAAGGGGCGGGCTTCGACTACACCCAGGCGGCGGCCCTCAAGGTCGAGCAGGCGATGAAGGGGTATCGCGAGGACGGCCAGGCCGACCGCTACATCCTCAGCATCCCGCGCTTCGGGGCCACGCAGTTCAACACCGCCAACGGCGTGGTGGTGATGAAGGATTGGGGCCAGCGGACCAAGACCGCGGACCAGGTCGCCGACGAGCTGAACAGGTCGCTGCAGGGGCTGACCTCGGTTCGCGCCGTGGCCAGCGTGCGCGGCGCCTTCCAGCGCGGCGGCGGACAGGGCGGCGGCACCAACGTCGACCTGATCGGCCTGGGCGCCGACTACGACGAGATCGCCCGCTGGCTGGCGCCGATCCGCGACGCCATGCAGCAGCATCCCGGCTTCTCGCGGCCGCGCCTCGACTACGAGCCGACCTCGCCGCGCCTGTCGGTGGACATCGACCGCGAGCGGGCCGCCGCCCTGGGCGTGACGCCCCAGGCCGTGGGCCGGGCGCTGGAGACCATGTTCGGCTCTCGCCGGGTCACGACCTACATCAAGGCCGGCCAGGAGTACGACGTCATCCTGCAGACCGAGCTGGAGCAGCGTCGGACCCTGGAGAACCTGAACACCCTCTATGTCCGCGCGGGCTCGGGCCAGCTGGTGCCGCTCTCGGCGGTGGTCACCACCAGGCTGCGTGGCGACACCCCGGACCGCGAGCGCACCGATCGGCAGCGGTCGATCGACCTGACCACCCAGCTGTCGCCGGGCTTCACCGTCGCCGACGCCGTCGCCTTCCTGGAGGCCGAGGCGGCCAAGAACCCGAACCCCGCGGTGACCTACACCTGGGGCGGCCAGGCCAAGGACTACCTTGAGGCCTCCGGCGCCGTGGGCTTCGCCTTCGGCATGGCCCTGTTGCTGGTGTTCCTGGTGCTGGCGGCGCAGTTCGAGAGCTGGATCCACCCGGCGGTGATCATGCTGACCGTGCCGCTGGCGGCGCTGGGCGGGCTGTTCGGCCTGCTGCTGACCGGCCAGTCGATCAACACCTACAGCCAGATCGGCCTGATCATCCTGATCGGCATCGCGGCCAAGAACGGCATCCTGATCGTCGAGTTCGCCAACCAGCTGCGCGACGACGGCAAGTCGATCCGCGACGCGGTCATCGAGGCGGCGGTCCTGCGCCTGCGCCCGATCGTGATGACCTCGATCACTGCTGCCTTCGGCGCCCTGCCGCTGATGCTGTGGCAGGGGGCGGGCGCGGCCAGCCGCCAGACCATCGGGGTGACGATCTTCTTCGGGGCGATCTTCGCCACCATGCTGACGGTGTTCGTGGTGCCGGTGTTCTACAACCTGCTGGCCCGGTTCACGAAGTCGCCCGAATGGACGGCCCGCCAGATCGAGGCCTTCGAACAGGACAACCCCGACGCCGAGGCCAAGGCGCACTAGGGTCGCCCATTTCCGTCATCCTCGCGCCTGTCGCGAGGACCCATGGACGCGGCGAACGACGAGGAGGGCGTGGAGCGATCCGCGCCCTTTGTCTCTTGGCCCATCACGCATGGGTCCTCGCGACAGGCGCGAGGACGACGGGGGTGTCGGCCGGAAAAGACCCGCTGGCGAACCGCCTGCGTCCGGCCTATGAAGCGGTCAGGATGCGAAGGGCAGTCATGCCCCGCGAGACGATCAGGGTGGACATGGACGACGCCGGTTTCGCCGTTCGCGGCAAGGATATCGCTCTGCTGCGCCGGATCGAGGAACGCGTTCTCTGGCTCGCCAGCTGGACGATCCACAACGCCAACCACCTGCGCGAAAGCCGCGACGGGCTGAAGGTCGGCGGCCACCAGGCCAGCTGCGCCAGCATGACCACCCTGATGACGGCGCTCTATTTCGCCGCCCTGCGCCCGCAGGACCGGGTCGCGGTCAAGCCGCACGCCAGCCCGGTCTTCCACGCCATCCAGCACCTGTACGGCCGCCAGAGCCTGGACCAGCTGCAGCGCTTCCGCGCCCTGGGCGGGGCCCAGTCCTATCCGTCGCGGACCAAGGATCAGGACGACGTCGACTTCTCGACCGGTTCGGTCGGCCTGGGCGTGGCCATGACCGCCTTCGCGTCGCTGACCCAGGACTACCTGGCCGCCCGCGGCGCGGTGAAGCCCGACGCCATGGGGCGGATGATCTCGCTGCTGGGCGACGCCGAGCTGGACGAGGGCAATATCTACGAGGCCTTGATCGAGGCCTGCAAACACGACGTCCGCAACACCTGGTGGATCGTCGACTACAACCGCCAGAGCCTGGACGCGACCACCAGCGACCGGATGTTCACCCGCTACGGCGAGATCTTCGAGGCCGCCGGCTGGACCGTCGAGACGCTGAAGTGGTCGAAGCGCCAGCGCGAGGCCTTCGCCAGGTCCGGCGGCGCGGCGCTGCAGGCCTGGATCGAGAACGCGCCCAACGACCTCTACTCGGCCCTGACCTACCAGGGCGGGGCGGCCTGGCGCGAGCGGCTGAACGCCGACCTGGCCGACGACAAGCCGGCGCTGAAATTGATCGCCTCGTACGACGACGAGGACCTGGCCCTGCTGATGACCGAGCTGGGCGGCCACTGCATGGAGACGGTGCTGGAGGCCTTCGCCCGCGCCGCCGAGGACGACGCGCCTCGCTTCTTCATCGCCTACACGGTCAAGGGCTGGCGGTTGCCGTTCCAGGGTCACAAGGACAACCACGCCGGCCTGATGAACCCCTCGCAGATCGCCGAGCTGCGTCAGCGGCTGGGCGTCAGGGACGGCCAGGAATGGGACGTCCTCAGCGGGATCGCCGACAACGAGGCGACCGCGATCCGCCGTCTGGTCGAGACCGCGCCCTTCGCCGGCCGGACCGACGGCCGCAAGGTCGCGCCGCGCGTCGCCACGCCTTCGGCCGAGACCCTGCTGAAGGCCGTCGAGGGCGAGGGTGAGCAGTCGACCCAGACCGCCTTCGGCAAGGTGATGTTCGAGATCGCCAAGGGCCAGGACGAGTTCGCCGGCCGGGTGGTCACCACCTCGCCGGACGTGACCGTCTCGACCAACCTGGGCGGCTTCGTGAACCGTCGCGGCGTGTTCCACCGCCGGGCGCACGAGGACGTCTTCAAGAGCCGGCGCATCCCCTCGGCCCAGGTCTGGTCGATGGCCGAGACCGGCCAGCACGTCGAGCTGGGCATCGCCGAGAACAACCTGTTCATCGCCCTTGCGGCGCTGGGCCTGTCGGCGCCGCTGTTCGGCGAGCGGCTGTTCCCGGTGGGGACGCTGTACGACCCCTTCATCGCCCGCGGCCTCGATGCCCTGAACTACGCCTGCTATCAGGACGCCCGCTTCCTGCTGGTCGCCACGCCCAGCGGCTTGACCCTGGCCCCCGAGGGCGGCGCCCACCAGTCGATCGGCACGCCGCTGATCGGGATGAGCCAGCCGGGCCTGGACAGCTACGAACCCGCCTTCGCTGACGAAACCGCCGTGCTGATGGCCCACGCCTTCGAGCGCATCCAGGCGGAGCAGGGCGGTTCGACCTATCTGCGCCTGTCCACCCGGGTCATCCCCCAGCCGGCCCGCGCCGATGACGACTGGAAGGCCGGCGCCGTGGCCGGCGGCTACTGGCTGCGCAAGCCGGCCGCCGACGCCCGTCTGGCGCTGGTTTACAGCGGCGCCATCGCGCCCGAGGCGCTGGACGCCTTCGAGCAGCTGCTCGAGGACGAGCCCGGCGCCGGGCTGCTGGCGGTGACCTCGCCCGACGTGCTGCACGCCGACTGGACCGCCGCCGGCCGCGCCCGCTGGACGGGCGGCGAGGCGCGTCGGTCCACGGCCGAGACGCTGCTCGACGCCCTGCCGCCGGCGGCTTCGCTGGTCACCGTGATCGACGGCTCGCCGGCGGCGCTGTCTTGGCTGGGCTCGGTGCGTGGCCAGCGGGTGCGCGCCCTGGGCATGGAGAGTTTCGGCCAGTCGGGCGATCTGCCGGACCTCTACGCCAAGTACCGCCTGGACGCCGAGGCCATCCTGGACGCCTGCGCCGACCTGCTGGTCTAGTACGAGATCGCGTCCATCCGGCGGATCAGGCCGCCGTCCAGGGTGAAGGCGAAGCGGGCGGGGCCCTGTTCCCACGGACGCCCCTCGATGCTGGCGATGGTCATGAAGACCTGCACCGCCAAGCGGCCGTCCGGCAGGCGTTCGAACGCGATCGGCGAGACCTCCGGGCGGATGACCGCGAACTGCTGGGTCCAGTAGTCGCGCATCGCCTCGGGGCCATGGCGGCGGCCGCCGTCGAGCAGGTCCTGCCAGTCGACGTCGGGGTGCACCAAGGCGACCAGGGCGTCGACGTCCTGGCGGTTGAGAGCTTCATACAGACGCGTCACCAGGGCTTCGTCTTCGCCCATCGCCGCCTAGCCTCCGGGCTTGTAGCCGCTTTCCACCTTCAGATACGCGATCAGATCGATACGGTCCTTTTCGTCCTTCACGCCGAGGAAGGACATCCTGTTGCCGGGCAGGAAGCCCCGCGGGTCCTGCAGCCACTTGTCGAGGTGCTCGGCGTCCCAGACGAAGCCGGCGTTCAGGACGGCCTGGGAATAGCGGAACTTCTCGTGGGTCCCGGCCTTGCGGCCGAATACGCCGTGCAGGTTGGGGCCGGTCATGTTGGCGCCGCCCTCGGTGATGGTGTGGCAGGAACGGCAGAGCGCGAACTTGCGCTGGCCGTTCTCCAGGTCGGCGGTGTTGTAGGGCGCCGGCAGGCTGGCGAGGATCTTGGCGGTCTCCGGATCGACCGGGGCGGGGGCGGCGGTCGATCCGCCTTCGCCCTTGGCCGTCTCCTGCGGCGACTTGGTGCAGGCCCCCAGGGCCGCCGTCATTCCGATCACGATCGCCACAGCCGCAAACCGACGCATCTTCTTCCTCGTTCCGAACCTGGCGGGAAGCTACTCCAGTGGCGCGGCGTTGCAACGGGACTGATTGACTTACCGGCGCGGAAATCCCGGATGCTGACGGCCGGGAAAAGAAACGCACACGGAAAACCATGTCGCCACATCATTTCAGGGGGCTGGCGATCGCCCTGGCCCTGCTCGCCGGTCCCGTGCTGGCCGCTCCGGCGGGGGCGCCGAGGCCCGTCGACACCCGAGCCTTCGACGGCGTGAAGCCGGTCGCGGCGCTGCCCAACGCCACCCGGCTGGCCTGGCTGGATCTGGGCGACCCGAAGGGCCGGCCAACGGTCCTGATCCACGGCTACACCGACAACGCCCGGGACTGGGCGCCGGTGACGCCGTTCCTTGGGCAGGGGCGCCGCCTGATCGTCGTCGACCTGCGCGGGCATGGCCAGTCGTCGAAGCCGGAGTGCTGCTACACCCGCCAGGATCTGGCCTATGACATCAAGCTCCTGCTCGATGATCTGAAGATCGAGAAGGCCGACGTCGTCGGCCATTCGCTGGGCAGCATCGTCGCCCAGACCTTCGCTCAGTACTGGCCGGATCGCACGCGCAAGGTGGTGCTGATCTCCTCCACGGCCGGCAAGGCGGCGGGCGAGGCGCAGGGCATGGACTTCGTCACCCCGATCCTGGCCCTGAAGGACCCGATCGACCCGGACTCGGCCTTCATGCACGCCTGGTGGCATTCGCCGACGCCGGTCGACCCGGCCTTCATGAAGCGCCAGCGCGAGGATTCGGCGAAGATCCCGGCGGGCGTCTGGAAGGCGGTGATCTTCCAGGGGATGCTGGGCATGGACCTGAAGTCGACCCTGCCGATGCTCAAGGCGCCGACGCTGCTGATCTGGGGCGACCAGGATACGCTGATGCTGGAGAGTGACCGCAAGGGCCTGATCGCGGCCCTGCCGGCGGCGCAGGTCAAGGTCTACCAGGGTCTGGGCCACAACCCCTTCTGGGAGGAGCCGGAACGGGTCGCGGCGGATATCGGGGCCTTCCTGGAGAAGTGAGCGCAGAATCCCGTTTCCCCGGCGAAGGCCGGGGCCCAGTTCAGCCGTGGCGTTCTGAATTCCATCCCGGGCCTCTGAGCTCCCGACTGGGTCCCGGCCTGCGCCGGGACGGTCGGAGCAGGGAAGGGTCTCTAGTCGCCGAAGCTGGGCTTGCCGCGGCCGGCCTTGATCGCGCCGCGGCGGGTCTTGGCGTCGACGCGCTTGGCCTTGGCCGCCTTGCTGGGCTTGGTCTTCTTGCGCGGCGGGGGCGGAGGCTCGGCCGCCTTGGCGATCAGCTCGACCAGCCGTTCGACGGCGTCGGCCCGGTTGCGCTCCTGCGTGCGGAAGCGGTTGGCGGTGATCACGATCACCCCGTCCAGGGTCAGCTTCGAGCCGGCCAGCTTCTGCAGCCGCGCCGAAACGTCGTCGGGCAGCGACGGCGAACGCCGCGCGTCGAAGCGCATCTGCACCGCCGTGGCCACCTTGTTGACGTTCTGGCCGCCGGGACCGGAGGCGCGGATGAAGCTGAAGACCAGCTCGTCCTCGTCCAGGTCGATGTGGGGCGGAATGGCGATCATGGCGACGCTTCTAGCCTGAAGCGCCGCCATGTCGACAGGGTCAGCCGCGCCCCTTCGGATCCGGACCGAAGCGGTTGTCGCCCGGCGTGCCGTCCAGCACGTAGAAGATGAACAGCACCAGCCCGCCCACGAACGGGACCAGGGCGATGAACAGCCACCAGGCGCTGCGGTTGGTGTCGTGCAGTCGACGGAAGGCGACGGCCAGGCTGGGGATCAGCAGGGCCAGGCAAAACAGCCCGAGCAAGCCGTACACCGCCGTCGCGGCGCCGCTTTGCGGATCGCCGCCGGCGACGATCATCGCCACGATGCAGAGCAGGAAGCTGACCACCGCCTGGAAGAGCCAGAAGAACCAGTATTCGGAACGACGGGCGCGGCCCTGGAAGTCGGCGTACTTCCGCAGCGGCTGGAACATAAGATCGAACATGACGACCCCCCTGGCCCGGCGCCGGCGAGCCGCCGCGCGGGGCCATGTCATCCGGGAAGGATTTCCCGGCCCGAAAAGGGTAGCACCGGTTTTCGAGGCGTCTAGCGTCGTGCGCGGCGGCTCTTCTGAATCGCTTCGTCCAGCGCCTGGAGGAAGCGCGAGCGGTCGGCGCGATCGAACGGCCTCGGCCCGCCGGTGATCTCTCCCGTGGAGCGGATGTGCTCCATGATCGAGCGCTGAGCCAGGGCGGACCCGATCGAATCGAGCGTGAACGGCTGGCCGTTGGGCTTGATCGCCGCCGCCCCAGCCTTCAGCGCGCGGTCGGCCAGCGGGATGTCGTTGGTCACCACCACATCGCCCGGCTTCGCGCGCTCGGCGATCCAGTCGTCGGCGACATCCGGACCGGCGTCGACGATCACCCGTTCGATCAGCGGCGAGGCGGGGACCATCATGAAGCTGTTGCTGACCACGAAGGTCTTCAGGCCGTAGCGGGCGGCGACCTTGTAAGTCTCGTCCTTCACCGGGCAGGCGTCGGCGTCGACATAGATGCGGATCGGATCGGACATGTCCCCGCTCTAGAACCGCTCACAGGCCGTGCACAAGTCCGTGCACAGGATTTGTCGGAACCCGAATCTCCCCATGCTCGTTGACGCGCAGTCTGGACAGCAGCGGAGAACCCGCCATGCCTCAGTTCCTCAAGCGTCTCATCGCCGACCTCGACGCCCTGATCTGGAGCCTGACGTCCCGGGCCTAGGGCGGGCGCGGCGTGCGGCGGAGGTCCAAAGCCAGGGCCGGCGTCCGTGAAAGACGCCCGCGACGGCGTGGTGCCGGCTGCAGGGATCGAACCCGCGACCTTCGGTTTACAAAACCGCTGCTCTACCATCTGAGCTAAGCCGGCGACGCCTTGCTGTCCTTGCGGACGGCGAGGGGGCTTCCTCTGACAGAAGCGGCCCGCGGTCAACCGTCGTGGCGCCTGGAACAGCGTCAATCGGTCTGGTCGTCGTGAAACGCCTCTTGGCGAACCGGCGAGCGCCCCGTCGTCGGGCGGCGTGTTCAGCCGGCCGACCGCCCTAGCGCTTGGCCAGGGCGCCGGAGGCCCGCCACTTGCCGACCAGCGAGTAGATGATGATCCCGGTGGCCACCACGGCGATCAGCAGGGTGCAGACCGCGTTGATCTCCGGCGTCACCCCGAGGCGGACCTGGCTGTAGATCCGCATCGGCAGGGTGGTCGCGCCCGGTCCGCTGGTGAAGCTCGCGATGACCAGGTCGTCCAGCGACAGGGTGAAGGCCAGCATCCAGCCGGCCAGCACGGCCGGGAAGATGTTGGGCAGCGTCACCTGCAGGAAGGCGCGGCTCGGCGTGCAGCCGAGGTCCTGGGCGGCTTCCTCCAGCTGCCGATCGAAGGTGACCAGCCGCGAATGCACCACCACCGCCACATAGGACAGGGCGAAGGTCGTGTGGGCCAGCATCACCGTCCAGAAGCCGCGGTCGAACTGCACCGCCACGAACAGCAGCAGCAGGGCCAGGCCCATGATCACCTCGGGCATGACCATCGGGGCGTAGACCATGCCGGAAAAGAAGGTCCGTCCCCGGAACCGGCCGCCGCGCACCAGGGCGATCGCCGCCAGGGTGCCGACCACCGTGGCGATGGTCGCCGACAGCAGCCCGACCCGGATGGTCACCCAGGCGGCGCTGAGCAGCTGGTCGTCCTGCAGCAGGGCCGCGTACCACTTGGTGGAGAAGCCGCCCCAGACGGTGACCAGCTTGCTGGCGTTGAACGACCAGACCACCAGCAGGACGATGGGCAGGTACAGGAACGCGAACCCGAGGGTGATCGAGACCAGGTTGAACCAGGACGGCCCGCGCCTCATGCCCGTTCCTCCAGCGCCCGCGCCTGTTGGCGCTGGTAGAGGACGATCGGCAGGACCAGGGTGATCAGCAGCACGATGGCGACGGCGCTGGCGAACGGCCAGTCGCGGTTGGCGAAGAACTCCATCCAGATCGAGCGGCCGATCATCAGCGAGCCGGGCCCGCCGAGCAGGTCGGGGATCACGAACTCGCCGACCATCGGGATGAAGCACAGCAGGCAGCCGGCCACCACGCCGGGAATCGAGAGCGGGAAGGTCACCTGCCAGAAGCTCTTCCAGGGCGGCGATCCGAGATCGGCGGCGGCCTCGAGCAGGGTGTGGTCCTGGCGCTCCAGCGCCGCGTACAGCGGCAGCACCATGAACGGCAGGTAGCTGTACACCAGCCCGATCTGCACCGCCGCCGGGGTGTAGAGCAGGGTCATCGGCCCCAGGCCGATGAGCTTGAGGAAGGCGTTCAGCAGCCCCTCGGGCTTGAGGATGCCGACCCAGGCGTAGACCCGGATCAGGAAGCTGGTCCAGAACGGCAGGATCACCAGCATCAGCAGGATGCTGCGCACGCCCGGGCGGCAGCGGGCCATGCCGTAGGCCATCGGATACCCGACCAGCAGCGCCAGGACCGTCCCCGTGGCGGCGAACTTCAGGCTGGACAGATAGGCCTGGAGGTAGAACGGATCCTCGCCCAGGCGCTTGTACATGTCGAAGTCGAGGGCGGCGAAGAAGGCCTTGATCCCCTCGAGCCCGGCCGACCAGTCGATCTGCGGCGCGTAGGGCGGGATCTACAGCGCCGTGTCCGACAGCGACAGCCGGAACACCAGCAGGAACGGGAAGGCGAAGAAGATTCCCAGCCACAGGGCCGGAACGATCGCCGCGCGGGAGCGGGGACGGCCGCTCATTCCTCCAGCACCACGCCGGCGTCGGGGTCGAAGCTGACCCAGACCTTGTCGTCCCAGCCGATCGGCCGCTCGACGAAGCGCTGGCTGTTGGCGCGGGCCACCCGCACCAGCCGTTCGCCGGGCAGTTCGACGATGTAGTTGGTCCAGTCGCCGGTGTAGCCGATGTCCCAGATCTCGCCGGCCAGGACGTTCTTGGCCCCCGCCGGGGGCGGGTCGAGGCTGATCCGCATCTTCTCCGGCCGGACCGCCAGCCAGACCGTCGCGCCGGGACCGGGGCAGTCGTCGTCGAGCACATAGAAGCCCGCGTGCGATTCCGGCGCGTTGAGGTGGGCCATCGGCTGCTCGATGGCGTCGACCTTGGCCTCGAACAGGTTCACGTCGCCCAGGAACTCGGCGACGTAGCGGCTGTTGGGCGTCTCGTAGACCTCTTCCGGCCGGCCGATCTGGACGATCCTGCCTTCGCGCATCACGGCGATCCGGTCGGCCATGACCATGGCCTCTTCCTGGTCGTGGGTCACGATCAGGAAGGTCACGCCCAGCTCGATCTGCAGGTCCATCAGCTCGAACTGGGTCTCCTCGCGCAGCTTCTTGTCCAGCGCCCCCAACGGCTCGTCGAGCAGCAGCATGCGCGGCTTGCGGGCGACGGCGCGAGCCAGGGCGACGCGCTGCTTCTGGCCGCCCGACAGCTGGTCCGGCTTGCGCTTGGCGAAGCCCTGCAGCTTGACCAGATCGAGCATCTCGGCGACCCGCGCGGCGATGTCGGCCTTGGGCATGCCCTCCTGCTTGAGGCCGAAGGCGATGTTCTGCTCGACGTTCAGGTGCGGGAACAGGGCGTAGCTCTGGAACATCATGTTCACGGGACGCCGGTGCGGCGGCTGGCCGGACAGGTCCTCGCCGGCCAGGGTGATGCGGCCGGAGTCGGTGCTCTCGAACCCGGCCAGCATCCGCATCAGGGTGGTCTTGCCGCAGCCCGACGGTCCGAGCAGGGCGAAGAACTCGCCCGGATAGATGTCCAGCGAGACGTCGTTGACGGCGATCTGCTCGCCGAACCGCTTGCTGACGCTCTCGAACCGCACCAGCGGCGTGGCGTCGGGATCGTTCCAGGGCGCGAAGGTCGAGCGGACGGCGCCGATGTTCAGGCGCCGCCCCTCCGGCTTGGCCGGCTTCGCGATCTTGGCGGCCGGCTTGGCCGGCGTCTTCGGCGCGCGGCTCATCGGCCGTTCATCACCTTGGTCCAGAGGCGGTTCACGTCGCGCAGCAGGCCCTGATCCTTGGTCGTGGTCACGAAGAGCCGGCCGAACACCTCCGGCGTCGGATAGACGTTGGGATTGTCGCGCAGTTCCGGGTCGACCAGCTTCGTCGCCGCGGCGTTGGCGTTGGCGTACTCGGTGTGGTTCGACGCCTTGGCGATGATCTCGGGACGCAGCATGAAGTCCAGGAACTTGTAGGCCGCGTCGGGGTGCGGCGCGTCGGCCGGGATGGCGAACACGTCGAACCAGACCTGGCTGCCTTCCTTGGGAATGGCGTAGCCGACCTCGACCCCGTTCTTGGCTTCCTTGGCGCGGTCGGCGGCCTGCAGGATGTCGCCGCTGTAGCCGACGGCCACGCAGGCGTCGCCGTTGGCCAGGGCGTTGATGTACTCGGACGAGTGGAACTTGGTCACCGACGGGCGCAGTTTCAGCAGCAGGTCGGTCGCCGCCTCGTAGTCGGCCACGGCCTTGGAATTGGGATCCTTGCCCAGGTAGTTCAGCGTGACCGCGTACATGTCCTCGGACGCGTCGAGGAAGTAGACGCCGCAATCCTTCAGCTTGGCCAGGTTCTCGGGTTTGAAGACCACGTCCCAGCTGTCGATCTTCACGCCGGGCAGGCGTTTGGCGATCTCGGCCTTGTTGTAGCCGATGCCCATGGTGCCCCACATGTAGGGGATGGTGTACTTGCCGCCCGGATCGAACGGTTCCATCCGCGCCATCAGCTCGGGCCACAGGTTCGTGCGGCCCGGCAGCTTGGCGAAGTCCAGAGGCTGGAGCGCCTTTGCGGTGATGTAGCGCGGCACGTTGTGGTTGGACGGGGCGACGATGTCGTAGCCGGTGCCGCCGGTCAGGACCTTGGTCTCGAGCACCTCGTTGGAGTCGAAGGTGTCATACTGGACCTTGATGCCGCTCTCGGTCTCGAACTGCTTGATCAGCGCCGGGTCGATGTAGTCCGACCAGTTGTAGATTCGCAGCGTCTCCTGCTTCTCGCCGGTGCAGCCGGCCAGCACCGCCGCCGCGGCGACGCCCATGGCGAGAGCGGCCCAACGCCGCGTGCGACCCTTGAGAGCAGTCATCCCAGTCTCCCGTAAAACCCTCTCGCGTTTATAGGGCCTTGCGCCGACAGGTTAAGTCGAAAAGGCCTCCCGCGTGTGACAACCGCGCGGAAGGCCTTCGGAGGGGCGCCAGAAGAGTCAGAAGGCCATTCGAACGCCCGCCGAGATCGTCCGTCCGGCCAGCGGCGCGCGCAGCCGCAGGAACGAGTTGTGCGGCCGGGCCTCCTCGTTGGTCAGGTTCGCCGCGTCGACGAAGGCTTCCCACCGGCCGCCCGGCGCGTCGAAGGCGTAGGCGGCATGGGCGTCGACCAGGACATAGGCGTCGCTCGGCGCCTCGCTCTTGGCCGTCCGGTCCTGCTTGTCGTAGCGGACCACGCCGACCGCGGCCCGCCAGGCGGCGTAGGACCAGGTCACGTCGGCGCCGTAGCGCGAGACCGGCATGCGCGGCAGCCAGTCGCCGTCCAGGTTCTTGCGGAAGTACTCGGCGTCCCACTTCCGGTTGGTGGGGCCGCCGCCGAACGGGCTGTAGCCGTCGGGCAGGGTGAAGCGCGGGGCGCTCTCGACCTTGTCGGCGAAGCCGTGCAGCACGAAGTCGCCCCAGGCCGTGCCCTCGAACCGCACGGTCGCGTCGATCTCCAGCCCCTTGATCCGGGCGTCGCCCTGCCGCCACTCGCGCACCGGCAGGGTGCGGGAAATGCCGGTATTGCCCAGGTAGATGTAGTTCTCGAAGTCGGTCTCGTAGGTGCTGACGGTCAGGGCGTAGCGGCCGCGATCGAGCCCGGCGCGCACTTCCGTGGTCTTGGCGCGCTCGGGTTCGAGCCGGGAGTCCCCCTGTTCTTCGGTCAGGATGCCGAAATGATTGCCGTTGGCGTAGAGTTCAATGAGGGAGGGCGGACGCTCGACATCATCATAGCGCGCCTCGACGAACAGCCAGGGCAGCAGGTCGTAGCGCCCCGAAACTGACCGGCTTTGGGTCGACCAGGAACGATCCTTGGCCAGCGAGCCGAGTCCGCGGCCTGGGCGGATGGTGTCCTCATCGACGTTGTAGGCGATGCGCTCCCAGCGGGCGCCGGCCTTCAGGGTCAGGCCGCGCCAGGCGAACTGCTCCAGCCAGAAGAGGCCGTCCTCGCGGGTCGCCACGGACGGCAGCCAGGCCTCCTTGCCGTCGGTCGTCAGGTCGCGCCGGCTGCTCTGGAACCCGAACGCGCCGTCGAAACCGCGCCAGGGCCGATGGGCGACGTCGATGCGCAGATCGTTAGCCTCGGTCCTCAGCCGCGTGTGGTCCAGGCCGTCGATGATCTCGCGGTCGTCGCCCTCGGTGCGCGTGACACGCACGTCGAGGCGCTCGACCCCCAGAGCCCGCGGCCGCAGCCCGGCCCGCAGGTCGACCCGGGTCAGCCCGACCTCCAGGTCGATCCCGGAGGGCTTCGGATGCGCATAGGTGATGTAGGTGAAGCCCGGCACGCCGTAGGCGCTGTCGTAGCGGTGGATCGAGGCGCCGATGTAGCCGTCGGCGGTGATCCGGCTGCCGCCCAAGGTGAAGGCGGTGGTCTTCAGGGCGCTGTTGGTCAGGCGGCCCTCGGCGCCGGGATACTGGTCGGTGATGATCTGCCGCTCGGGCGGGGTGGCGTCGACCCAGCGCTTGAGGGTCGGATTCCACACCCAGTCCGGGCTGGCCAGTTTCACCTGGCACAGGGTCTGGTTGGCGACGCTCGTGACCAGCGCGTTCCAGGTCCGGCAGATGTCGGATTTCGAACCGCCGGGTATGCGAAGGTCGGGGACGTCCCGGTACAGGGCGTCGGCGTGCCAGGCCCACTCGCCCTTGCCGCCGTCGAGGCGGAGCATGCCCGTCACCCCGGCGTTGTAGCCGCCGCTCAACTCCGCCCGGCCAGTCAGCAGGCGGTCGGGGACGGTCAGCGGGATGCGGCTGTCGACGACGTTGACGGCTCCGCCGATGGCGCCGCCGCCGTAGAGGACGGCCGCGGGACCCTTCAGCACCTCGATGCGGTCGGCCAGGAAGGGCTCGACCGGGACGGCGTGGTCGCCCGACAGAGCGGAGATGTCGCGCGAGGCCATGCCGTTGACCAGGACCGCGACCCGGGGACCCGACTGGCCGCGGATCTCGGGGCGGCCGGCGGCCGGTCCGAAGGCGCTGTTCTGGACGCCGGGCATGCGCGCCAGGGTCTCGCCCAGGCTGACGGCCCGCTCGCGCTCCAGCGCCCGGCCGTCCAGCACCTCCAGGGTCGCCGGGGCCAGGGTTTCGACAGCGTCGACCGGCGCGCGGGGCGCTGGGACGGTGACGGGCGCGACCTCGGTCGAGCGGCGGGGAAGGGCGCTTTCGGCCAGGGCCGCCGCAGGCGTCAGGCCGGGCAGGACCGCGACGGCGAGCAGGAGGCGGCGCCTTCGCCCCCGGAGGGCGCTGTCGAAGGACACGGAGGAACGGGAAGCGAGGGACATACGGGCCGCCTTTCTGAGAAGGCGGTTTGTTATGTTATAACATTACGATTCACAAGGCGGGAAACCCCTTGTGCCGCGCCGTGCGGGAACGCTTCCGCTTCCTCGCGGCGCCCTCTATATCCCGGCCCTATGGCTCGTATTCTGATCACCTCCGCCCTGCCGTACATCAACGGGATCAAGCACCTCGGCAACCTGGCCGGGTCGATGCTGCCGGCGGACGTGTTCGCGCGGTTCAAGCGCGCCCAGGGCCACGAGACGCTCTACATCTGCGCCACCGACGAGCACGGGACGCCGGCCGAGCTGGCCGCGAGCGCGGCCGGGCAGGACGTCCGCACCTATTGCGACGAGCAGCATGTGCTGCAGCACGACATCGGCCGCGCCTTCGGCCTGTCGTGGGACTGGTTCGGCCGCAGCTCTAACCCGCCGAACCATCGCCTGACCCAGCATTTCTGCGAGGCGCTGGAGGCCAAGGGACTGATCGAGGAGCGGACCGACAAGATGGTCTACTCCATCGACGACAAGCGCTTCCTGCCGGACCGCTACGTCGAGGGGACCTGCCCGCACTGCGGCTTCGAGAAGGCCCGCGGGGACCAGTGCGACAACTGCGGCAACCTTCTCGACCCGACCGACCTGATCAATCCCTACTCGACGATCAGCGGCTCGCGGAACATCGAGGTGCGCGACACCCGCCACCTCTACCTGCTGCAGACCAAGGTCGAGCAGCGCATCCGCGACTGGGTCGACGCCAAGGCGGCGAACTGGCCGGCCCTGACCAAGGGCATCGCCTACAAGCACCTGGACGAGGGGCTGATCGACCGCGGCATCACCCGCGATCTGGAGTGGGGCATCCCGGTCACCCAGGGCGGCCTGCCGCGTCCGGGGTTCGAGGACAAGGTCTTCTACGTCTGGTTCGACGCCCCGATCGAATACATCGGCGCGACCGTCGAATGGTCCGAGGCGACCGGCGCCGACTGGGAGCGCTGGTGGCGCACCGACAAGGGCGCGGACGGCGTCGAGTATGTCCAGTTCATGGGCAAGGACAACGTCGCCTTCCACACCGTCAGCTTCCCGGCCACGATCCTCGGCAGCGAGGAGCCCTGGAAGCAGGTCGACCGGCTGAAGGCCTTCAACTGGCTCAACTGGTACGGCGGCAAGTTCTCGACCAGCATGAAGCGCGGCGTGTTCATGGACGCGGCGCTGGAGATCCTGCCGCCCGACCTGTGGCGCTGGTACCTGACGGCCAACGCGCCGGAGGGTTCCGACACCGCCTTCACCTGGGAGCAGTTCGCCCAGACCATCAACAGCGACCTGGCCAACGTGCTGGGCAACTTCGTCAACCGCATCGGCAAGTTCAACGAGAGCAAGTTCGAGGGCGTCGTGCCCGAGGGCGGCGAGCTCGGGCCGATCGAGGAGAAGCTGTTCGCGGACGTCTCCGCCCAGCTGGCCGAGCTGACGACCCAGATGGAGGGCATCGAGCTGCGCAAGGCCGCCCAGGCGCTGCGCCAGCTGTGGGTGCTCGGCAACGAGTACCTCCAGGAGGCCGCGCCCTGGACCGCGATCAAGACCGACCGCGACCGCGCCGCCGTGGTGGTGCGCACGGCCCTGAACCTGTCGGCCCTCTACGCCCGGGTCAGCGCGCCGTTCATCCCGTTCGCGGCCGAGAAGATCGCCGAGTCGTTCGGCGATCCGTTCCCGCCGACCTGGCCGACCGTCGACGCCGCAGCCGAGCTTGACCGCCTGACGCCGGGAGCGCCGGTCGGCGTCCCGCCGGTGCTGTTCGGCAAGATCGACGACGCCCAGATCGCCGAGTGGTCCGAGCGTTTCGGCGGGGCTGAGGCCTAGGGCGGGTCGGCATTCGGCCACCAGGACTATCTGTTTTCATCGGAAGGTCCTCGCGAAGGCGGGGACCCAAGCTGATCTTCAAGCCTGCCCCGATCGACGAAGCCGCACAGTCGGCTTGGGTCCCCGCCTTCGCGGGGACATGCGGGGGTAGGGACGAATTGAGCCCGAACGTCCGTTGGTCCTGGCGGCCGGACTCAAGACCGCCCTGCATCCAAACCGTCCGTCCGCGGCGACCAAGCCTGTGACATCACGATCCGGCTTGGGGGACCTCCGCATGATCCGACGGGCGACCGTCTTCGCATGGGCCATCGCCGCGGCGATGATCGGCCGTCCGGCCGCCGCCGCGCCCGACGCCTATGAGGCCTATCTGACGCAGTGCCATGCCGCGCGGGTCTGCAACGGCGTCTATCTGATCGCGCGGGGCGGCGAGCCGGTCTTCGCCGGGGCGGTCGGCGAGGCCGGCGACCCGGCGCGCACGCCCCTGACCCGCGACGCCGCCTTCGACATCGGCTCGATCTCCAAACAGATGACGGCCGTGGCCGTGCTGAAGCTGGCGGAGGCGGGCCGGCTCTCGGTCGACGACCCGGTCGCGGCCCATCTTCCGCAGTACCCCTATGCCGGCGTCACCATCGCGCAGCTGCTGTCCCACACCTCTGGAACGCCGGACGTGCTTGGCGACTACGCCGTTCGTCTGAAACCTGGTCCCGACGGCGCCGTTCCGCCGGCCGTCGACGGCTCGGACATCGTCTCGTTCCTGATCGCGCTCGGTAAGCCGGCGGTGGCCCCGCCGGGCGCCCGCTACGCCTACAACAACACCGGCTATCTGGTGCTGGCCGCTCTGGTCGAGACCATCAGCGGGGAGCCTTTCGCGGATCATCTGCAGAGGCGGCTCTTCACCCCGCTCGGCATGACCTACACGCGCCTGCGGACGCCGTCGAACGAGGCCGGGATCGCGCATCGCGCCTACGGCTTTCGGCCGCAGTCTACGGAGCGGCGGCCCTACGATCAGATTCCCGGCTTCTATGTCCGCGGCGCCGGCGGCGTCTATTCGACGGCCGACGATCTGCTGCGCTGGCAGAGAGCGCTGAATGGGGGGCTGGTCCGCGCCGACCTGTGGGCGCGGGCGACGGCGCCGACCCGGCTGACCGACGGGACCTCGGTTCCGTATGGCTTCGGGCTGAACCTCAAGCCAGACGCCGAAGGCGTGGCCCGGATCTCCCACGGCGGCCACTGGCGGGGGTTCAAGAGCGACCTGTCCTACTATCCAGCCGCCGACCTGATCGTGATCCAGCTGACCAACAACGCCGAGGACGACAGCGTCGACGCCAACGTCGCCGCCCTGCGTCGCATCGCCGAGGGCGGCCGGCCCGAGCCGGTGAAGGCGCCGGGCGACTAGCGCCGTCCGTCATTCAGAGCAGCCGCAGCAGCGCCCGCAGGGTGGGGGTGTCGTCGTCGCGCCGCCAGGCCAGGCCGGTCTCCAGAGTCGGCGGGGCCGTGAGTTCGACGTAGCGGACCCCCGCCCGGGCCAGGTTGCGCAGCGACGCTGGGACCAGGGCCACGCCCAGCCCGGCGGAGACCAGGCTGATGATGGTCTGCATCTGGATGGCCTCCTGGCCGATCCGCGCCGGACGCCTCCGGCGGGCGAAGTAGCCGGTCACCAGATCATGGAAGGCGGGCGCCACGGTGCGCGGGAACAGGATCAGCGGCGCCCCGGCAAGGGCGTCGGGCGCCAGGACGCCGTCCCGGACGATGAGCCGACCATCGTCGATCCAGGCCGTCGGCACGGCCGCCACGAGCGGCTCGGACACCAGGCGTCGGTAGGCGAGGGGCTCGGGCAGGGCGCGGTCGGGCGGCGGAATGATGATGCCGGCGTTCCGCTCGCCGGCGAGCAGGGCGGGGATCTGGACGTCGCTGGTCGCCTCGACCAGGCCGATCTCGACGTCGGGATAGGCCTCGGCGTAGCGCCGGACCAGGTCGGGCAGCACGCTGTAGTCGGCGGTGCTGACGAAGGACAGCGACAGCCGCCCGCTGAGGCCGTCGCGCAGGCGGCGGGCGCTTTCCGGCAGGGCGTCGACGGCGGCCAGCGCCGCCCGCACCTGGGGCAGCCACTGCTCGCCGAAGGCCGTCAGTCGCACGCTGCGCTTGGTGCGCACGAACAGCGGCGCGCCGAGCGTCCGCTCCAGCGCCATGATCGATTGGCTGAGGGGCGGCTGGGTCATGGTCAGCCGCTCCGCCGCGCGCCCGAAATGCAGGGTGTCGGCGACCGCGACGAAATGGCGGAGCTGTCGGGTGTCCATGCTCATTCTTACAGCGACCTATTTGCCGCTGAATAATATATTTCACAACGCCTTCGATGTCAGGCATGCATCGCGGCGATATCCGCCGGAACCACGCCCATGCCCGCCCTGCGCTCCAGAACCTCGACCCACGGCCGCAACATGGCCGGCGCCCGCGGCCTATGGCGCGCCACCGGCATGAAGGACTCCGACTTCGGCAAGCCGATCATCGCCGTGGCCAACAGCTTCACCCAGTTCGTGCCCGGCCACGTCCACCTGAAGGACCTGGGCCAGCTGGTCGCCCGCGAGATCGAGGCCGCCGGCGGCGTCGCCAAGGAATTCAACACCATCGCCGTCGACGACGGCATCGCGATGGGCCATGGCGGCATGCTCTATTCGCTGCCCAGCCGCGAGCTGATCGCCGACAGCGTCGAGTACATGGTCAACGCCCACTGCGCCGACGCCATGGTCTGCATCTCCAACTGCGACAAGATCACGCCCGGCATGCTGATGGCGGCCATGCGGCTGAACATCCCGGTGGTGTTCGTCTCGGGCGGGCCTATGGAGGCCGGCAAGGTCCAGGTGAAGGGCGAGATCCGCGCCCTCGACCTGGTCGACGCCATGGTCGTGGCCGCCGACGACAGGTACTCGGACGAAGAGGTCGCCGCGATCGAGAAGGCCGCCTGTCCGACCTGCGGCTCCTGCTCCGGCATGTTCACCGCCAACTCGATGAACTGCCTGACCGAGGCCCTGGGCCTGTCGCTGCCCGGCAACGGCTCGGTCCTGGCCACGCACGCCGACCGCGAGGCGCTGTTCAAGGAGGCGGGGCGGCTGGTCGTCGACCTGACCCAGCGGTGGTACGAGCAGGACGACGCCACGGCCCTGCCGCGGGGCATCGCCACCCGGGCGGCGTTTGAGAACGCCATGAGCCTGGACATCGCCATGGGCGGCTCGACCAACACCGTGCTGCACCTGCTGGCCGCGGCCCAGGAGGGCGGCGTCGACTTCGGCATGGCCGACATCGACCGGCTGTCGCGCCGCGTTCCGTGCCTGTCCAAGGTCGCCCCGGCCAAGAGCGACGTGCATATGGAAGACGTCCACCGCGCCGGCGGCGTGATGGCCATCCTCGGCGAGCTGGAGAAGGGCGGCCTCATCGACGCGTCCCAGCCGACCGTCCACGCCGCCACCCTGGGCGAGGCCCTGGCCCGCTGGGACATCGGCCGCACCAACAGCCAGGTCGCGCAGGAGTTCTTCCGCGCGGCGCCGGGCGGCAAGCCGACCCAGGTCGCCTTCAGCCAGGCGGCGCGCTGGGAGAACCTCGACCTGGATCGCGAGGCGGGCGTGATCCGCTCGGTCGAGCATCCGTTCTCGAAGGACGGCGGCCTGGCCGTGCTGTTCGGCAACCTGGCCCCCGAGGGCTGTATCGTGAAGACGGCCGGGGTCGACGAGTCGATCCTGACCTTCACTGGCCCGGCGCGCGTCTACGAAAGCCAGGAGGACGCGGTCAGCGGCATCCTGGGCGGCAAGGTCAAGGCCGGCGAGGTGGTGGTCATCCGCTACGAGGGCCCCAAGGGCGGGCCGGGCATGCAGGAGATGCTCTACCCGACCACCTACCTGAAATCGAAGGGGCTGGGCGCGGCCTGCGCCCTGGTCACCGACGGCCGCTTCTCGGGCGGCACCTCGGGCCTGTCGATCGGCCACGTCTCGCCGGAAGCGGGCGAGGGCGGCCTGATCGCGCTGGTCGAGACCGGCGATCCGATCGTCATCGACATCCCGGGTCGCGGCATCCGCCTGGATCTGCCCGAGGCGGTGATCGCCGAGCGCCGCGCGGCCATGCTGGCCCGGGGCAAGGACGCCTGGAAGCCGCTCGATCGCCAGCGCGAGGTCAGTCCGGCCCTGCGCGCCTACGCCGCCATGACCACCAACGCCGCCAAGGGCGCGGTGCGCGACGTCAGCCAGGTGGAGCGGGGGTAGGCTAAGCTCCGTCTGTCCCGGCGGAGGCCGGGATCCAGATCGAGGGGCGTCGACTTTCGGCGCGACCCGCAGTTCGGCGGCTGAACCTGGGTCCCGGCCTTCGCCGGGATGCACGGGTTAGGGGGCGGCCGTCCCCTTCGCTCCACCATTGCGAGAAATTTTTGCGACAGGCTCTCGCATAACGATTGTCGCCGAACGGCGTTGCCCTCATAGCTAGCATCCGTGGCGGAGTCGCCGATGGCGCGCGACTCCCGACGGCCTGGGGAGGGCGGCATGGATCTCGATGTGGCGGTGATCGGCGGCGGGTGCTCGGGGACCTACAGCGCCTGGCGACTGCAGCAGGAAGTCGGGGCGGACCAGAAGATCGCCCTGTTCGAGTACAGCGACCGCATCGGCGGGCGGCTCTATTCGGTGACCGTGCCGGGGGTGCCGCACGTGAAGGCCGAGCTGGGCGGGATGCGCTTCATCCCCGACCAGCACATCATGGTCGCCGACCTGGTCAGCCATCTGGGGCTGGAGACCCGCGACTTCCCGATGGGCGCGCCGGCGCCGGTGGGGTCGAACTGCAACCTCTTCTACCTGCGCGGACGGCACTTCCGGCTGCATGAGTTGAGCGACCCGGACAAGGTGCCCTACAACCTCGCCTGGTCGGAGCGCGGCCTGGGACCGACCAACCTCCAGGTCCAGGCGATGAACAACCTGTACCCGAACTTCGGCTCGCTCAGCCTGTGCGACCAGATGAAGGTCAAGGTGTTCGGCAAGCCGATCTGGAAGTACGGCTTCTGGAACCTGATGTTCCGCGTGCTGTCCAACGAGGGCTATCAGTTCATGCGCGACGCCGGCGGCTACGACGCCAACGTCGCCAACGCCAGCGCCGTGACCCAGCTGCCCGCCACCGAATACAGCGACGACACCAAGTTCCTGTGCCTGCGCGACGGCTTCGAGCAGCTGCCGATCACCCTGGCCAAGCAGTTCAACGAGCAGTTCGACGGCAAGCTGGCCAAGGGCAAGCGGGTCTACATGAACCACCGGCTGGAGGAGATCATCGTCGGGGACGGGGAATATCCCTACACCCTGATCTTCCGCCCGACGGAGACCCGGGAGGCCAAGACCTACATCCTCGAGGACGAGGACACGACGCGGGTCCGCTGCAAGAAGCTGATCCTGGGCCTGCCGCGCCGGTCGCTGGAGCTGATCAAGAGCACGCTCTTCGACGACCCCTGGCTGAAGAAGAACCTCGACTCGGTCCTGATCCAGAGCGCCTTCAAGCTGTTCCTGGCCTACGAGAGCCCCTGGTGGCGGTCGCTGGGTCTGGTCGCCGGGCGGGCGGTCACCGACCTGCCGGTGCGCCAGGTCTACTACTTCGGCACCGAGGCCGAGCAGGAGGGCGGCTATCCCTTCCTCAACTCGCTGCTGATGGCGACCTACAACGACATCTCGACCGTGCCGTTCTGGAAGGGGCTGGAGGTCGCCAAGGACGACGTGGCCGCCCAGTACAAGGGCTACATGCCGGCCTGCATGGAGCCGGGCGTGACCGATCCGATGCCGGTGACGCCGTTCCCCGCCAGCGCCGAGATGGTCCAGGTCGCCAACCTGCAGGTGGCCACGGTCCACGCCCTGCCGGAGATCCCGAACCCCTATTCGGCCGTCTATCACAGCTGGAACGAGGACCCGTACGGCGGCGGCTGGCACGAGTGGAAGGCCGGCTACCGCCTCGACGAGATCATGTGCCGGATGCGCAAGCCGATCCCGGACCAGGACGTTCACATCGTCGGGGAGGCCTATTCCTACGGCCAGGGCTGGGTCGAGGGCGCGCTCGACACCGCCGAGTCGATGCTGCAGGACTTCTTCGGCCTGAAGCCGCCGAAGTGGCTCGATCCCAGCTATCAGCTGATGCCCAACCCCTGTCCCGGCTGCGGCGATCTGGACGGCTGCGTCGAATGCTGGAACGCCGACCAGTCCCTGCCGTCGATGACGCCCAACTGCCTCGCCCCGGTCGAGGAGGGCTGACCATGGCCAAGATGACCGTCGCCCAGTACCTCGTCGATCGCCTCGTCGAGGTCGGGCTGGGCCACCTGTTCGCGGTGCCCGGCGACTACGCCTCGCCGTTCCTGGAGGCGCTCGACGCCACGCCGGGGATCGTCCGGGTGCCCAACATCAACGAGCTGGGCAGCGGCTACGCCGCCGACGGCTACGCCCGTTTCAAGGGCGTCGGCGCCGCCTGCGTGCAGTACGGGGTTGGGACCTTCAGCGCCCTGAACTGCGCGGCCGGCTCCTGGGTCGAGCGGGTGCCGGTGGCGATCATCTCGGCCAGCCCCTCGACCAGGGGCCGGTTCCTGGAGACCACCAAGGGCATCCTGTTCCACCACTCCACCGGCGACCTGGAGGCGGACGAGAAGGTCTACGCCGAGGTCACCGTCGCCTCCGAGATCGTCACCGATCCCGACGAGGCCCCGGCCCAGATCGACCGCGCCATCGTCGCCATGCTGACCCATCGGCGGCCGATTTACATCGAGGTGATCCAGAACGTCTGGAGCCTGGCCTGCGCGGCGCCGGTCGGAACGCTGGAGGCCGAGCCCCTGGTCTCGGAGCCGGCGGCGACGGCCGCCGCGGTGGAGGCCGCCTTCGCCCGCATCCAGGCCGCGACCCTGCCGGTGCTGTGGTGGGGCGTGGAGATCCAGCGCTATGGCCTGCAGGACCTCGCCCAGCAGATCGTCGACGCCAGCGGCCTGCCGTTCACCACCACCAGCCTGGGCAAGACCGTGCTGGACGAGGCCCAGTCCGCCTTTGTCGGCACCTACGCGGGCCCGGCCTCGCCGGGGTTGACCCGGGCGGTGATGGCCCTGAGCGACTGCCCCGTGGCGCTGGGGACGATCATCACCGACGACTACCTCGACATCATGGCCTCCAGCTATGACGAGATGATCGAGGTCAACGACGAGGAGGCGCGGGTCGGCCGGGCCTACTATCCCTATGTCACCCTGGAGGCCTTCCTGACCGGCCTGCTGGACCGCTTCCAGGCCGACGAGGCCTCGCCCCGCCAGGTCGCGCTGCCCGAGCCGCAGCTCGACCAGGACGAAGAGGCGCCCGATCGACCCGGCGGCCTGACCTACAACGTCTTCTACCGCCAGCTCACCGACTGGATGAAGGCGCAGGAGTTGCTGGACGAGACCGTGCTGGTGCTGGGCGAGAGCACCTCGCTGTATGTCTTCGGCAATCTGTTCGGCCTGCCGCGCGACAGCTTCGTGGCCCAGGCGGCCTGGGGCTCGCTCGGCCACGAGACCGGCTGCGCCCTGGGCGTGGCGCTGGGCTCCGGCAAGCGGCCGCTGGTGGTCGCCGGCGACGGCGGCTTCATGATGATCTGCCAGGAGCTGTCCAGCCTGGCCCGGGCGGGCTGCAACGCCGTGGTCTTCGTGATGAGCAACAAGGGCTATGCGATCGAGCAGGCCTTCGTGGACATCAAGGCCTTCACGCCGGAGGGCGCCTTCGCCCCGTTCGACGTGCTGCCGGCCTGGGACTATCTGGCGCTGGCCAAGGCGTTCGGCGCGGCCGGCCTGCGGGTCGAGACCACCGACGAGCTGGCCGAGGCCCTGGCGGCGCTGAAGGGGCTCAAGGACGTCCCGGCCCTGGTCGAGGTGGTGATTCCGGAGAAGGATCTGGCGCCCCAGCTGGCCCGGCTCGCCGCCCCGCCGCCGCAGCTGCGAAAGTACGGCCAGAGCGGGTAGGGGCCCTCTATCCGGTCCTCCCGGTTACGGAGTCACGCCGGCCTGCGCCTCGCAGGTCTGGCGCTTGGGACCGGGCTTCTCGGCGTGGCAGGCGTGGTCCAGTTCCTTGCGCTTGATGTCCAGGAACGCCGGCGCGGCGGCGTTGTAGGCGTCGACCTTCTGGGCGCGGATGACGATCTGGCGGTGGCCTTCCCACATCATGTTGAGGGCCACGTACAGGACGACGACCAGGCCGACGTAGCCGATCCAGCGGTGCTTGTGCAGCAGATTGGCGATGAAGGTCGCGGCCACGCCCATCAGGGCGATCGACAGGACCAGGCCGAACACCAGGATGCCGGGATGCTCGCGGGCGGCGCCGGCCACGGCCAGCACGTTGTCCAGCGACATCGACAGGTCGGCGATCAGGATCTGCAGGAAGGCGGCGCCGAAGGTCTTGGCCTGGCGGACCGGCGGGTTGTTGGTCGGGTCGTCGTCGAGGACGGCCGAGGCGGTGGCCTCCTCGTGCTTGGCCTGGTCGCGCATCTCGCGCCACATCTTCCAGCACACCCACAGCAGCAGCAGGCCGCCGGCGAAGAGCAGGCCGATGATCCCCAGCAGCTGGGCGGTGATCAGCGCGAAGCCGATCCGCATCACCACCGCGGCGATCAGGCCGTAGAGGATCGCCTTCTTGCGGTCCTTCTCCGCCAGGCCCGCGGCGGCCAGGCCCACGGCCACGGCGTTGTCGCCGGCCAGGACCAGGTCGATCATCAGAACTTGCCCGAGGGCGATGAGGGGGCCGGCGAGGTCTTCGAACATGGTGACTTCAATGCGTCAGCCGCCGGACTCGATCAAGAGTCCGACGGCGGAGTTTCGACTCTGGAGCCGTCAGGCGTGCTCGGGCTCGCGATGATGGTGCGGGTCGGCCTCGGCCGGCGCCTGCGGGGCGTGGCCGTCGTGATGCGCCGGCTCGACGTGCGGAACCTCGACGTGAGCCGTCTCGACATGTGCCGTGTCGACGGGGGCGGCCTGCTCCACGGGCTCCACATGCGGGACGTCGTGCGAGACCTCCGGCGCGGCGGGTTCATGGGCGGCATGCGGGTCGTAGGGCGCATGGGCGACGGGTTCGGGAGCCGGCTCGGGAGCCGGTTCCGGCGCGGCGTAGGCGACCGGCGCAGGCGGTTCGGCGGCGGGCTCCTGGTGGAAGGCGTGGGCGGCGACCGCGCCGGCCGCGACACCGCCGGCGGCGGCCACCATCGGATTGACGTAGGTCGGCTCCGGGGTCGGCTCCGGCGCCGCCGGGGCGGCGGGCTCCGGCTCGGGATCGACGCGGCCGTAGTCCTGCATCGTCCGGAACTTGCGGCGGCGCTCTTCACGGGCGCGGCCGGCGCTGGCGCCGCGGGCCAGGGCGATCACCAGCAGCAGGGCCAGCAGGGCGATGACGGCGCCGACGACCTTCTCCGAGGCGACCTTGCCGACGCCGGGCACGTCGACGGTCGGCATGCCGGGGATGGCCAGGGCCTTCAGAGACAGCGGCGGCAGGCTGAAGCCCGCGCCCTTGGACGGGGTCTCGACGACGGTTTCGGCCAGCGGCGCGGTCGCGACGGCGGCGGGCGCGGCGGATGGGGCGGCGAGGTCGGGCGAGGGCGCCTTGGCCAGCGGCTGAACGGGCGGCGCGGCCGGCTTGGCCGCCACGACGGGCGCGGCGGGTTTCACCGTCTGGACCGGCGGCGCGGCGACGACCGGCTTGGGCGCGGGTTTCACCGCCGCGGGGGCGGGCGTCGCCTTGGCGGCGGGCGCCGCGACGGGCTTGGGCTTGGCGGCGACCGCCGCCGCCGGCGCGCTGCGCACGCTCTGGCGCGCCGCCGGCCGGGTCTCGGCCCGCGGCGCGTAGCGATAGCCGTAGACGCGCCGGCGTTCGGCCGCGCTCATGTCCTCGGGATTGGCGATCGGCCGCATCGACACCTCCAGGGTGCCGTCGCCGCGCTGGCGTGTGACCAGACCCTGGCCGGCGGCGCGTCCGCGCGGCTCGGGCAGGTGGTCGTACTTGTGGCCGTAGTAGCGGACCCGCTCGGCGCGGGTCAGGTCGGCCGGATTCGGAATCGGGTCCATGCGGCCGTCGACGTCGACCGGACCGCCGAGCAGGCCGGAGCTGTCGCCGCGCCGGCGCGCGGGCGGCGCCGCGCCCATCAGCTCGGTCCCGCGGTCGACGCGGCCGCGATCCGCCGGCGGCGGCGTGTTGTAGCTGTTGTCCGGCGTTCCGCCGCCACAGCCGGTCAAGGCGAGGAAAGCCGCGCCCGACGCGGCGCAGGCCGCCAGACGCACAAAGCCCTTCGTCATCGGAACCCCCGATCCCATGCCGAAAACATGGCGGCTCACGGCGCCGCCCCCGAACGTAAGGTAAAGAGAAACACGGGTACGCGACGAAATCAAAACGGTTAATTCGGATTCGCGTAACGTGTTCGCCTCACGCGCGAATGCGGCTCGCCTCATACAGGGCGATGGCCGCCGCGTTGGACACGTTCAGGCTCTCGAAGCCCCCCGGCATGGGGATTTTCGCCAGCACGTCGCAGTGCTCCGCGACCAGGCGACGCAGGCCCTCGCCCTCGGAGCCCATCACGATCACCGTCGGCGAGCCGTCCAGGGCGTCGGCCAGGGCGACGTCGGAGGCGCCGTCCATGCCGACGATCTTCCAGCCCAGCTCCGACAGCGTCTCCAGCGCCCGCGACAGGTTCACGGCCGAGGCGTGGGGAATCTTGTCGATGGCGCCGGCCGAGGCCTTGGCGAGGGCGCCGGAGAGGGCGGGCGCGTGACGGTCCTGCAGGATCACGCCCCTGGCGCCGAACGCGGCCGCCGAGCGGAAGATGGCGCCCACGTTCTGCGGGTCGGTGACCTGGTCGAGCATCAGCAGCACGCCGCCGGCGTCCGCCCCGATCTCGTCGACCGACAGCGGCTCCGGCGGATCGATCCTGAGGGCCAGGCCCTGGTGCGAGGCGCCCTGGGGCAGATGCCGGGCGATCTCGTGGGCGTCGACCGACTCGATTCCCCTCAGCTGAGGGAATCGCCGACTCAGGGTCGCGGCGCGGTCGGGAGCGGCCAGAATGCGCTTCGGCGCGGGCCGGGCCGGGTTGCCCAGCGCGGCCTCGACGGGGTGGACGCCCCATAGCCAATCCTTGCCGTCGGGCCCGGAAACCCTTTGCGGACGGGGTTTTCCGGCCTTTTCGAGGCGCGGACGAAAACCCTTTTTCCGGTCGTTGCGTTCATGAGACGAGGACACTATAAGACGCGCTCCGATTTGGGGCCCCAGGGCGCTTCGCTTACCCGCGAAGGGCTCGGCCGCCAAGGAAGAGCAACCATCGCGCTTGGGGGAATGTCCCGAGCGGCAAAGGGGGCGGACTGTAAATCCGCTGCGAAAGCTTCGTAGGTTCGAGTCCTACTTCCCCCACCACGCGCGATGGCTCTTTTCCCGGCAGACGCGGGACCTCGAACTGAACAGGAGACGATCGGCGCCCCGCCGTTAGGCGCGGGTATAGCACAATGGTAGTGCAGCAGCCTTCCAAGCTGAGGATGCCGGTTCGATCCCGGCTACCCGCTCCAGTCCCCTTTCACTTTGAAAAACCACGCCGCCGGCGCCTGAGGTAAAGAAGATGGCCAAGGAAAAGTTCGAACGTAACAAGCCGCACTGCAACATCGGCACGATTGGTCACGTTGACCACGGCAAGACGACGCTGACGGCGGCGATCACGATGGTGCTGGCGAAGAGCGGCGGCGCGACGGCGAAGAAGTACGAAGACATTGACGCGGCGCCGGAAGAGAAGGCGCGGGGGATCACGATCAACACGGCGCACGTCGAGTACGAGACGCAGAACCGTCACTACGCGCACGTCGACTGCCCCGGCCACGCCGACTACGTGAAGAACATGATCACGGGCGCGGCGCAGATGGACGGCGCGATCCTGGTGGTGTCGGCGGCCGACGGCCCGATGCCGCAGACGCGCGAGCACATCCTGCTGGCGCGCCAGGTCGGGGTTCCGGCGCTGGTGGTGTTCATGAACAAGGTCGACATGGTCGACGACGAGGAGCTGCTGGACCTGGTGGAGATGGAAGTTCGCGAACTTCTGTCGAGCTACCAGTTCCCGGGCGACGACATTCCGATCGTGAAGGGCTCGGCCCTGGCGGCGGTTGAAGGTCGTGAGCCGGCGATCGGCGAAGACCGTATCCTGGAGCTGATGACCCAGGTGGACGCCTACATCCCGCAGCCGGACCGTCCGGTGGACCTGCCGTTCCTGATGCCGGTGGAAGACGTGTTCTCGATCTCGGGCCGCGGCACGGTGGTGACGGGCCGGGTCGAGAAGGGCATCGTGAAGGTTGGCGAGGAAGTCGAGATCGTCGGCATCCGCGACACCCAGAAGACGACCTGCACGGGCGTGGAAATGTTCCGCAAGCTGCTGGACCAGGGCCAGGCGGGCGACAACGTGGGCGTGCTGCTGCGCGGCACCAAGCGTGAAGACGTCGAGCGTGGTCAGGTTCTGTGCAAGCCGGGCTCGATCACCCCGCACAAGAAGTTCGCCGCCGAGGCCTACATCCTGACCAAGGAAGAGGGCGGCCGTCACACGCCGTTCTTCACCAACTACCGTCCGCAGTTCTACTTCCGCACGACGGACGTGACCGGGATCATCAAGCTGCGCGAAGGCGTGGAAATGATCATGCCGGGCGACAACGCCGAGCTGGACGTCGAGCTGATCACCCCGATCGCCATGGACCAGGGCCTGCGCTTCGCCATCCGCGAAGGCGGCCGCACCGTCGGCGCCGGCGTCGTGGCCAAGATCGTCGAGTAAGCCTCGACCGTCGAAGCTTCGGCTGAAGGATCAGGGCCTCCGGGAGCAATCCCGGGGGCCTTTTTCTTTGCCCGCCCGCCGGGGACATGCTCCGCGAAGCGGTGCGTGTCCCCGATCCCCGCACGGACAGGGACACGCACCCTGCGGGAGCATGTCCCCAGCCAGCGTCTCGAACCACCCAAGGCGGTCCAGCGGGCGCCATAACGGACCGTTAGTCGCCCTTAGATAGAGTTCGTCCCGCCATCCCCGGGGAGGGCGGCCGCCGTGGAACGGACCTTGCTCGGCGGTCAGGCAGAAGCCTTGTGAGGTTCCGCTTTGGGACGCGATCTGACCGTCGACACGATCACGCCGGCCGAGCTGACGCCGGACGAGCTCGACCTGTGGGCGGGCTTCGCGCGGGCGGACGACCGCTACGCCTCGCCCTATTTCCATCCCGCCTTCACCCAGGTCGCCGGCGAGGTCGCGCCGGGCGCGGCCGTGGCCATCCTGCATCGCCGCGGCGAGATCGTCGGCTTCTTCCCGCACCAGCGTCGCGGCGGCACGGTCCAGCCGATCGCCGCGCCGATGAACGACTATCACGGCGTCGTCGGTCGTCCGGATGCGACGGCCACGCTGGCCGATCTGCCGGGCCGGCTGAGGGCCAGCGCCCTGAGCGTCAACGGCTGGATCGGCGAGGCGGAGGCGAGCGAGGGGCTGATCCGCCGCACGACCCTGCAGGCCGAGCTGTCGGACGGCTGGGACGCCTACGACGCCGGCCGGCGCGAGGCGCACCGCAAGTATTTCAAGGACAAGGACCGCGCGCGGCGGTCGCTGGAGCGCGACCTGGGGGCGGTGACCGTCCGTCGGGGCGACGTCTCCGATCTGCGCCGGCTGATCGACCTGAAGCGCCGACAGTATCGCGGTTCCGGTCGGCACGACGTGTTCGCCTGCGGCTGGACCGCGGACCTGATGCAGGCGCTGCTGACCGCCCGCGAGGACGGTTTCGGCGGGCGGTTGATGGTGCTGGAGGCCGGCGGCGCGCCGATCGCCTTCGAGTACGGCCTGTTCGCGGACGAACGCTACCACTTCTGGATTCCGGCCTACGAGGCCGCCACCGCGCGCTACTCGCCGGGCATCCTGCTCAGCCTGGACACCATGCGCCAGGGCGCGGGCGAGGGCTTCAGGGTCTTCGACTACGGCTTCGAGGGCGAGCCCTACAAGAAGTACTTCTGCGACCGGAGCGAGACGGTGGTCGAAGGCGTGGTGCGCCGCGATGGCCGTCCCGCCGTGGCCGCCGGCCGCCTGGGCCTGAGCGTCCGTCGTCGCTGGGCCGCGATCGACGCCTGCGAGACCACCCTGATCGGCCGGGCCCGGGGCGTCGCCGCCGCCGCCGGCGCCGTTCTCAGCCGCACCCACGCCGCGCCGGTCGCGGTCGGGTTCACTCCCTTGCTCGTCCTCTGAGGATCGAAACGATGCCCCTGCCGTCCGAGCCGCGCGTCTTCGACCACCAGGTTCATACCCTGGGCCTGGCCACCGATGAGGCGCTGACCGCCCTCCTGGATCGCTATCCGGAAGAGCTGTTCGACATCAACGCCTACAGCTACGACGAGGAGGGTCAGGTCAGCCTGGAGACCGGCTCGCGCGGCCGGGCCGACGGCGCGACCATCCTGGCCGAAATCAAGGCCGGCCGGTTGTGGGTCAACCTGCGCGACGTCCAGGACGCCCATCCGGAGCTGTGGACCCCGATCCACGAGGCCTTCCAGGCCAACGCCCGCGCCCTGGGCGTGACTCCGATCCGGACCACCGGCCAGCTGATCCTGTCCTCGCCGGGGACCAAGGTGCCGTACCATTTCGACGCCGCCGGGGTGATGCTGTTCCACCTGCGCGGCCGCAAGCGCCTGTTCGTCTATCCGCCGGACGAGGCCCATCTGCCCCAGGCCGAGATGGAGCAGGTGATCATGCGGACCACCACCGAGGAACTGACCTATCGCCGGGCCTTCGACGCCGACGCCCAGGTGTTCGACATGGAGGCCGGGCAGGCCTTGACCTGGCCGCTCTATGCGCCGCACCGGGTCGAGAACCTGGAGGTGTTCAACGTCTCGGTCTCGCTGGACTTCCAGACCTGGGAGACCCGCCTGACCCGCGGGGCGCATTTCGCCAACGGCGTCATGCGCCAGCGCTGGGGCCGCCGGCCGGCCGCCATGGGCCAGACGCCCATGGCCGCTCGCGCCGCCCTTTGGGCCTGTTCCCTGGCCATGAAGAAGGCCAACATGGCGGAGAACAGGATCAAGGACTTTGAACGCAGTTTCGAACTCGGCGCCGGCCGCCAGCCCGCCGCCTGACGACGCTTTCGTCCCGAGGCCGCTGCCGCGGAGCGATCTTTCCGCGCCGGAGATGGGCGAGGCGCGCCGCGCCCTGACCCTGCTGCTGACGCGGGCCGAACCCTGGCCGGCGGTGGTGGTCGACCGGCTGTGGAACGTGGTCGCCGCCAACGACGCGGCGCGGCGGCTCTACGGGCTGATGCTGGGCGAGGCCCGGCTGGCCCGACCGCTGAACCATATGAAGATGTACCTGGCGCCGGACGAGCTGAAGCGGTTCGTGGTCAACTGGCCCGCCGTCGCCCGCTCGCTGCTGGAGCGGGCGCGGGCGCGGGCCCTGGCCGCGCCGGAGGACGACGCGCTGCAGGCGCTCGTGGCCGAACTGGCCGGCTATCCCGACATCGCCGCGCTGGCCGACGATGACCGCATCCCGCCGGGCGCCCTCTGCGAGATCCGCTTCGCCTCGCAGAATCGCGAGATCGGGCTGATCTCGACCTCGGCCGCCTTCGTGGCGCCGCTGGACGAGACCCTGCGCGAACTGCGTATCGAGACCTTCCTGCCGTCGGACGACGAGAGCGACGACATCCTGCGCGCCATGGCCGGCTGGAGCGCATGAGGGACTAGCCTGGCGGGCGAGGGGGCTGGTCAGGGCCTCGTTTTCGGTGTGTCCTCTCGAGCGGGGGGTACGTCGTGGACAGCGTCACAGAACACACGCCGAGCGCGGCGGCCGCCGCTTCGCGCCCGACGCTCGCGCCCGCGGGCGACTGGGCCGACCTGCCGCGCTTCTCCGCGCCGCACCGGCCGACCGCCGAGCAGCTCGAGGGCGGCCGCTGCATCTGGCTGAACGACAACCAGATCGACCTGACCGGGCCGCATCGGGTCTGGCTGACGCGGACCGTCAACGAGATCGTGGCGCCCGACGGCCTAGGGGCGGTGGGACAGATCAGCGTCGACTACGATCCCGGGTTCGAGCGGGTGGTCTTTCATCATGTCAGGATCCTGCGCGACGGCGTCACCCGGGTGTTCGATCCGACGGCGGCGATGCAGGTCTTCCAGCGCGAGCGCGACCTGGAGCGGGCCCGCTTCGACGGGCGGCTGACCGCCCATTTCGTCATCCCGGACCTCCGCCTGGGCGACATCGTCGACGTCGCCTGGTCTTTGACGGGAACGCATCCGGTGCTGGGCGACCGGTTCGCGGCGGAGTGGGTCTTCGAATGGGGCTGCTGGGTAGGCGAGACGCGCGTGCGCCTGCTGGTCCGCGAGGATCGGCCGCTGACCCTGCTGAGCTGGCTGACGCCCCCGGCCGAGGCGCGGCGGTCGTTGCCGGACGGCGTGGCGGAGCGGGTCTGGCGCAGCCGGAGCACCGCCCCCGTCGGCCGCGAGCCCGACACCCCGCCCTGGTCGCGCACGCTCTCCGCCGTCACCTGCGCCGACGTCCTGACCTGGGCCGAGGTGATCGAGACGTTCCGCCCGCTCTATCCGCTCGACGGCGCGCTGCCCGAGTCGCTGGACGCCGAGGCCGCGCGGATCGAGACCGCCGCGGCGACGCCGGCCGAGCGGGCCATGGCCGCGCTGCGGCTGGTGCAGGGCGCCTTGCGCTACCAGGCCGTCACCGTCGGCGCGGGCGGGTTCACCCCCAATCCCCTCGACAGCATCTGGGCGACGCGGTCCGGCGACTGCAAGGATGCGTCGCTGCTGCTCGTCAGACTGTTGCGGCGCCTGGGCCTCGACGCCTGTCCGGCCCTGGTCAACACCGGCATCGGTCCGGTCCTGGCCGACGAGCCGCCGGCGCTGGCGGTCTTCGACCACTGCATCGTCCGCCTCCGCCTGGACGGGGCCTCGTACTGGCTGGATCCAACCAACTTCCCGCAGGGCGGGCGACTTGAGACGACCTTCCAGCCGCGCTGGGGCTGGGCGTTGCCGCTGACGGCGGGAGGCGGGCTGGAGCCGATGGGCGAGGGGCCGGTGACCGACCTCGGGCGGGTCGAGGAAGAGTATGTCTTCGGCGCGACGCCGGACGCGCCGGCCCGGCTGACCATCCGTTCGGAGAACCGGTCCTGGCGGGCCGACAGCGTCCGCCGGCAGCTGTCAGGGGGCAAGGCGGCGCTGGAGGAGAGCTATCGCGACTTCTACGCCCGCCGCTATGGCGGGGCGAGCGTCGTCGCGCCGATGGAGATCGAGGACGACCTGGACGGAAACGTCCTGACCACGGTCGAGCGCTACGACATCGCCCGCCCCTGGGAGGCGGTCGGCGACCGTCAGGTCCGCTTCCAGACCTACGACGACCTGTTCCTGCCCAACCTGCATACGCCGCGCACCGAGGGGCGGCGGCATCCCATCGACCTGGGCCTGCCGCGCCGTCAGGCGCACGACATCGTCCTGCGCCTGGGCAAGGACATCGCCCATACCGGCTGGAACGAGACGATCCCGGGCCCGGGAATCGAGCTGACCACCATCCATCAGACGCTCGACGAGGTCGGGAGTTCGCGTCTGCGCCGCAGCCTGGCCGTCAGCCGGCGGCTGGTGCCGGCGGCGGAGGCGCCGGCGCTGTTCGATCTGCGCGACAAGGCGGCGCGCACGGGCGTGGTGCTGACCATGGCCGTCGAGAACGGAGCCTTCGTCGATCCCGCGCCGCCGCCCGCGCCGCGCAAGGCCAAGGCGGAGGGGCCGAACTGGTGGCTCTATCTTCTCGTGTTTCTGGGTCTGTCCGCCCTGGTCCGCGCCTGCGCCGGCGGTCTCGAAGGATACGGAGGCGGATGAAGCCTCTGTCATGACCTCGAATTAAAGTGTCGCATCGGTCGACCCGTCATAGCGTCCTCTCAACACGCAGCTTTTGGGGAGACAAACAGATGCGCGCATTCCTGGCTTTCGGCGTGGCGGGCGCCGCCCTTCTGGCCGCTGGAGCGGCCCAGGCCGCGCCGTCGGTCGAGTTCAAGCACGCGGCGGCCCGGGTCACGGTCATTCCGCAGCAGCGCTCGGACGTGAAGGTGATGATGCAGACCGCCAACGCCTCGCTGCCGCTGACGGTGCGGGTCGAGGGCGACCGCACCATCGTCGACGGCGACCTGGACGGCCTGACGGGCAAGATCCGCAGCTGCCAGGTCCGCAACGGCGAAGCCTCGGTCACGATCCACGGCATCGGCCGCGTCGCCTGGAAGGACATGCCCCAGGTCATCGTCTACGTGCCGATGGACGCGCGGGTCGGCGCCAGCGGGGCCGTGTTCGGCAGCATCGGCCGCACCGCCGGCCTGAAGCTGTCCAACGCCGGCTGCGGCGACTGGACGGTGGGCAATGTCGCGGGCGAGTTCACCTTGAACAACGCCGGGTCCGGCGACACCAAGGTCGGCTCGGCCGGCAGGGTCCAGATCAATCTCGCCGGCTCGGGCGACGTCAGCCTTGGAGCCGTGAGCCGCGACCTGTCGGTCAAGATCGGCGGCTCCGGCGACGTGGAGGCGGGGGCGGTCGGCGGCGGCCTGTCGGTGCAGATCGGCGGCTCGGGCGATACGACGGTGGCTTCGGTGAACGGCCAGGTCGATATCGCGATCGCCGGCTCCGGCGACGTTGCGATCCGCGGCGGCCGCGCCAGCGCCCTGTCGGCCAGCATCGCCGGCTCCGGCGATGTGGCGTTCGGCGGCGTCGCCAGCACGGTCAGCGCCAGGATCGCAGGCTCCGGCGACGTGCGCCTGGCCCAGGCCGTCGGGCCGATCAACAAGTCGGTGGTCGGATCGGGCTCGGTGATCGTCGGTCCGGTGGACTTCGACGACTAGGACCCCTGTCCAGGATCACCGCCGAGAGGGCCGCGGAGCGAAGGTTCCGCGGCCCTTCTCATACGCGGGGTGCGACGATTGATCCCCCCGAATGGGGGATGGGGCCCGGCGCGAGCCGGGCTAGCCTTCCGAGTCGGCGGGACCCGACGGGGCCGGCGTGGGTCGTCGACCACGCCCGGCCTCGGGCGCATCTCCCGCGCACCGCATCGAGGCTGTCCCTCCTACGGGTCTTGGTCGCGGGGCGGGGCCCGCCGCCGAGGGGCGTCCGTCAGGCGCTTCCCCTTCGGCCAAGAAAAAAGCCCCGGAGCCGAGGCTCCGGGGCTTTCGCTTGGATCCGCCCTTCGGGGGGGAGGAGGGGGCGGTTCCTAGCGTGGGCCGTTCTTAGCGCAGGACGCTGCCGAACGCCGCGACGCCGGTCGGCAGGTCGGCGCCGGCGCGGTCACGGGCCTTCAGGTCGCCGCCGAAGCTGTAGCGGGCGCCGATCTTGAAGGTGTCGGCCGAGACGTCGAAGTCCTTCAGTTCGACGTGGTCGTAGCCGCCGAAGATGCTCCACGGGGTGGAAGCAAACTGGTACTCGGCGCCCACGCCCGCGGTCCACAGGTCCGCGTCGCCCTGGTCGGTGTCGACCTTGGCGAAGCCGGCGCCGGCGTTCAGGCGGAAGTTGTCGCTGACGAAGTAGCGGACGTCGCCGTTGACGCTCCAGATGTCGGCGTCGAGTTCATCGGCTTGGCCGTAGTTGATCGCGCCGGTCAGCGTGACCTTGTCGAAGTACTTCTGAGCAACGCCGCCGACGGTCCAGATGCTTTCGTCGCCGATCGAGGCGAAGCCCACGGTCGGGCCGACGCGCCAGTCGCCGCCGTTGTAGGTGAAGGCGCCGTTCAGGCCGAAGGCGGTGTCGTCGCCCAGGTCGCCGTCAGCGGTGCCCAGGCTGGCGCCCAGCGACAGGGTCCAGTTTTCGGTGGCCTTCACGGCGACCGAGCCGTCCAGGGTGTAGGCTTGGCCGTCCAGGTCGACGAGCTTGGTGTCGATCTCGGTGTGGGCGATCGACAGGCCGGCCGAACCAACGGCGTCCTGAGCGAAGGCGGGAGCCGCGACGGCGGCGGCGGCGACCACGGCGGCCGTGGCGAACATACGGAGTTTCATAGTGGGTATCCCCTTTGTGACGATCCCGTCGGCGTCTTCGGCCGATCGAGGACGCCGCACCTATGTATGTTCGAGCAGGCTCGCAAGGGTTCCGAGGCGGAAGCTGTAGGATTTGGCTGCACACACCGTGTTATCGAATGTTGCTGTGGCCTTTCGGTCACTTGCATGAACCGGCCGTAATGTTGCGACTACTCTTTCTATATATAGAGCGTCAGAAAACCGTCGTTCTTCGATGGGGCGGCGGGGAGGCGCTGCGCAACGCACTTGACGCGGGCGAGTCGCCGACGTAAAAGCCGCCCTCCTGTTGGACCGGCTGTGCACCTCGGTGCAGACGCGGCCCGCGGAACGAACCGTCCTATGGCCTCCCATCAAAGGTGTGGCCGCGGATGGGGACCAGGTCCTTGCGGATGTCCGTGGGGGCCACTTCGTTTTTGCGGACGTCGCGTGTCCGGATGGTTCTCCCCCGCGGGGGAGGGGTGTTCGGGTTGGTCTTTGAAATGTCTAAGCACGCGGGCGCCCGCCTAACTGGGAACCCTTTGGGAAACACGAGCGATATGGATCGTCAGAACATCCGCATCCGGCTCAAGGCCTTCGATCACCGCGTGCTGGATCATTCCACGCGCGAGATCGTGAATACGGCCAAGCGCACGGGCGCCACCGTCCGGGGGCCGATCCCCCTGCCCACGCTCATCGAGAAATTCACCGTCAACCGTTCGCCGCACGTCGACAAGAAGTCGCGCGAACAGTTCGAAATCCGCACGCACAAGCGCGTGCTGGATATCGTCGATCCGACCCCGCAGACGGTGGACGCGCTGATGAAGCTCGACCTGTCGGCCGGCGTCGACGTCGAGATCAAGCTGTAGGGAGCCGCACGTTATGACTCTCCCCGCAAACCGCACCGGCGTGATCGCCAAGAAGCTGGGCATGACCCGCTTCTTCGACGAAGCCGGCCAGCACGTTCCGGTGACCGTGCTTAGCCTCGACGGCTGCCAGGTCACGGCCCAGCGCACCGTTGAGAAGGATGGCTACACCGCCCTCCAGCTCGGCGCCGGCGCCAAGAAGGCCAAGAACGAGTCCAACGCTCTGCGTGGCCACTTCGCCAAGGCTCAGGTCGAGCCCAAGCGCGTCGTCACCGAATTCCGCGTCACGGAAGACGCTCTGATCGACGTGGGCGCGGAACTGACCGCCGACCACTACGTCGCCGGCCAAAAGGTTGACATCCAGGGCATCACCGTCGGTAAGGGTTTCGCCGGCGCCATGAAGCGCTGGAACTTCGGCGGCATGCGCGCCACGCACGGCGTCTCGGTCTCGCACCGCGCCCACGGTTCGACGGGCAACCGTCAGGATCCGGGCCGGACGTTCCCGGGCAAGAAGATGGCCGGTCACCTCGGTCAAGAAACCGTCACCACCCTGAACCTCACGGTCTGGAAGGTCGACGTCGAGCGTGGCCTGATCCTGATCAAGGGCGCCGTTCCGGGCGCCGAAGGCTCCTACGTGAAGGTTCGCGACGCGATCAAGAAGGCGGCTCCGGCCGACCTGCCGCGTCCGGGCGCCTTCCGCAAGGCCGGCGAAGCGCCGGTCGCCGCCGCTGAGCCGGCGGTCGAGGAAGCCCCGGCCTCTGAAGCTCCGGCTGCCGAAGCCGCGCAAGAGGGCGAAGCGTAATGAAACTCGACGTCATCAAGCTTGACGGCGCCAA
Organism: Caulobacter mirabilis; assembly: GCF_002749615.1. Lineage (GTDB taxonomy): Bacteria > Pseudomonadota > Alphaproteobacteria > Caulobacterales > Caulobacteraceae > Caulobacter > Caulobacter mirabilis. The sequence continues at coordinate 1,877,106 of NZ_CP024201.1, forward strand.
GGCCGGTTCGGTCGATCTCGACGACGCCATCTTCGGCATCGACGAGATCCGCGGGGACATCCTGCAGCGCGTCGTCACCTGGCAGCTGGCCAAGCGCCGCTCCGGGAACCACAAGATCCAGGTCCGCAACGAGGTCTCTCGTACGGGCAAGAAGATGTACAAGCAGAAGGGCACCGGCGGCGCCCGTCACGGCTCGCGCCGGGCGGCTCAGTTCGTCGGCGGCGCCAAGGCCCACGGGCCGGTGGTCCGCAGCCATGCCTTCGACCTGCCCAAGAAGGTCCGCGCCCTGGCCCTGCGCCACGCGCTGTCCTCCAAGGCCAAGTCGGGCTCGCTCGTCGTCCTGGACTCCGCTGAACTGTCTGAAGCGAAGACGGCCGCTCTGCGCGCCAACTTCGAGAAGATCGGTCTGAAGAACGCCCTGATCATCGCTGGTCCGGAAGTGGACGCCAACTTCAAGCTGGCCGCCCGCAACATTCCGAACGTTGATGTGCTGCCGAACGCCGGCCTGAACGTCTATGACGTGCTGCGCCGCGGGACCCTGGTCCTGACCAAGTCGGCCGTCGAAGGCATCTCGGCCCGCTTCGCTGAGAAGGAAGCCGCGTAATGACCGCCACCGCTCGCCATTACGACACCATCCTGGCTCCGGTGATCACGGAAAAGGCCACTCTGCTCAGCGAGCAGAACAAGGTCGTCTTCCGCGTCGCCCAGGACGCCACCAAGGACGAGATCGCCGCGGCGGTCGAGGCGCTGTTCAAGGTGAACGTGACCAAGGTCAACACCCTGAACGTCAAGGGCAAGACCAAGCGTTTCCGCGGTCGCGCCGGCCGTCGTTCCGACGTCAAGAAAGCGATCGTGACGCTGGCCGACGGCCAGTCGATCGACATCACCACGGGGCTCTAAGACAAGATGGCTCTGAAGCAATTCAACCCGACTTCGCCCGGCCGTCGCGGCCTGGTGCTGGTCGACCGGAGCGAGCTCCACAAGGGCAAGCCCGAGAAGAAGCTGGTCGAAGGCCTGACGAAGTCGGGCGGTCGCGGCGGCAACGGCCGTATCGCGGTCCGCTTCCGCGGCGGCGGCGCCAAGCGCCTGTACCGCCTGGTCGACTTCAAGCGTCGCAAGTGGAACGTTCCGGCCACGGTCGAGCGTCTCGAGTACGACCCGAACCGCACCGCGTTCATCGCGCTGATCAAGTACGAAGACGGCGAGCTGGCCTACATCCTGGCCCCGCAACGCCTGAAGGCCGGCGATGTGGTCATCGCTTCGGAAAAGGTCGACGTGAAGCCCGGCAACGCGGCTCCGCTGAGCGGCCTGCCGATCGGCACCATCGTGCACAACGTCGAGCTGAAGCCCATGAAGGGCGGCCAGATCGCCCGTTCGGCCGGCGCCTACGCCCAGCTGGTCGGTCGTGACGGCGGCTACGCCCAGATCCGCCTCGGCTCGGGCGAGCTGCGCATGGTGCAGGACACCTGCATGGCCACGGTCGGCGCCGTCTCGAACCCGGATCACATGAACCAGGTTCTCGGCAAGGCCGGTCGCGTCCGTCACATGGGCTTCCGTCCGCACGTCCGCGGCGTCGCCATGAACCCGATCGACCACCCGCACGGTGGTGGTGAAGGTCGCACCTCGGGCGGCCGGACGCCGGTCACGCCGTGGGGCAAGGACACCAAGGGTTCCAAGACCCGCACCAACAAGGCCACGGATAAGTTCATCATCCGGTCGCGCCATAAAGCGAAGAAGGGCCGCTAAGCCATGACCCGCTCTGTCTGGAAGGGCCCGTTCGTCGACGGCTATCTGCTGAAGAAGGCAGACGCCGCCCTGAACTCGGGCCGCAAGGATGTGATCAAGACCTGGTCGCGTCGCTCCACGATCATGCCGCAGTTCGTCGGCCTGACCTTCGGCGTCCACAACGGCCAAAAGCATGTGCCCGTGTCCGTGTCGGAAGACATGGTCGGCCACAAGCTCGGCGAGTTCGCCCCGACCCGGAACTTCCCGGGCCACGCGGCGGACAAGAAGGCCAAGAGGAAGTAGGCCCGATGAGCAAGCCCCAAACCGTTCGCCGCCTCAGCGGCGTCGAAGCTCAGGCCAAGGTGCGCACCCTGCGCACCTCGGCCCGCAAGCTGAACCTCGTGGCCCAGTCGATCCGCGGCCTGAAGGTGCAGCGTGCGCTGAACGAACTCGAGTTCAGCCACAAGCGCATCGCTCAGGACGTCCGGAAGGCGCTCTACAGCGCCATCTCGAACGCCGAGAACAACCACAACCTCGACATCGACTCCCTGGTCGTCGCCGAGGCCTATGTGGGCAAGAACCTGATTATGAAGCGCTTCTCCGCCCGCGCCCGCGGCCGGTCCTCGCGCATCGAAAAGCCGTTCTCCGAGATCACGATTGTGGTCCGCGAACTGGGTGAGGCCGCCTGATGGGTCAGAAAGTCAATCCGGTCGGGCTTCGGCTCGGCGTCAACCGTACCTGGGACAGCCGCTGGTTCGCCGACGGCAAGGAATACGGCCGTCTGTTGCACGAGGACATCAAGGTCCGTCGCGAGCTGAAGAAGCGCCTCGGCGCCGCCGGCATCTCGCGCATCGTGATCGAGCGTCCGCACAAGAAGTGCCGCATCACCATCTATGCCGCGCGCCCGGGCGTGATCATCGGCAAGAAGGGCGCGGACATCGAGAAGCTGCGCAAGGACGTCGCGGCGATGACCGGTGGCGAAGTCCACCTGAACATCGTCGAAATCCGCAAGCCGGAAACCGACGCCCAGCTGGTGGCCGAGAACATCGCCCAGCAGCTCGAGCGCCGCGTGGCCTTCCGCCGCGCGATGAAGCGCACCATGCAGTCGACCATGCGTCTGGGCGCCAAGGGCGTTCGGATCAATGTGTCGGGCCGCCTGGGCGGCGCGGAAATCGCCCGTATGGAATGGTACCGCGAAGGTCGCGTTCCGCTGCACACGCTGCGCGCGGACATCGACTACGGCTTCGCGGAAGCCAAGACCACCTACGGCATCATCGGCGTGAAGACCTGGATCTTCAAAGGCGAGGTGCTGGAGCACGACCCGATGGCGCTGGACAAGCGTCTGGCGTCCGAATCCGGCCCGGCCGGCGAGGGCGGCGGTCGTGACCGTGATGATCGTGGACCCCGCGGCCCGCGCCGCGATCGCGGCCCGCGCGCTGAGGCGTAACGAACATGCTGTCTCCGAAGAAAACCAAGTACCGGAAGGCCTTCAAGGGCCGCATCCACGGCACCGCCAAGGGCGGCACCCTGCTGAACTTCGGCTCCTACGGCCTGAAGTCGGTCGAGCCGGAGCGCATCACGGCGCGTCAGATCGAAGCGGCCCGCCGCGCGATCACCCGCCACATGAAGCGCCAGGGCCGGGTGTGGATCCGCATCTTCCCGGACCTGCCGGTCACCGACAAGCCGGCCGAAGTCCGGATGGGTAAGGGCAAGGGCGCGGTCGACTACTGGGCCGCGCGCGTTCACCCGGGTCGCATCATGTTCGAGATCGACGGCGTCGCCGACGATATCGCCCGTGAAGCCCTGAAGCTCGGCGCCGCCAAGCTTCCGGTGAAGACCCGCATCGTCACCCGCATCGACGCGGGCGTGGCTGCGGAGCACTGAGATGAAGATCGACGAAGTCCGGGCCATGACGGCCGACCAACTCGCCGAGTCCCTGCTGAACCTGAAGAAGGAGCAGTTCAACCTGCGCTTCCAGGCAGCGACGGGCCAGGTCGAGAAGACCCACCGCGTGAATGAGATCCGCAAGGATATCGCGCGGATCAAGACCGTGCTGCGCGCCAAGAAAGCCGCGTAGAGGAGATCGATATGCCGAAACGTATTCTCGAAGGCGTGGTCGTCTCCGACAAGGGCGACAAGACCGTTGTGGTGAAGGTCGAACGGACCTTCCTGCATCCGCTGCTGAAGAAGACCGTGCGCCGGTCCAAGAAGTATCACGCTCACGACGAAGCCAACGCCTACAAGGCGGGGGAAGTCGCCAAGATCGTCGAGTGCGCGCCGAAGTCCAAGCTGAAGACCTGGGAAGTGCTTCCCAAGGCTTCCGCCTAAAGAGTCTGGAAGGTTAAGCCATGATCCAGATGCAGACTAACCTGGACGTCGCCGATAATTCGGGCGCTCGCCGGGTCATGTGCATCAAGGTGCTGGGCGGCGCCAAGCGTCGCTACGCCCACGTCGGGGACAAGATCGTCGTCTCCGTCAAGGAAGCCATTCCGCGCGGCCGCGTGAAGAAGGGCGATGTGCTGCAAGCCATCGTCGTTCGCACGTCGCAGGCCATCAAGCGCAAGGACGGCTCGGTCATCCGCTTCGACAAGAACGCGGCCGTGATCGTCAACAAGTCGAGCGAGCCGATCGGCACGCGGATCTTCGGCCCGGTTCCCCGTGAACTGCGCGCCAAGAACCACATGAAGATCATCTCCCTCGCGCCGGAGGTGCTGTAATGGCCGCTAAGATCAAGAAGGGCGACCGCGTCGTCGTCCTGACCGGCAAGGACAAGGGCAAGAGCGGCGACGTCATCCGCGTGCTTCCGAAGGAAGAGCGCGTCGTCGTCGGCGGCCTGAACATGGTCCAGCGCCACACCAAGCCGTCGCAGCTCGATCCCAACGGCGGCATCAAACACAAGGAAGCCCCGCTCCACGTCTCGAACGTGGCTCTGGTGGATTCCAAGGGCAAGCCCACCCGCGTCGGCTTCCGTACGGAAGGCGACAAGAAGGTGCGCTTCGCCAAGACCACCGGTGAGGTGATCAATGGCTGATAAGTACGAACCGCGGTTGAAGACCGTCTATCGCGAGCGCATCCGCGCCGCGATGAAGGAACAGTTCAACTACACCAACGAGATGCAGATCCCGAAGCTGGACAAGATCGTCCTGAACATGGGGATCGGCGAAGCCGTGGCGGACTCCAAGAAGGCCGCCGCCGCGATGAAGGACCTGGCCGCGATCGCGGGTCAGAAGCCTGTCGCGACCAAGGCTCGCAAGTCCGTGGCGCAGTTCAAGATCCGCGAAGGCATGACGATCGGCGCCAAGGTCACCCTGCGCTCCGACCGCATGTACGAATTCCTGGACCGTCTGATCACGATCGCCCTGCCGCGCGTGAAGGACTTCCGGGGCCTGAACGGCAACAGCTTCGACGGCCGCGGCAACTACGCCATGGGCCTGAAGGAACACATCGTGTTCCCGGAGATCAACTATGACCAGATCGACCAGATCTGGGGCATGGACATCGTTGTCGCCACCACTGCGAAGACCGACGATGAAGCGCGCGCGCTTCTCAAGGAATTCCAGTTCCCGTTCAACAACGTCTAGAGCGGGAAGAGGACAAGGACATGGCCAAGAAGAGCGCCGTCAACCGCAACGAAGCCGTCAAGAAGCTCGTCAAGCAGCTGGCCGCCAAGCGCGCCGCGCTGAAGGCGACCGCCAACGACGAATCGCTGCCGCTCGAAGAACGTTTTGAAGCCCGGCTGAAGCTCGCGAAGCTGCCGCGCAACTCCGCCGCCACGCGCATCCGTAACCGGTGCGAAGTGACGGGGCGTCCGCGCGCCTACTATCGCAAGCTGAAGATGAGCCGGATCGCGCTGCGGGAGCTCGGCTCCCAGGGCCTGATCCCCGGTCTCGTGAAGTCGAGCTGGTAAGGGGAGGGAGACAATGGTCAACGACCCCATCGGCGATATGATCGCCCGCATCAAGAACGCCGCCCAGCGCAAGCGTTCGAAGGTCTCCACCCCGGCGTCGAAGATGCGCGCTCGCGTGCTCGACGTCCTGACGTCCGAAGGCTACATCCGCGGCTATACGCTCGTGGAAAAGCCGGGCGCCTTCCCGGAGTTCGAGATCGAACTGAAGTACTTCGACAACGAGCCGGTGATCGTCGAGATCCGTCGCGTTTCGAAGCCGGGCCGCCGCGTCTACTCGTCCATCAAGGACCTGAAGCCGGTGAAGAACGGCCTGGGCATCTCGATCCTGTCGACGCCCCGTGGCGTGATGTCGGACACCGCTGCTCGCGACGCCAACGTCGGCGGCGAAGTCCTCTGCCGGGTGTACTGATATGAGCCGTATCGGAAAGAAAGCCGTGGCGATCCCCTCCGGGGCGACCGTCACCCTCGACGGCCAGACGGTCACGGTGAAGGGCCCCAAGGGGCAGCTCTCCTGGACGGTCTCCGACGAGATCGAGATCAAGCAGGAAGGCGCCGAGCTGACGCTCTCGCCGCGCAACGACACCGCCCGCGCCCGCGGGATGTGGGGTCTGTCGCGCACCCTGGTGAACAACATGGTCGTGGGCGTCACCGCCGGCTACGAGGAAACCCTCGAACTGGTCGGCGTCGGTTACCGCGCGGCTCTGAAGGGCACCGCCCTGTCGATGCAGCTCGGCTTCAGCCACGACGTGGACATTCCGGCCCCGGCCGGGATCACCTTCGCCGTGCCGAAGCAGACCGAAGTCAAGATCGCCGGCATCGACAAGCAGCTGGTCGGTGAAACCGCGGCCAAGATCCGTCGCATCCGTCCGCCGGAGCCCTATAAGGGCAAGGGCGTCCGGTACGCCGGCGAGAAGGTTCGCCGCAAGGAAGGCAAGAAGAAGTAGTCATGGCGCTCTCTCCTCGCGAATCCCATGTGCGTCGCGCTCAGCGCAACCGCACGCGCCTGAAGGCGTTGTCGAACGGTCGTCCGCGCCTGTCGGTCTTCCGCTCGAGCAAGAACATCTACGCCCAGGTCATCGACGATCTGAACGGCGTGACCCTGGCTTCCGCTTCCACCCTGGAAAGCGACAAGAAGGCCAAGGGCGCCGACAAGGACGCCGCGGCTCTGGTCGGCAAGCTGGTCGCCGAACGTGCGATCGAGAAGGGCGTCAAGGACGTCGTCTTCGATCGTGGCGGTTACATCTATCACGGTCGGGTGAAGGCGCTGGCGGATGCCGCGCGTGAAGCCGGCCTGAACTTCTAAGGAGCGATCAGATGGCTCGTGAACCCCGTGGTGGTGGTGACGGTCAGCGTCGCGACCGTCGTGACCGTAACGCCCCCGCCGAGGAGCGTGCGGACAGCGACATCGTCGAGAAGCTGGTCCACATCAACCGCGTCGCCGCCACCGTGAAGGGCGGTCGTCGCTTCAGCTTCGCCGCTCTGATGGTCGTCGGCGACCAGAAGGGCCGCGTCGGCTTCGGTCATGGCAAGGCGCGTGAAGTGCCGGAAGCCATCCGCAAGGCGACCGAAGAGGCCAAGAAGTCGATGATCCGCGTTCCGCTGCGCGAATCCCGCACGCTGCACCACGACGGCAACGGCCGTTGGGGCGCCGGCAAGGTGATGGTCCGCGCGGCGCCTCCGGGCACCGGCGTCATCGCCGGCGGTCCGATGCGCGCGGTGCTGGAAACCCTCGGCGTCCAGGACGTCGTGGGCAAGTCCACCGGCTCGTCCAACCCCTACAACATGGTCCGCGCCACGTTTGAGGCGCTGAAGGCCCAGAGCTCGCCCCGCCAGATCGCCGCCAAGCGCGGCAAGAAGGTCGGCGACATCATGGGTCGTCGGACCGACGGCGCTTCGGCGCCGGATGCGATCGAGGGCTAATCCATGGCCGAGAACAAGACCATCACCGTCCGCCAGACGGCCAGCCCGATCCGCCGCAAGTCGGATCAGCGCGCCACCCTGGTGGGTCTGGGCCTCAACCGCGTCGGCCGCGTCCGCACGCTCGAGGACACCCCCTCCGTCCGTGGGATGATCGCCAAGGTCGCCCACATGGTGGAAGTGGTCGACTAGACCCTGTATACAGCGCCGCCCGTCCCGCGACCCCGCAGGACGGGCGGACTCTATTTCTATCCAGCCGAGTCGGGGGCAGGGGCTCCCGGCGCCAGATCTCCAAGGAGAGGCATCATGACGAAACTCAATGAACTCGCGCCGCAGGAAGGCTCCACCAAGAGCCGCATGCGCGTCGGCCGCGGCCCGGGCTCGGGCAAGGGCAAGACCGGCGGTCGCGGCGTGAAGGGCCAGAAGTCCCGTAGCGGCGTCGCTATCGGCGGCTTCGAGGGCGGCCAGATGCCGCTGCACATGCGCATGCCCAAGCGCGGCTTCAACAACCCGTTCGCCAAGCAACTGGTCGAAGTGAACTTCTGGCGCATCGAGCAGGCCATCGCGGCCGGCAAGCTGGACGCCAAGAAGGCCATCGACGCCGACGTGCTGCTGGCCGCCGGCGTGATCCGCCGCAAGAAGGACGGCGTCAGCCTGCTCGGCAAGGGCGAGCTGAAGTCCAAGATCGAGATCACCGTCTACCGCGCCTCGGAAGCCGCCAAGGCGGCCATCGAGAAGGTCGGCGGCAAGCTGACCGTGACCCGCCCGGCCAAGGCCGAAGCGGAAGCCTAAGCCACAAGGGGAAACCGCCGGGTGACAAGGCCCGGCGGCGTCCCTATTTGTGACGCTCACTGAAGAGTCGCGGGGAAGTCCATGGCCTCGGCCGCCGAGCAGCTAGCCGCCAACCTCAACTTCGGCGCCTTCCAGAAGGCGACGGAGCTGCACAAGCGTATCTGGTTCACCCTGATCGCGATGGTCATCTATCGCCTGGGCACCTACATCCCGATCCCGGGCATCGACCCGGCCGCCTTCTCGCAGGCCTTCAGCGGCCAGGCGCAGGGCATCCTCGGGATGGTCAACATGTTCTCGGGCGGCGCCGTCGAGCGGATGGCCATCTTCGCCCTGAACGTGATGCCCTACATCTCGGCCTCGATCATCGTGCAGCTGCTGCAGACGGTCTACCCGCCCTGGGAAAAGCTGAAGAAGGAAGGCGGCGAAGCCGGCCGGAAGCAGCTCAACCAGTACACCCGCTATCTCACCGTCGTCCTGGCCCTGTTCCAGGCGGGCGGCATCGCGTTCGGCCTGCAGGCCCAGCAGGGCCTGGTCGTCGCGCCCGGACCGTTCTTCATCATCTCGACCATCGTCACCCTGACGGGCGGCACGATGTTCCTGATGTGGCTCGGCGAGCAGATCACCAGCCGCGGCGTCGGCAACGGCATCAGCCTGATCATCTTCGCCGGCATCGTCGCGGTCCTGCCGCGCAGCATCTGGCAGCTGTTCGAGCAGGCCCAGGTCGGCTCGCTGCAGGTCTGGCACCTGTTCGTGCTGCTGGCGCTGGCCGTCGCGGTCGTGCTGTTCATCGTCTTCATGGAGCGTTCGCAGCGCCGGCTGCTGGTGCAGTATCCCAAGCGCCAGCAGGGCAACCGCGTCGTCGGCGGCGAGACCTCCTTCCTGCCGCTGAAGGTCAACACCGCGGGCGTCATCCCGCCGATCTTCGCCTCGTCGCTGCTGCTGCTGCCGGCGACGGCCGCGGGCTTCCTGACGCCGGAGAAGCTGCCGGCCTGGGCCCAGTGGCTGCCGGAAGTGGTGCGCCTGCTGCAGCATGGGCAGCCGCTGTTCATGGCCCTGTACGCGGCCCTGATCATCTTCTTCTGCTTCTTCTACACCTCGGTGGTGTTCAATCCGCAGGAGACGGCCGAGAACCTCCGCAAGTACGGCGGCTTCCTGCCGGGGATCCGCCCGGGCAAGCGCACCGCCGACTACCTCGAATACGTACTGACCCGCCTGACGGTGATCGGCGCCGCCTACATCACCGCCGTGTGCCTGCTGCCCGAGCTGATGGTGACGTTCCTGAACGCGCCGCAAGGGGCCCGGGCCCTGGGCGGCACCTCGATCCTGATCGTGGTGTCGGTGACCATGGACACGGTCGCGCAGATCCAGTCGCACCTGCTGGCGCACCAGTACGAGGGCCTCATCAAGAAGTCGAAGCTGCGCGGCGGACGCCGCTAGGCCGAAACGGAGGAAGCCCCGCCGTCGAGAGCGGGGCGAGGGGAGAAGTCGGATGAACCTGATCCTGTTCGGACCGCCCGGAAGCGGAAAGGGCACCCAGGCCAAGCGTCTCGTCGATGAGCGCGGCATGGTGCAGCTTTCCACCGGCGACATGCTTCGGGCGGCGATCGCCTCGGGGTCTGAGATCGGCCTGCGGACGAAGGACATCATCGCCCGCGGCGACCTGGTGCCGGACGAGATCGTCATCGCCCTGATCGAGGAGCGCCTGCCCGAGGCCGAGGCCGCCGGCGGCGCCATCTTCGACGGCTTTCCCCGCACCGTGGCCCAGGCCGAGGCGCTCGACGCCATGCTGGCCCGCCGCGGCGCCAAGATCGACACGGTCGTGCGCCTGCTGGTCGATGACGAGGCGCTGCTGCGCCGGATCACCGGCCGCTTCGAGGAGCAGGGGCGTCCGGACGACAATCCCGAGTCGTTCAAGACCCGCCTCGGCGCCTACAACGCCCAGACCGCGCCGCTGCTGCCGTACTACGAGGCGCAGGGCAAGATTCGGAGCGTCGACGGCATGGGTTCGCCGGACGAGGTCTCCAAAGCCATTCGCGAGTCGCTGGAAACAGTTGCGGCGTAGGAGTCATCGCTGAGTCGCCGGAGAATCCTGGCGGTCTCGGCGAGGGCTCTGGACTGAAATGAACGGGCGAAACGGGGCTGTGGGACGGGTTTCCACTGTTCCCGGGGCGTCCACTGCCGGATCGGCCAGTAAAACTGGTCATTCGGCATTGACGGAAGCGCAACGATCCCTATAACGGTGCGCTTCCGCGAAAGGCGCGACTCCCGCGTCGGCTCAAAGTGCAAGCTGAGGGCCGGAGCGCGTGTTGCGTTTGGTTTTGCGCGTGCGCCCCAGCGGTGCAGCAGGTTAGAGAGAATTAGACTTGGCCCGTATCGCAGGCGTCAACATTCCGACCAACAAGCGCGTTCTGATCGCGCTGCAGTACATCCATGGCATCGGCCCGAAGTCCGCTCAGGACATCGTCACGAAGGTTGGCATCGAAGACGCCCGCCGCGTGAACCAGTTGACCGACCAGGAAGTGCTGCAAATCCGCGAGACCATCGACCGCGACTACACCGTCGAGGGCGATCTGCGTCGCGAGACTTCGGTCAACATCAAGCGTCTGATGGACCTGGCCTGCTACCGCGGCCTGCGTCACCGCAAGGGCCTGCCGGTCCGCGGTCAGCGCACCCACACGAACGCCCGCACCCGCAAGGGTCCGGCGAAGCCGATCGCCGGCAAGAAGAAGTAAGAGAGAGCCTAGTCGATGGCCAAGGAACCGGCTCGCGTCAAACGCCGCGAACGCAAGAACATCACCTCGGGCGTGGCGCACGTGAACGCCTCGTTCAACAACACCATGATCACCATCACCGACGCTCAGGGGAACACCATCTCCTGGTCGAGCGCCGGCATGATGGGCTTCAAGGGTTCGCGCAAGTCGACCCCGTACGCCGCCCAGATGGCCGCCGAAGACGCGGGCAAGAAGGCGGCCGAGCACGGCGTGAAGACCCTGGAAGTGAACGTCTCCGGTCCGGGTTCGGGCCGTGAATCGGCCCTGCGCGCTCTGCAGGCCGCTGGCATGACGATCACCACCATCCGTGACGTGACCCCGATCCCGCACAACGGCTGCCGGCCCCCGAAGCGCCGGCGAGTCTGAGTTCGACTATCCGACCTTCCCGTCGCCGGCCGTGCTTTTCGCGGCCGGCGAACCCGCGTTCCAAGGACATCGCCCCGTGATCGAAAGAAACTGGAACGAGCTCATCCGCCCCGAAAAGCCGCTGATCGAGAACGGCGCCGACGCCAGCCGCAAGGCTCGCATCGTCGCCGAGCCTCTGGAGCGCGGTTTTGGGGTGACGCTCGGCAACGCGCTGCGTCGCGTTCTCCTCTCCTCCCTGCAAGGCGCGGCCGTGACGGCCGTCCAGATCGACGGCGTCGTGCACGAGTTCTCCTCGCTGGAAGGCGTGCGTGAGGACGTCGTCGACATCGTTCTCAACATCAAGCAGCTCGCCCTCCGCATGCATTCGGAAGGCCCCAAGCGCATGACCCTGCGCGCCAAGGGCCCGGGCGCGGTCACCGCCAGCCAGATCGACGTCCCCTCGGACATCGAGATCCTGAACGGCGACCATGTGCTCTGCACCCTGGACGACGGCGCCGAAGTGCGCATGGAGTTCACGGTCAACAACGGCAAGGGCTACGTCCCGGCCGACCGCAACCGTCCGGAAGACGCGCCGATCGGCCTGATCGCCGTCGACGCCCTGTACAGCCCGGTCAAGCGCGTCGCCTACCGTGTCGAGCCGACCCGTCAGGGCCAGTCGCTGGACTACGACAAGCTGGTGCTGGAAGTCGAAACCAACGGCGCCGTCGGCCCGGTGGACGCGGTGGCCTACGCCGCCCGCATCCTGCAGGACCAACTGCAGATCTTCATCACCTTCGAAGAGCCGAAGGCGAAGACCGACAGCGAGTCGAAGCCGGAACTGCCGTTCAACCCGGCGCTGCTGAAGAAGGTCGACGAGCTGGAGCTGTCGGTCCGTTCGGCCAACTGCCTGAAGAACGACAACATCGTCTACATCGGCGACCTGATCCAGAAGACGGAGGCGGAGATGCTCCGCACGCCGAACTTCGGCCGCAAGTCGCTGAACGAGATCAAGGAAGTGCTCGCGGGCATGAACCTGCATCTCGGCATGGACGTGCCGAACTGGCCGCCCGAAAACATCGAAGACCTGGCCAAGAAGTTCGAAGACCAGATCTAAGTCGCGTACCGCGCCTGTTCCCGGATCGGCCGCAAGGCCGGTCCGGGGTCCATCGAAGCCGCATCGCGGCGGAGGACCCCGGCGCATCGTTCTGAACCTGGCGGGAACCGCAGCCGGGATTGGTGATGACCACTGCAGGGCTTGAGGCCCGGGAGAACTACAATGCGTCACGGTAAAGCACACCGTAAGCTGGGCCGCACCCAGAGCCACCGCGCCGCCATGTTCGCGAACATGTCGGCTTCGCTGATCAAGCACGAGCAGATCGTCACCACCCTGCCGAAGGCGAAGGAGCTGCGTCCGATCGTCGAGAAGCTGGTCACGCTCGGCAAGCGCGGCGACCTGCACGCTCGCCGTCAGGCCATCAGCCAGATCCGCGACATCGAGCAGGTCGGCAAGCTCTTCGCCGTCCTCGGCCCGCGCTACAAGGACCGCAACGGCGGCTACATCCGCGTCCTGAAGGCCGGCTTCCGCTACGGCGACAACGCCCCGATGGCCGTGATCGAGTTCGTCGATCGCGACGTCAACGAAAAGGGCAAGGACTCCGGTCCGGTCCAGACCTTCGCCGGCGACGAGTAAGTCGACAGCGACCGTCCAGAGATACGAAAGGCCCCGGAGCGATCCGGGGCCTTTTGCTTTTGAGTTAGGGCCTAGGCCGCCGCGCTGCTTGGCGAATGTGCACGATATAGACCTCGGTCTCGCGCACTCGATAGAAGATCAGATACGGGCGCACCGTGGTCAGTTTCCGAAGCGACCCTCGCGCCTGCGCGTCGCGCTCGGCATGATCTGCAAGGGTTTCTGTGGCGTCCTGAATGAGCCGGGCCAGGCGATCGGCGGCGAGCGGATTGTCTTTGGCGATGAACGCCCTGATGCGTTTCAGGTCGTCCCGGGCTCTCCGGGCCCAGACTACTCGCCACATTCAGGAGGCGGGAGTTCGTTCTCCGTCCCCCACGAGCGCACCCAGCGCATGACGGCCTCGTTGCTGATGACGCGGCCTGCCGCGATATCGGCTTCAGCCTCCGCGATCGCTCGTTCGTCTTCCTGGTCGAGCTCGTCGAGCAGGTCGAACTCGACGGCCTGATCCTCGACGCCAGGGATGTCGCTGTCGTCTTCCATCCCCGAAGGCTAGCACGCGACGCGCGAATGTTCCACTCTTGTTCTACTCCCGCGTCAGATCCTGGCGGCGGAAGAGGAACAGCGCCAGGGCGACCAGGCCGACCAGCCAGGCCAGCAGGAAGGCCAGGGCGAAGGGTGCGCTGGTCGGTTGGGCGTAGGCGGGGGTATCCATCGCGATGGCGCTCTTCACCGTGTTGACGCTGAGCGCGGGCAGGGCGGCCAGCCAGTGCAGGGGCGGATCATGCGGCGTGGGGAAGCCCTTCTGCGCGCCGGCGATGACGAAGCCCTGGACCAGCCAAAGGCCGATCGGGACCAGCAGGGCCGCGACGCCGTTGCGCGTCGCCACCGCGACGCAGGCGGCCACCGCGGCGAGCGTCATGAGCTCGAGCCAGCAGATCAGGAACAGGCCGGCGAAGGCGCTGACGGCCTCGCCCGGGTTGCGGCTGAGGGCTATCGGGCTGCCCACGATCAGCGCGTCGATGATCCCGCCGAGGAGCCGGCCGATGATCAGGGCGACCAGACCCGCGGCGGCGGCCACCCCGAAGGTCAGCAGCTTGCCGAGCATCAGGTTGATGCGGGTGTTGCGCGGGGTGAGCAGTCGCCAGGTCTCCCACCGGTAGTCCCCGGCCAGCACCTGCGACGCGCAGATCATGAAGAATATCTGCGCCAGGAAGAAGCCGGAGATGTTCAGGGCGCTCATCGCCTGTTGGCTCAGGTCGACGGCGCTGCCCAGCACCGTCGCGGGGTCGTGACCGCTCTTGCCGACGACGAAGGCCATGAAGACGGCGTTTCCGATCGCCGACAGCATGACCACGATCGGCACGAAGAGCAGGCTCCAGAACAGCGTGCCCCTGGCCTTGGACAGGCGCAGCCGTTCGGCGGCGAAGGCGTCAGCGAGCATCGGCGGCGTCTCCGGTCAGGTTGAGGAACACCGTCTCCAGGTCGCCGCCGATCCAGCGGGCCTCGACGATGTCGACGCCGCTGGTCGCCAGGGCGCGGATCAGGCCCGGCGCCTCGGCGCGGGTCACGGTCGCCAGCACGGCGCCGTCGCCGTCGGGCGCGCCGCGCTCGCCCAGCGTTTCCAGCACCTTGGCGATCGGCGCGGCGGTCAGGCGCAGGCGTTCGTGGACGGCGGTCAGCTGGTCCACCCCGCCTTCGCCGACCAGCTTGCCGCGGTCGAGGATGGCGACGCGGTCGCAGACCCGCTGCACCTCGTCGAGCTGGTGGCTGGCCAGGATGATGGTCACCCCGTCCTTGTCGGCCAGCTCGCGCATCAGGGTGCGCATCTCCAGGATCCCGGCCGGGTCCATGCCGCTGGTCGGTTCGTCGAGGATGAGCAGCTCGGGCTGGGTCAGCAGGGCGGCGGCCAGGGCCAGGCGCTGCTTCATGCCGACCGAGAAGCCGTGGACCTTGCGGTCGGCGGCCTCGGTCAGGCCCACCCGGGCCAGCCAGCGGTCGATCTCGGGCGCCTCCTGGCCGGAGGCGCGGGCCAGCATCCGCAGGGTGTCGCGCGCGGTCAGCCAGGGCAGGAACCGCGGCGTCTCGATCACCGCCCCGATCCTGCGCAGGGCCCCGATGTCGCCGGCCGGCGCGCCGAGCAGACGGGTCTCGCCGCTGGTCGGTCGCACCAGGCCCAGGACGATGCGGAACAGGGTGCTCTTGCCGGCGCCGTTCGGCCCCAGCACGCCGTAGATGCCGCCGCGCGGCGCTTTCAGCGACAGGCCGTCCAGCGCCTTGACGGTCCCGAAGGCCTTGCTCACGGTCGCGGCTTCGAGCGCGTAACTCATCGGATCATCGGCGGTCCCCGCCCGCGGTTGCCAAGGGCCGCGTCATCGAACCGCGACATGCGGCGACTATGACCGGCGCCGTCGAGTCCGCCAAGCCGCCCCGGCGGGGCATGGACAAGAGTTCATGGAGCGTTGGATGCCGTCGATGCGGGGCCTGTTGCTGGGCCTGTTTCTCGTCCTGGCGGCGCCGGCCGCGTTCGCCGCGGAGCGGACGCCGCTGATCCTGGTCTCGATCGACGGCTTCCGCGCCGAGTACCTGCAGCGGGGCCTGACTCCGGCCCTGAGCGCGCTGGCGGCCGAGGGCGCGCGGGCCCAGGCGATGCGCCCGTCCTTTCCGGTGAACACCTTCCCCAACCACTACACCCTGGTCACCGGCCTGCGGCCCGACCATCACGGCCTGACCGACAACACCATGTTCGACCCGGCCCGCCCGGGCGTGAAGTTCCACATGGGCGCCCGCGACCAGGTCGCGGACCGCTTCTGGTGGGACGGCGGCGAGCCGATCTGGGTGGGGGCCGAGCGCCGCGGCGTGAAGACCGCCACGATGTTCTGGCCGGGCTCGGAGACGGACGTGCGCGGCGTCCGCCCCTCGATCTGGCGGCCCTACGCCAAGGAGACGCCGGCCTTCGACCGGGTCGACCAGCTGCTCGGCTGGCTGGACCTGCCGGCGGCGGACCGCCCGGTCTTCATGACCCTCTACTTCGAGGCCGTCGACAGCCAGGGTCACCACGGCGGCCCGCGCAGCCCGGAACTGGAGCAGGCCTTGCGCGACGTCGACGCGGCCCTGGCGAGGCTGGTCGCGGGGCTGAAGGCGAGGGCGCTCTACGACGCGGTCAACGTCATCGTGGTTTCGGATCACGGCATGGCCGAGACCTCACCCGACCGCGTGGTCTTCCTGGACGACATCCTTCCCGTCGACGCCTTCACGCCGGTGACCGTGGGCTCGATGGCGGGAGTGATCCCGGCCTCGCCGGAGGCGGAGCGCCGCCTGGTCGGCCGGCACGATCATCTGGAATGCTGGCGCAAGGCGGAGATGCCGCCGCGCCTGCACTACGGGACCCATGTCCGGATCCCGCCGGTGATGTGCCTGGCCGCCGGCGGCTGGATCGTCACCACCCGCGCCCGCTGGGCGCAGTGGACGATGAAGGGCCCCGGCGGGGCCCACGGCTTCGATCCACTGGCTACGGACATGCAGGCGATCTTCGTCGCCCGCGGTCCGGCGATCCGACCGGGCGTGGTGCTGCCGGCGTTCGACAACGTCTCTGTCTATCCGCTGCTGGCGCGCCTGCTGGACATCCCGCCGGCCTCCAACGACGGCCGGCTGGAGGACGTCGCCGCGGCGCTGCGGTGAGCTCTTCTTCCGTCATCCTCGCGCTTGTCGCGGGGATGACGAGGGGGCGGGCGGCCGCTAGCCCAGCAGCGCCTTGGCGGCCACGGCCTTGAGGCGCAGGTCGGGGACTTCGCGGAAGGCCAGGTCCGACGCGCCGAAGTATTCCGCCTGGTTCATGGCGTTCCAATCGGTGGTGACGATCCGCGCGGTCTCGCCGGGCGCCTTCGCCTCGGCGCCGTAGAGGAAGTCGCCGTTGCGCTCGGCCAGCGGCATCGGCCGATCCTGGTTCGCGCGGGCCAGGAAGGCGGCCAAGCGTTCACGAGGAATCTCGGCGACCATCAGCTTCCCTTCGAACCGCACCACGGCGTCGAAGGCATGGCGCGACACGGGTCCGGCCGGCAGGCCTGTTCCCAGGGTCGTGTGGCCGATGAAGCCGGCGTCGGCGCCGGCGGCGCGGGCCATGGCGGCGGCGACGGCGCGGCCCGTCTCGCCCAGCGTCAGGACCTTGGGCGCGACGCCGAGGATCGCCTTCTCCTGGTCGGTCAGGGTCTGGGCCAAGGTCGCCGGGATCAGCGCCGCCAGGCGAGGCGAGGGGGCCGCGTCGGCCGCGACGGGGATCGAGGCCGCCTCGGCCGCGCCGTCGGCCCGCAGGTCGATGGCGGTGTAGGCGTTGCTCCAGGATCCGGTGTGGACATAGAGGCTGCGGCCGCGGCGGTGCTGGAACAGCAGGTGGTTGTGGCCGCCGACCATCACCGTCTTCTCGGGCAGCAGCGGCAGGATCTCGCGATCCGCAGCCACGCCGGCGTGGCTCATCACCATGGAGAGATCGGCGCCGGCCAGGGCCTGGGCGAGGCTGGCCCGCGCCCAGTCGCCGGGGACGGGGATCAATAACGCGGGCCGGCTTTCCTTCGGATAGGTGTTCAGGGAATTGGTCGCGACGCCGACCACGCGCAGCCTGCGGCGGCCGAAGGGCAGGTCCGCGCTCGCGGGCGCGTAGGGTTTGCCCGTGCGCGTATCGACGATGGTGCTGACCACGGTGATCCCCTGGCCTTGCAGGCGGGCGACCACCTGGGCCAGGTCCAGGGTGATGTCGTTGTCGTGGTTGCCCAGGTTGAACACCGTCGGCGCGATCCTGGGCAGGGCGGCCAGGAAGGCCCAGTCGACGGCGCCATCCGAACGCGTCGCCGCGACGTTGCCGTGCTCGAAGGTGTCGCCGTTGATCGCTATGACGTGCGGGACCCGCGGATGGGCGGCGACCTCGGCCTCCAGGGCGGCGAGCAGCTGGCCGGTCCGCTCGTAGGCGGAATGCAGGTCCGACATCGCCAGGATGCGGCCCGCGACAGGCGCGGCGGCGAAGGCGGTCAGCAGCGGGGCGGCGGCGGTCGCCGCCAGCCCGCCGAGAAGGAGACGACGGCGATCGGTCAGACGATCGGCGGGGGGCAGGAACTGGGACACCGGTCCACTTCCCACTCTTTGAGGCGTCGGGCAACGTGCGCAAGCCGCCGAAACAGACGCCAGGTCGTGATTTCTGTTGCACTGTGGCCGCGTTGCGAAAACTTCATACGATAACAGGGTTTTATCCTGGAGCTTTCAGACGCTCCGGCCTAGGTGACGCGCGTTCAGCTTCCCCGGGGATTCCTCATCATGACTCGTCGTCTCAGCGCGCTCGCCGGCTCGGCCAGCGGCCTGGCTCTTCTCATCGCAACGCCCGCTCTGGCCGAGACGGCCGAGGCCGCGCCGGCCGCGGTCACGGTCGAGGACATCGTCGTCACCGCCCAGCGCCGCAGCGAGAACATCCGTGACGTGCCGTTCGCCGTCACCGCGATGAACAAGGAGTCGGTCACGGCGATCGCCGCCGGCGGCGGCGACATCCTGCAGCTGTCGGCCCGGGTGCCCAGCCTGCAGGTCGAAAGCTCCAACGGCCGCTACGCCCCGCGCTTCTACATCCGCGGCCTGGGCAACGTGGACTTCGACTTCAACGCCTCGCAGCCGGTCTCGATCGTGCTCGACGACGTGGTGCTCGAGAACGTCTACCTGAAGGGTTTCCCGCTGTTCGACGTGCAGCAGGTCGAAGTCCTGCGCGGGCCGCAGGGCACCCTGTTCGGCCGCAACACCCCGGCCGGCGTGGTCAAGATCGACACCGTCAAGCCGACCGACGACTTCACCGGCTTCGGCACGGTCGGCTTCGGCAACCTGGGCTCGACCCGGGCCGAGGCCGGCCTGACCATCCCGATCAGCGACACCCTGCAGGTCCGCATCGCCGGCCTGTGGAACCACCGCGACGACTGGGTCGACAACGCCTACAACCCGCCCTTCGCCAATCCGAACGACGACGACCTGGGCAACTTCGACGACCGCGCCGCCCGCGTGCACGTCGCCTGGCAGCCGACCGCCCAGCTGTCCGCCCTGCTGACCCTGCAGGCCCGCGACTACGAAGGCACCGGCACGATGAACCGCGCCAACGTGCTGACCAAGGGCTCGAACAAGCTGAACGGCAACTTCGACCGCGACCGCGTCTGGTACGACGGCGGCCGCAACAACTACCAGAAGCAGGAGACGACCTCGCAGTCGCTGCAGGTCGCCTACGACTTCGGTCCGGCGACCCTGACCGGCGTGATCGGCTCCTACCAGGGCTCGTCGGCCGGCAACGGCGACATCGACGGCGGCGTCGCCTCGGCTCCGGCCGACGCGCCCTACAAGACCCCGTTCAATTCCGAGACCGGCACCCTGGACAGCGACCTGCGCCAGGACACCTACGAGCTGCGCCTGGCCTCGAACGGCGACGGCCGTCTCGGCTGGCAGGTCGGCGCCTTCTACTGGAAGGAAAAGTTCAACCTGATCTCGGCGACCTTCAACGGCACCGGCGGCCTGACCCCGACCATCGTCACCGACATCCTGCAGAAGTCCGACTCCTGGTCGGTGTTCGGCCAGGGCAACTACCAGGTGACCGACGCCCTGAAGATCACCGCCGGCCTGCGCTACACCGACGACAGCCGCGACTTCCGCGGCCAGCGCGTCGTCGGCGCGCCGCTCGACGTGACCAAGAAGGTCGGCGACCAGCAGGTCAGCTGGGACATCAGCGCCCTGTACGAGGTCAACCCGGACGTCAACCTGTTCGCCCGCATCGCCAAGGGCTACCGCGGCCCGTCGATCCAGGGCCGGATCGCGATGTCCAACGTGGTGACCACCGCCAACTCCGAGACCGTGATGTCCTACGAGGCCGGCGTGAAGTCGCGCCTGTGGGACGGCCGGGCCCGGCTGAACGCCACCGCCTACTACTATGAAGTGACCGATCCGCAGTTCACCGCCATCGGCGGCGAGGGCAACTTCAACCAGCTGATCAACGCCGACAAGGGCGTCGGCTACGGCCTGGAAATCGACGGCGACGTCACCCTGGGCTACGGCTTCAGCGTCTCGGGCGGCTTCGCCTGGAACCACACCGAGATCAAGGACAAGGACCTGCTGGTGGCCTTCTGCGGCGCCAACTGCACGGTCACCGATCCGATCGTGAACGTCGGCGCCACCCGCCGCGCCAACATCGACGGCAACCCGTTCCCGCAGGCGCCGAAGTACACCGCCAACATCACGCTGAACTGGGAGCACACCCTCGGCAACGGCCAGGAGATCTTCGCCTCGACCGACTGGGTCATGCAGAAGGACTTCAACCTGTTCCTCTACGAGTCGGTCGAGTTCATGCAGGACACCGCCTTCGAGGGCGGGATCCGCGCCGGCTGGCGTGACCCGAGCCGCGGCCTGGAGGCCGCCGCCTACGTCCGCAACGTCACCGACGAGGCGAACGTGATCGGCGCGATCGACTTCAACAACCTGACCGCCTTCGTCAACGAGCCCCGGACCTACGGCGTCCAGCTGACCAAGCGCTTCTAGACGGACGACCAGGGACCCGGCGAGGCAGGCGCTTCGCCGGGTCTTCTTCTATGGGGCGGGCGGTTCGACGACGCCGTTTCCCGCCAAGTCAGCAAGACTTGCAAGGCCGAGCCGGGCCAGGATGGCGCTCTCAGACGTTCGGAGCGCGAGATGCCGTCGGCGGACCAGCAGCAGAGTATCGAGGCCAGGCTTCTCCGCCTGCTGGCCTATATTCACGACAATCTCGACGGGGACCTCAGCCTGGACAGGCTGGCCGAGGTCGCCTGCCTATCGCGCTTCCATTGGCATCGTGTGTTCCGCGCCATGACCGGCGAGACGCTGGCTGACGCCATCCGGCGCATCCGGCTGATCCGGGCGGCCAACGCCCTGGTGCTGGAGACCGCGCCGATGGCCGAGATCGCCGCCCGGTACGGCTATCCGAACGTCGCCAGCTTCTCGCGGGCCTTCAGCGCCGTCCATGGGACTTCCCCTGGGGCCTTCCGCGCGCGCGGGGTTCAGCTGGCCGCCGCCCTTCGCCGCAATCCCGGAGACAACAGGATGTATCCCGTGACCCTGGAAACCCTGCCGGCCGCCCGCGCCGCCGGCGTCCTGCATGTCGGTCCCTATGCGGAGGTCGGCCGGGCCTTCCAGCAGCTGGGCGGCCTGATCGCCGCCCGCGGCCTGTTTCCGCATGTTCAGGCGATGATCGGCGTCTACCACGATGCGCCGGGGTCGAAGCCGGACGCCGAGTTGCGGGCCCACGCGGCGGTGATCATCGCCGACGGCTTTCCGACGGATATCGCCGGCCTGGAGTATTTCGACCTCGCCGGCGGCCGCTACGCGGTGATGACCCACCAGGGCCCGCCCGCCACGCTCGCCGTCGCCTATGAGTGGCTCTACGGCCAATGGCTGCCGCAATCGGGGGAGGAGCCGCGCGACGCCCCGCCGATCGAGGTCTATCTCACCGACCCGCGCGTCACGCCCATGGACCAGGCCCGCACCGAGGTGCGGCTGCCTCTGGTCTCTCGCGCCGACGAGTGAACGGCCTGCGCGGCTAGAACGACACCGCGCAGCCGACGCCCGCTGCCGCTGCCTCGCCGCCCATCGGCTGGCCCTGGCCGCCAGCCATGAGCTTGCGCCGTTCTTGGGCTTGCGGGCCAGGCAGGGCGTCTGGTCCTCGACAAAGCGGCTGTCCGGTCGCGGTCGTGCTTCGGCGTCGGACGGGGCGGCGGCGGGACCAGTTCCAGGCTGACCGTCGGGGCGGATGTCGAAAGCGGGGCGCCGCGATGGCGCGATCTCGGCGAAGCCGGGTTGACGATATAATTGCAATATGCGTTAAATATTCTCGAAACCTGCAAAGGAGATCGAGATGGGCGGGAAAGCCGCGCTGACCTCCGCCGTGGTCTACAAGGACCCCAAGGCGGCGTTGAAATTCCTGGAAGAGGCCTTCGGCTTCGAGCTGACCCTGCTGATCGAGGACGAGCAGGGGAACTTGGCGCACTCCCAGATGACCTGGGGCGACGGCATGGTCATGGTCGGCAACGAATGGACCGCCGAGCATCGCAGCCCGGCCTCGATCGGCGGCCTGATGACCCAGACCGTCCATATCCAGCTGCCGGACGGGGCGGAGACGGTCGACGCCCACTGCGAGCGCGCCCGCAAGGCCGGGGCGAAGATCTTGGTCGAGCCGGAGACCCAGTTCTACGGCGACCGCACCTATCGCTGCAAAGACCCGGAAGGTCACATCTGGACCGTCAGTCAGACGGTGCAGGTCATGCATCCTGATGAATGGGACACCGCTGGCATGGGGCTGAAGACCACGGTCTTCAAGGAATGAGCCGGGCCGCGGCGCGCCTGCCCGAAACGCTGGACGACACCCTGGCGGCCCTGGCCGACCCGAACCGCCGCCGCGTGGTCGAGCTGCTGCGCGAGCGGCCCTATCGGGCCGGCGAGCTGGCCGAGGCGGCGGGCCTGACCGCGCCGGCGATGAGCCGCCACCTGCGCACCCTGCGCCAGTCGGGCATCGTCGAGGAGGCCAGCCCGGAGTTCGATGCGCCCAACTTCGACGCAAGGGTGCGCGTCTATCAGCTGAGGGCCGAGCCGATGGTTCACCTGCTGCGCTGGCTGGAAGAGACCGAACGGATGTGGAGCGAGCAGCTTCTGGCGTTCAAGGCCCATGTGGAGAAGAGCTGAGGCATGGCCAGTCGCGTCGTCGTCGCGCTGCGGGTGAAGGTCCCGCCCCAGCGCGCGTTCCAGGCCTTCACCGAGGAGATCGGCGCCTGGTGGAAGCCCAACGCCCTGTTCGCCTTCACGCCCCGGGAGCCGGGCCTCCTGTCGTTCGACGGCCGTGAGCGGCTGATCGAGACCCGCGCCGGCGGCAAGGTGTTCGAGATCGGCCGGGTGAAGGTCTGGGAGCCCGGCGCGCGGCTGGTGTTCGGCTGGCGGCAGGCGACCTTCACGCCGGAGATGGCCACGCAGGTCGAGGTGACCTTCGAGCCGGTCGGGGAGGGCGAGACCCGGGTGACGGTCACCCATGTCGGCTGGGACAGCGTGCCCCAGGACCATGTCGCGCGGCACGGCTTCCCGCTGCAGGTGATCCAGGCGCGCCAAGGCGAATGGTGGCGGACGCTGCTGGAGCGGCTGCGGGAGCGGGTGGAGTGAGGCCCTGCGTCCTTCGAGACGCTCGCTTGAGGCTCGCTCCTCAGGATGACGAATTCAGCAAGGTCGCCTCGCGTCGTCATGGTGAGGAGCGATCCCTCAGGATCGCGTCTCGAACCACGCAATGAGGGCCCGCCCATGACCCACGCCGACATCCGCGCGCTCGCCCTGTCGCTGCCCGAGGCGGAAGAGCTGCCGCATTTCGACCGGCCTTCGTTCCGCGTGCGGGGCAAGATCTTCATCACCCTGCCGCCGTCGAAGGACGGCCGCGACCTGGTGGTCCTGAAGCTTCCTCCGATCGTCAAGGAATCGCTCCAGCAGACCGATCCGGACGCCATCGTCTCGCTGGGCGCCTGGGAGAAGCCGGGCAGCGGCTGGACGCAGCTCGACATCGGGCGCATGGACTCCGAAACGCTGGCCGATCTCGTCCGCCTGGCCTGGCGGCAGGTCGCGCCCAAAAGACTCATCGCCGGGAGGGCGAATGACCGAGACCTCTGACGCGCCGCAGGACCATCCCGGCGGCGTCCGCCGCGCGGCGTTCGGCTTCATCTTCGCCTCGGCCCTGATCAACAACCTGTCGTTCGGGATCATGATCCCGGTGGTGCCCAAGCTGGTCGAGCAGCTGGCCGGCGGCGACACCGCCGCGGCCGGCGACTGGAACGCCCTGCTGGGCGCGACCTGGGGCCTGATGCAGTTCCTGTTCGGCCCGATCCTGGGTATGCTGTCGGACCGCTACGGCCGCCGGCCGGTGCTGCTGATCTCGATCTTCGGCCTGGGCGTCGACTTCATCCTGATGGCCCTCGCGCCGGACATGTGGTGGCTGCTGGTCGCCCGGATGATCAGCGGGATCACCGCCTCCAGCTTCTCTACGGCCAACGCCTATGTCGCCGACGTCGTCCCGCCGGAGGGGCGGGCCAAGGCGTTCGGGATCATGGGCTCGGCCTTCAGCTTCGGCTTCCTCATCGGGCCGGTGGTCGGCGCCTTCCTGGGCCAGGAGAACCTGCACCTGCCGTTCTTCGCCGCCGCCGCCCTGTGCCTGATCAACTTCGTCTACGGTCTGTTCGTGCTGCCGGAGTCCCTGGCGCCGGAGAAGCGCACCGCCGCCTTCGTCTGGGCCAAGGCCAACCCGATCGGTTCGCTGCAGCTGCTGCGGTCCCACAAGGACCTGCTCGGCCTGGCCGTGGTAGGCTTCCTGTTCTACCTGGCCCACATGGTGCTGCCGGCGGTGTTCGTCCTCTACATGGGCCACCGCTACGACTGGGACATCCGCACCATCGGCTTCGCCATGAGCGGCGCGGGCGTCCTGGGCATCATCGTCCAGGTCTTCCTGGTCGGTCCGATCGTGAAGCGGATCGGCGAGCGCGGGACGCTGCTGGCCGGCGCCTTCTTCGGCGCCCTGGGCTTCGCCATGTACGGCTTCGCCCCCAACGGCTGGTTCTACCTGTGGACCATGCCGGTGTTCGCCTTCATGAGCCTGCTGATGCCCGGACTGATGGGGCTGATGAGCCGCCGCGTCCCGCCGCAGGAGCAGGGCCGGCTGCAGGGCGCCATGCAGAGCCTGCAGGGCGTGGCCTCGATCTTCGGGCCGCTGATCTTCGGCACGGTGTTCGCCTGGTCGCTGCGCCACGAGGCGACGACGCACCTGCCGGGGCTGGCCGTCTACCTCGCCGCGGCGCTGCTGCTGGCCGCGTTCCTGCTGGCCCTGAAGGTCGCCAAGGCGCCGGAAGCGGAACCTCAGGCCGCCTGAAGCGCTGGGAGGACTTGAACCGCCATCAATACGCCCGAAATCCTCGCTGGATTGCCGGCCAACGTCATCGAGACCTGAAAGACCCCCGAAGAACCTATGCGCGTCGCCAAGCTGCTGATCCCGACCCTGGCCCTGCTCGCGGCCTGTTCCGATCCCGCCTCGAAGTCCCAGGCCCAGGCCAACCTGCCGGCCCCGACGCCCAAGACGGTTCCCTCCAGCGCCGCGGCGATGAAGAACTCCTTCGCGCCCGTCGTGAAGAAGGCCGCCCCGGCGGTGGTCTACGTCAGCAGCAAGCGGGTGGTGCGCCAGCGCGTCGACCCGTTCTGGGACCTGTTCCTCGGCGGCGGCGTGCCGCGCGAGCGGGTGGCCCAGTCGTTGGGCTCGGGCGCCATCGTCCGCGCCGACGGGGTGATCATCACCAACAACCACAACATCGAGGGCGCGGACGAGATCATGGTCCAGCTCTCGGACCGCCGCGAGTTCCCGGCCAAGGTGCTGGTCGCCGACCCGCGCTCGGATCTGGCGGTGCTGAAGATCGACGTCGGCGCCGAGAAGCTGCCGGTGCTGGCCATCGACGACCAGGAGCCGCTCGAGGTCGGCGACCTGGTGCTGGCCATCGGCAATCCGTTCGGGGTCGGCCTGACCGTGACCAACGGCATCGTCTCGGCTACGGCGCGCAGCAACACCGGCATCACCGACTACGGCTTCTTCATCCAGACCGATGCGGCCATCAACCCGGGCAATTCGGGCGGCCCGCTGGTCGACATGGACGGCGACCTGGTCGGGGTGAACACCGCCATCCTGTCGCGCTCGGGCACCTCGTCCGGCGTGGGCTTCGCCATTCCGGCCGTCACCGCCAAACAGGTGTTGGCCGCGGCCCTGGGCGGCGGCCATGAGGTCGTGCGGCCTTGGCTTGGCGCCAAGACCACCGCGGTGACCTCCGACATCGCCCGCAGCCTGGGCCTGGCCGCTCCGCGCGGCGCGGTGGTCACCGACGTCTGGCCGGGCGGTCCGGCCCAGCGCGCCGGCCTGGAGCAGGGCGACGTGATCCTGTCGATCGCCGGCCAGGCGACCAACGACGACGGCGCGGTGACCTACCAGTTCGGCGCCCAGCGCACCGGCGCCACGGTGCCGCTGACCTTCCTGCGCGACGGCAAGGAACGCACGGTCCAGGTCCGCGCCGACGCCCCGGCGAACAGCCCGGCGGCCGAGGAGCGCGCCATCAGCGAGGTCAATCCGCTGCAGGGGGCGACGGTGGCCAACCTGTCGCCGGCCGTCGCCGACCGCCTGGGCGTCGACCCGTTCGGCGGCCGCGGCGTGATCGTGACCAAGGTCGACGGCGGCGGCGCGGCCCAGCGCGTGGGCCTGCGTCCGGGCGACATCGTCCGGGCCGTCAACGGCCGCGAGATCCGCTCGATGGGCGACCTGATGAGCGCGCTCAGCCAGAAGGTCCGCGTCTGGCAGGTGACCATCGAACGCAACGGCCAGCGCATCACGGCGCAGTTCCGGGCCTAGCGGCTCGAAAAGGGGACACGCACCCTTCGGGAGCATGTCCCCGAACAGGCGAGGGGACATGTTCGGCGAAGCCGTACGTGTCCCCGCTCTCTGATGCTCCCCTCTGGGGGAGCTGTCGGCGCGAAGCGACGACTGAGGGGGTCAAGGCCGTCGGATGTCGGAATTGCGAGGTCGCAGATCCTGTCTTCACGCCAATGACCCCCTCCGTCTCGCCTTCGGCGATCCACCTCCCTCAGAGGGGAGGATCCATGTCCCGCTACCCCTTCGCCGGGCCGCCGACCGACCAGCGGTGGCCGAAGGGGTCGCTGAACTGGCCGTAGCGGTCGCCCCAGAACTGGTCTTCCAGCGGCATCCGCACCTCCGCCCCGGCGGCGAGGGCCCGGTCCCACCAGGGATCGGCGTCGTCCACGGTCAGGTGCAGGGTCACCGCGGCCGGGGCGGGGGTCCCGCCGCCGTGTTCGGGGAAGTCGTCGCTGAGCATCAGCCAGGAGCCGTTGACGCGTAGCGTGGCGTGCATCACCCGCTTGCCGTCCTGGGCGTCGGCGCTGTAGGCGACCTCAGCGCCCAGGGCCTTGGCGTACCAGTCCAGCGCCTCGCGGGCCCGGCCGTCGCGGATGGTGATGTAGGGCCAGAGCCCGATTTCGCGCTCGAGACGTTCGGTCATGACCTATCCTCGCGTTGTGGTGCTATGACCCTGTCACGATGTCCGATCTGTTTGAAGCCGCCGGCCTGACCCCCCATGCTCCCGCGCCCCTGGCCGAGCGCCTCCGGCCGCGCACGCTCGACGAGGTGGTGGGCCAGGAGCATCTGCTGGGCGAGGGCGGTCCGATCCGCCGGATGATCGAGGGCGGCCGCCTGGCCTCGATGATCCTCTGGGGGCCGCCGGGCACCGGCAAGACCACCATCGCCCGGCTGCTGGCCAAGGCCGCCGGCTACGAGTTCCAGCAGATCAGCGCCGTCTTCTCCGGCGTCGCCGATCTGAAGAAGGTCTTCGAGCAGGCCCGCATGCGCCGCGCGGCCGGCCAGTCGACCCTGCTGTTCGTCGACGAGATCCATCGCTTCAACCGCGCCCAGCAGGACGGCTTCCTGCCGTTCGTGGAGGAGGGGATCGTCACCCTGGTCGGGGCGACGACCGAGAACCCCAGCTTCGAGCTCAACGGCGCCCTGCTGTCGCGGGCCCAGGTGTTCGTGCTGCGCCGGCTGGACGAGGAGGCGCTGGACGCGCTGCTCGGCCGGGCCGAGGCCGCGGAAGGGCGCGAGCTGCCGCTCGACCCCGCCGCCCGCGAGGCGATGATCGCCATGGCCGACGGCGACGGCCGCTACCTGCTGACCCTGGCCGAGACCCTGTTCGCGATCGGCGCGCCCAAGCCCCTGACGCCGGCCGAGCTGGGCCAGGTGCTCCAGAAACGCAGCCCCGCCTACGACAAGGACCGCGAGGAGCACTACAACCTCATCAGCGCCCTGCATAAGTCGGTGCGCGGCAGCGACCCGGACGCGGCCCTCTACTGGCTGGCGCGGATGCTGGAGGGCGGCGAGGATCCGCTGTTCATTGCCCGGCGCCTGGTGCGGATGGCGATCGAGGACATCAGCGCCGCCGACCCGATGAGCCTGCTGCTCGCCAACGCCGCCAAGGATACGTACGACTTCCTGGGCAGCCCGGAGGGCGAGCTGGCCCTGGCCCAGGTCTGCGTCCACATGGCCTGCGCGCCCAAGTCGGTGGCGGTCTACACCGCCTATCGCGAAGCCCGGCGGGCGGCCAAGGAGACCGGCTCGCTGGCCCCGCCGGCCCATATCCTCAACGCCCCGACCCGGCTGATGAAGGACCTGGGCTACGGCAAGGGCTACGCCTACGATCCGGAGACCGCCGACGGGTTTTCGGGCCAGAACTACTTCCCGGACGGGATGGAGCGCCGGCAGTTCTACCGGCCCAAGGGCGACGGTCACGAGGCCAAGGTCAAGGAGCGGCTGGAACGCTGGGCCCAGCTGCGGGCGGAGAAGAACCGCTAGAACCGCTCGCCCTCGCGAAGGCCGAGGCCCAGGTTGTCCAGGTGAAGTCCGGCGGATCGATCCGCGGGTGATTGTGACTCCGCGCAGGATCGGATTTGTTGTCAGTGCGGGCGCTGCTCTCTTTCATTGAAAGAGCGGCGGCGATCAACAAATCTGGGTCCTCGCCCTCGCGGGGATGGGCGGAGTTCCTGGATGACCCTTCGCTTTCTCCTGTTTCCGCTCGCTGCGGCCCTCACGCTGTCCGCGCCGGCCTGCGCCGATCCGATCCGGGATCGGATCTATCTGCCCGAGCCGATGCCGAAGGCGGCGCCGGCCTGGGCCGGCCGCGCGCCGCGGGAGGTCGTCGCGACCACCGCCGACGGCCTGACGCTGAAAGGCTACTGGTGGCCGCCGGAGACGGCGGACGCTGAGGTGGTGGTCTTCTTCCACGGCAACGCCGGCAATCGCGCCACGGCGGCCAAGATGGCCGAGCCGCTGATCGAGGGCGGGCGGGGCCTGCTGATCGCCGACTACCGCGGCTATGGCGGCAACCCGGGCAAGCCGACCCAGGAGGGACTGTTCGCCGACGGGGAGGCCTTCATGGCGCTGGCCCGGTCGCTGGCGCCCCAGGCGCGGACCTACGTCTTCGGCTACTCGCTCGGCGGGGCGGTGGCGCTGGAGATGGCCTCGCGCCACGAGGTCGCGGGCGTGATCACCCTGGGCGCCTTCGCGACCCTGGCCGAGGTCGCGCCGGCCTTCGCCCGGCCGTTCCTGCCCGACCGCTTCGACAACCGCGCCGCGATCCTGCGGGTCGACGAGCCGGTCCTGCTGATCCACGGCACGGCGGATGAGGTCATTCCGTTCCCGCAGGCGCGCGAACTGAAGACCGTCGCCGCCGGCCGCAAGGTCCGGCTGCTGCGGCTGGACGGCGCCGACCACCACCCGGACTTCCGCCAGCTGGCCCCGATGGTCTGGAAGAACATCGCCGAGATGCCGCGCTAGCGGCGCTCAAAAAGGAGGGGCGAAGACGGCGCCTCCGCCCCCCAGGATCGACGGCGCCGGGCGTCCACATCCCCGGGGGGCGGGGCGGAGGCGTCTCGCGGCCGGCCGGGGTGGGACCTCCCGGCGCTCATCCGATGTCTCTGGAAGAGGTCAGGGAAGCATCGGCATGCCGTCGAACAGTTTGCGCGGCCCGTCCCGCGGCTTCGGCGACGCGGTCCGGGCGGAAGATGGGGCAGGGGGCTGGGCGAAAACGGCCGCGAGGGATAGGAAGGCCCCGTCCAAGGCGCCTCGAAGGCGTAGACCAACACGTGCGGAGATCATCTCGACCCCTCCCGTGACGGGACAGTATCGTTAACCATAAGTTGAATTTCCCTTAGAATGCAATCGGGAAGCCGGATCCGATGAGTCCCCGCCCGCCGCGCAAGCCCAAGGCCCACGAGACGCCGATCGCTCTGACCGCGGAGGAGATCGCCTTCACGCGGGCTCTGGTGATCCATCAGGACCCGTCGGTCATCGCGCTCAACAAGCCGCCCGGCCTCTCCAGCCAGGGGGGGCGGATCAACGCCAATACGCTGGACGAACTGCTCTGGGCCTTCGCCAAGCCGGGCGGCAGTCGGCCGCGGCTGGTCCATCGCCTGGACCGCGACACCTCCGGCGTGATCCTGACCGCGCGCACCAAGCCGGCTGCAAGTTTCCTCGGCAAGGCCATGATCGCGAAGCGTTTTCGCAAGACCTACCTGGCCATCGTCGCGCCCGGCGCGCCGTCGCCGAAGGGCGGCGTGATCGAGACGCCGCTGCGCCGCGAGAGCATCGGGCGCGAGGCCTATATGCGGACGACCGACGCGGACCACCCCGACGCCGAGACCGCCCGGACCCGCTATCGCACCCTGGCGGCCACGCTCGAAGCGGCGCTGATGGAGCTGTCGCCGGAGACTGGCCGCATGCACCAGCTGCGGGTGCACATGCAGAGCCTGG
Organism: Caulobacter mirabilis; assembly: GCF_002749615.1. Taxonomy (GTDB): domain Bacteria; phylum Pseudomonadota; class Alphaproteobacteria; order Caulobacterales; family Caulobacteraceae; genus Caulobacter; species Caulobacter mirabilis. The sequence continues at coordinate 1,907,654 of NZ_CP024201.1, forward strand.
GCCGGCCGATCGTCGGCGACGTCCGCTACGGCGGCGCTCTGACGGTGAGCGGCCATGAGGTCCCGCGGCTGATGCTGCATGCGGTGAAGCTGCGCTATCCGCACCCGGACGGCGGCGAGGCGACGGTCGAGGCGCCGATGCCGGACGACATGGCGGCCCTGGTCGCGGCGTTAGGGCTTGCGGGAACCAACCCGGCGGGCGCAGCTTAGTCTCCAGGGACGGGCCGAAGGAGATACGGCCAATGCACAGGGTTCTGATCGCCGCCGGGCTCGCGCTGTCGCTCGCCGCCTGCGCCACCACCCCGACGGTCTACCAGCCGGCGCCGGGGCAGACGGGCGTCGGATTCTCGGATTATCGCATTGAATCAGGACGTTACCGCGTGACCTTCAATGGCGGGCCGGGCGCGCCTATGAGCCAGGTCGCCGACTACGCCCTGCTGCGGGCGGCGGAGGTGTCGCTGGCCGACGGCTACGACTGGTTCCGCGTCGTCGACCGCCAGGACCGCCGCGACGGCCAGCCGTCCGGCGGCGGTCCGCGGGTCTCGGTCGGCGGCGGCACGTCCAGCTGGAGCGGCGGCGGCTGGCGCGGAAGCGGCTCCTCGGTCGGGATCGGCATCGGCACCAGCTTCGACCTGTCGGGCGGGCCGTCCTATTCCCGCTCGATCGAGGTCCTGGCCGGCAAGGGGGCCAAGCCGGCGGACAGCGACGTCTACGACGCGCGGGACATCGTGCGGGTGGTGGGGCGCGGCGAGCGGCGCTAGGGCGTCAACTCCGGTCATCCCGGCGAAAGCCGGGACCCAGATCGAAGGTCGCGTGAGTTGAAGGCTGGGTCCCGGCTCTTCGCTGCGCTCCGGCCGGGATGACCCGAAAGGAGCCTAGGACGCCAACGCCGGCGTCGCGGCCGTCACGGGGGCTGAGCGCAAGGCCGCATGGGTCAGGCCGGCGGTCTTGGCCACGTCGAACATCACCGCCGCGCCCAGGCCCTGCACCGCCAGGGTCGGGGCCAGGCCGCGGGCCTGTTTGCCGAAGTCGAGCATCTGCGCCGCCTGGCGACTCTCGTCGGCGGGCAGGTCGCCGGCGTCCAGGGTGACGCCGATCAGCCGGGCGCCGCGCAGGTGGCTGATGTCGCCCGGCCCGGGTTGGACCCGGGCGAACACCCCGCGGCAGACGGTGCGCAGCAGGCCCGTCACCTCGATCAGCCGGCCGGCCGGGGCGCCGTCGCCGGCGTCGACCAGCTCGATCACCAGCCGCGCCTTCAGCAGCTCGTGCGGCGCGGTCGCCATCAGCGCCTGGCGGCCCTTGCTGGCGGCCATGGTGCGGAAGGTGACCGGCGCGATCAGGGCCTGGGCGTTGGCGCCCTCGACGGTCGGCAGGTAGAGGGCGGCGTAGTCCAACGTCGCCTGGTCGATGGTCGCCAGGTCGGCGTCCGACAGCCGGGCGAAGGCGCGAGCCGGGATCACCCGGCCGGTGCGGGTCTCGGTCACGGTCGGCTCGATGCGCAGGGCGGCCGGGACGCCGTGGCGCAGGCTGACCAACGTCTCGACCGCGAAGTCGATGCGCAGCGACAGGCCCGAGCCGGTGCGGAAGACATAGGGATTGCGCCGCTTCTCCTCGATCGGATCGACGGCCGGCGGCGCAGGCTTCGCCGCCACGGGCGCGGCCGACGCCGCGGGCCGCGGGACCGGGCGGCTGCGGCGCAGGGCCAGCGGGTCGAGCGGCGTGCACAGCACCTCGTCGCCGCGCAGGTCGGCGACCATCGTCACCTTGAGGTCGCGCGGGTTGGCTTCGCCGAGGAAGTGCATCAGCACCTCCTCGAGCACCTTGAGGGCGACGGCCTGGGCGGCCAGGCCATCCTCGCTGGTCATGGCGATCAGATAGTCGGTCTCGCCGATGCGCTGGGCCAGGTCCTGGAAGGTGAGATGTTCGTCCAGCCGGCGTTCGACATAGGCCCAGACGTCGGCGCGCCTGCGCGGCCAACGGTCGCCGGTGCGGTCGCGGATCGCCGCCAGGCTGATCACCGTCACCGAGCCGCGCGCCAGCAGGTCGTGCCCCCCGAACCGGTCGAGGACGGCGGCGACGTCGGCGGCGCTGAGGCGGGGGTCGGCGGCTCGACTCATGGACGGGAACAAACGCAGGGAAACCAAGGGGTTCCTCATTCTGAGCCGCGACGGCTTAACGGGGCGTTGAAGCGGGCGCGCGACCCGTCGTCGCGCTCTCTCTTCCGATCGTCCCCGCGAACGTGGGGACATGCGGTGGTGGAAGCCCCCCCTGACTTGGTTGACGATCGGCGCTAGCCTTTGGGCCGGGAGGAGGCGCGGATGGACGCCATCGAGGCTCTGCACGAACGCCGCTCGATCCGGGACTATCAGCCCCGGCCAGTCGAGCGGGCCCTCGTCGAGGCGGTGATCCTGGACGCGGTCCAGGCGCCGTCGACACCGGTCAGCGGCGCCGAGCCCTGGACCTTCCTGGTCATCGAAGGCGCCGAGCGCATCGCCGGCTACGGCGCGCGGGCCAAGGCCTTCGCCGCGGCCAACCGCCCGTCGGGGCCCGGTTACGACTGGGCGGAGCGGCCCGACTTCTCGGTCTTCTTCAACGCCCCGACGGTGGTGGTGATCGCCGCCCGGGCCGATAACTCCCAGGCCGCCGCCGAATGCTGCCGCGCCGGGCAGAACCTGATGATCTCGGCCCATGCGCGCGGGCTGGGGACCTGCTGGGTCGGTTCGCCGATGCTGTGGCTGGGCGATGCGGCGACGCGCGCCGAACTGGGCCTGCCGGAGACGCACCGGGCCTTCGCCGTCTTCACCCTGGGCCATCCGGCGAGCGTTCCGGCCAAGGCTTCCCGCGCCGCGCCGCCGGTGATCTGGCGCGCCGACGGCTGACTTTCCGTCTGCCGCATGGATTCCGGCGGCGGCTCGTCGCATAAGGGTCCATGGACAAACTGCTTCTCGTGGCCCTGGGCGGCGGGGCGGGCGCGGTCGCCCGCTACCTCGTCGGGGTCCAGTCGATGCGCCTGTTCGGGCCCGGCTGGCCTTGGGGCACGCTGATCGTCAACCTGCTGGGCGGCCTGGCCATGGGCGTTCTCGTCGCGGTCCTGGCCTTGCGCGGCGGGGCCGACCAGGAGCGCTGGCGCGTGCTGCTGGGCGTCGGGGTGCTGGGCGGCTTCACGACCTTCTCGGCCTTCTCGCTGGAGACGGCCCTGATGATCGAGCGCAAGCAGTGGACCTCGGCGCTGAGCTACTCGGCGCTGTCGGTCGTCCTGTCGGTGGGCGCGCTGTTCGCCGGCATGTTCCTGATACGAAAGGTCCTGGCGGCATGAGCACGCGGGAAGTCAAAACCCTGTACGTGGACGCCGGCGAGGACGGGGTCCGGCTGGATCGCTGGTTCCGTCGCCGCTGGCCCCACCTGACCCAGATCCAGATCCAGAAGCTGGCCCGCAGCGGCCAGATCCGAGTCGACGGCGCCCGCGCCAAGGCCGACAGCCGCCTGTCGGCCGGCTCGCAGGTCCGCGTCCCGCCGCTGCCGGACGCGCCCGATCCCTCGGAAAAGAAGGCCATCTCCTCGCGCGACGCCGCCTACGCCAAGTCCCTGGTCCTGTACGAGGACGAGGAGGTGCTGGTGCTGAACAAGCCCGCCGGCCTGGCCGTGCAGGGCGGCACCAAGACCACCCAGCACGTCGACCGGCTGCTGTCGGCCTGGGGCGAGGGGCTGGAGCGGCCGCGGCTGGTCCACCGGCTCGACCGCGACACCTCCGGCGTGCTGGTGCTGGGCAAGACCCCCGGCGCGGCGGCCAAGCTGTCCGGCGCCTTCGCCCGGCGCAAGGCGCAGAAGACCTACTGGGCCCTGGTGGTGGGCAATCCGACGCCGCAGGACGGCTGGATCGACGCGCCGCTGGCCAAGAAGGGCATCAACGACCGCGAGATGGTCGTGCCGGTCGATCCCAAGGACCCCAAGGCCGAGCCGGCCGAGACCGAGTATGTCACCGTCAGCCGGGCCGGCCCGCGGCTGTCCTGGGTGGCCCTGCGCCCGCACACCGGACGCACCCACCAGCTGCGCGCCCACATGCTGGCCATCGGCCATCCGATGCTGGGCGATCCCAAGTACAAGAACGAGAAAAGCGCCGAACTGTCAGAGGGCTTGCAGCTGCAGCTTCATGCCCGCCGGCTGGTCATCCCGCATCCGTCGGCCGGGATGATCGTGGTGGAGGCCCCGCTCAGCAAGGAGATGAAGGAAGGCTTCCGTCGTTTCGGCTTCGACGAGCACGAAGCCGACCCGGAGCCCTTCGGCCGCAAGCCCCGCGGCGGCAAGGGACGGCGGTAGAGCTGGATCCTCACCCAGGGGGAGGCGGGCTTGTTAAAGGTGAGACGGAGGGGCGTTCTGAGGCGAAGGAGCGGCCTGCGGCGACGCCGACGACCCCCTCAGTCGTCGCTGCGCGCCGACAGCTCCCCCAGGGGGGAGCATCCTCGTCTGCGTTGTCCAGGAACACCGTCATATGGTCGAGGCCCAAGATCCTCCCCCCTGGGGGAGGCGGCTCGCCGAAGGCGAGGCGGAGGGGGTGTTCTTAGGGAAAGGGGCGGACCTGCGGCGACGCCGACGACCCCCTCAGTCGTCGCTGCGCGCCGACAGCTCCCCCAGAGGGGAGCATCCTCATCGGCCTCACGCCAGTCCGGTCGCCGCCGCCACGTCGGCGCTGTCCGGGAAGACCGTCGTATCCAGCGCCCGGCGGTCGAGGCCCAGGTGCTCGGCCAGCACGCCCTTGAACAGCCCGCGCAGGTCCAGGGTCGGCCTGGTGTCGCGGCCCTCGAACAGCGCCGCCGGCTTCAGGGTCGGCCAGTCGCCGATGACGCCGCCGGGCTTGAGCGCGCCGCCCATCACCAAGGCCGTCGAGCCCGTGCCGTGGTCGGTGCCGCCGGTGCCGTTGACCCGCGCGGTGCGGCCGAACTCGGTCGCCGTGACCACGATCGTGTCCTTCCAGGTCTCGCCCAGGCCGTCGTGCAGACCCATGACCAGGGCGTCGAGGTAGGAGAGGCGACCCGCCAGCTGGCCCTCGACCGCGCCCTGGTTGGCGTGGGTGTCCCAGCCGTCGATCGACAGCGCCACGACCTGCGGCCCGTCGGGGCGGCGCATCAGGCCGGCGGTGGTGCGGCCCACGCCCTCGGCCGCGGCGCGGCCCTGTCGGGCGAGCGCCTGCAGGCCGCCGCCGCTTGCGGCCGGCGCCATGCCGGCGGCGGCCGGCGCGGCGTCCTTGCGGGCCATGGCGACCATGGCCTCGGTCTCCAGGCCCTGGGCCAGGGCCGGGCCGAGCAGCGGGTCGCCGGCGTAGAGGTCGCCGAGAATGGCCGGCAGGCGGGGATTGCCGTCGGTCTCCCGGCCGGGCGACCAGGACGCCGTCTGCACCTTGCCGCGCAGGATCAGCGGCGCGGTCGTCCCGACCGACAGCGCCTCAACCCTGTGGCCGCCCATGGCCTCCAGCGCCCGATTGAGAAAGCCGGAGCTGGTCCCGTAGGCGGCGGCCGCGCCGCTTTCGAGCACGTCCTGGGCCTCGAAATGCGATCGGGCGCGGTCGGGGCTGGCCACGGCGGGGGCGATCCGCGCCTGGCCCTTCCGCGCCAGGCCGTGGATGCCGGCCAAGGCGGGGTGCAGGCCGAAGGTCTCGTCGAGCTTCAGCGCCGCCTCGGCGGGGATGGCGATGCGGCCGCGCAGGCCGGCGTAGTCGGGATCGCCGACCGGCGGCGCGGCGGAAAGGCCGTCCATCGCCCCGCGGGCGACGATCACGACCAGCTTCTTGCGGCCGAGGCCGTCGGCGGCGCGCGCGCGGCCCATGAAGCTCAGGGAGACGCCGAAGCCGGCGCCGGCGGCCAGCAGGGCGCGGCGGGTTGGGGAGGCGAGAGCGGTCATCGGCGCTGGAACTCCGGGCTCATCAGCAGGACGGCCAGGGCCTCCTCCCGCGACTCGGCGCGGGCGACGGCGGTGCGGACGGGGGCGGTCAGGCGGGCGCCGAGGGCGTCGGCGGCGACGGCGTCGGTGTCCAGGCCGCGGGCGGTGCGGGCGGCGAAGGCCTCGGCCCAGGCCATCCGCTTGACGATGGCGTCGGGCGCGGCCCAGGCGGCGGCCTCGTCGGACCAGCCCTTGGGCGAGGGCGGTGAGAAGGCGCGCTGGCCCAGGCCGTTCAGCGTCGGGGCGATCTGCTGGATCGCGCCGGGCCGGGCGCCGATGGCGCGATAGCCGCTGACCAGGAACTCGTAGGGCGTCTTCAGCTTGGCCGGGGCGGGGGTCCAGGCTTCCGGCGCCTCGACCAGGGCCGCGGCCACGGCGGCCAGGTCGCCGCCGGTCCTGGTCCAGGCCGTCTCCAGCTGTCGGACGAGGCCGGGCGGCGGGGCGTCGGCGACGAAGTGGCGGGCCAGCTTGTAGGACAGATGCCGGGCCGTGGCCGGACGGGCGGCGAGGTCGGCCAGCACCGCGCGGCCCTGGTCGACGCCGCCGTCGCGATAGGCCTTGCCCATCACCGTCCGCGCGCCGGGCTCGTGGGCCTGGGGCCGGAACAGGAAGCGGCCCTGGCGGTCGCCCGGTTCGCGCAGGCCGCCGACGCTCCAGCCGGTCAGGGCGCGGGCGAACTCGGTGACGTCGGCCTGGCCGTAGCCGCCGTCGACGCCGACGGTGTGCAGCTCCAGGATCTCGCGGGCCAGGTTCTCGTTCAGCCCGGCGGCGCGGCGCCGACGGTTGGCCGCACGGCTGTCCGGCCCGATCGACTGGGCCTGGTCCAGGTACAGCAGCATGGCCGGATGGCTGGACGATGCGACCAGCAGGTCCTCGAACCGCCCGAACACATGCGGCCGGATCGCCTCCTGCTCGAACGGACCGGCCACGGTGGCGGTGACCAGCTTCACGCCCGAGACGGTGAAGTGGTTGGCCCAGAACAACGCCCAGCGCTCGCGGAAGCCGGCCGGCGTCGTTGCGGCCAGCTGGGCGCGGGCCAGGAAGTCCTCGGCCGGCCCCTCGCGGATCATGCGGGCGGCGATGCGGACGGGGTCACGGGCTTCCGTCTTGCCGTCCTGGTCGTCGCCGTCCTTGCGATCTCCCTGCCGCGCTTCCCGCCGGTCCATCTGGTACTCGCGGAAGCCGGCCAGGCGCTCGGCGGTCGAGACGGCCGGCCCGGCGGGCTGGTCGGCGCCGTCGCGGCGGATCTGGTCGCGCAGCCAGCCCTTCGGGTCGCGCGCGACGACCGCCAGCTCGCCCGGGCGGGCGCCCAGGCCGAACCGGGTCACGGCGATGGCGGCGGCGAGGTCGGGGCTGGCGGTCACGCGCGTCTCCTCTGGCGTCCACGCAGTAGAACACGGTTGTGCGGCGTTCGGTTTTCATCGTCGCAACACGGCCGCAACCCGCGGGTTGCCAGGGCGAGCGGTCTGGCGCACTGAGGCCCGGACCGGCGAGGCCGTCGCCTCGGCGGCGGTTCCGGCCTAAACTCCGGCTTTCTCAAGAGGTTTTGCGGTGAGCGACAGCGGCGCCGGCGTCCAGCGGCCGAAGCGATTCTACAAGACGGTGACCGTCGGGCCGCTCGACGGCGGCTTCGCGCCGCTGCTCGACGGGCGGGCGCCCAAGACGCCGGCCGGCCAGCGGCTGGTTCTGCCGTCCGAGGCGCTGGCCGCCCTGGTCGCCGAGGACTGGGACGCCCAGACCGACGAGATCGACGTCGCCCGCATGCCGGCGATGCGGATGGCCGCCACCGCGCTCGATCGCGTCTCCCAGGCGCGCGAGGACGTCGCCGAGGAGGTGGTCCGCTACGCCGGCTCCGACCTGATCTGTTACTTCGCCGAACATCCCGCCGGGCTGATCGCCGAGCAGGAGATCCGCTGGGGGACGCTGCTGGCCTGGGCCGAGGTCGAGCTGGGCCTGAAGCTGGAGCGGGCGGAGGGCGTGCTGCACCGGCCCCAGGCCTCCGGCGCGCTGGACCGGGCCCGGACCCTGGCGCTGTCGCTCGACGATTTCGGCCTGACCGCCCTGGCCCACGCCACGGCCCTGTTCGGCTCGGCCGTGATCGCCCTGGCCCTGCAGCGCGGCGAGATCACCGGGCAGGAGGCTCACGACCTGGCCCGCCTCGACGAGGCCTGGCAGGAGGAGCGCTGGGGCGTCGACTACGAGGCCGCCGACCGCACCGCCGCCCGCCTGGCCGAGGCGCTCCTGCTCGAGCGGTGGTTCAAGGCGCTGCGCTGACTTTCCGGTTTGGAAAATTGCGACTTGACGATGTGGAAAGTCACCTTCA